>CAYZVO010000017.1:0-70310 GCA_964481655.1 uncultured Enterobacterales bacterium | reverse complement strand
TGTCGGCGCAGGCCACCCGCAGAGGCTGGCTCCCGGTTCTGTCGCCTGCTCTTGTTTTGTTTAGAATAAACTCTGCTCGAAGCGCACGAACAGGAACCGGCGACATGCTCAAGACGCTGGCCATCTTCGCCACACTCGCCACCGGGCTGGCCCTCCCCGGGTGCGGCTCGGATCCCATCCTCGCCAAGGCGGACGAAGAGCGCGCCGCCGACGGCGACCCCAGCGGCGCCGCGACGCCCCCCGGCGCGCATCCTCCCGGCCAGCCCGCCCAGCCCCAGCCCGGAGATCCCGGCCAGCCGAGCCCCGGCGACGCCATCAACCCCCCGACAGGCGCCCCGGACCAGCCCCAGCCCGGCGTCCCCGACCAGCCCCAGCCCGGCGTCCCCGACGTCCCCGACGCCGGCTCCACCGCCCGCTCGGCCCCGGTCGAGGGCCCCTCGGTGCTCCTGAAGGGCGAGGTGCGCTACAAGGACTACCAGGGCGGCAAGGTCCGGCTGGACCTCTTCGACGGCGACCAGCGCGACCTGGCCAAGCGACCCAGCGTCGTGGGCTGGACCGAGCTGTCCGCACCGGGCCCCTTCGAGATCCGGGTCTCCACCGACAACGACAAGATCTGGCTGTCGGCCTTCAACGACGCCAACAGCAACGGCAAGCCCGATCACGAGGATCCCACCGGCCACTACGAGGACAACCCGGTCCGGCCGAAGGGCGAGGTGATCGACGATCTGGTCATCCAACTCGAATACAACCCCCGCCCCGAAGGCGAGTAGCGCCGCCGTGGGAGGCATCGCCGGCCTGGGTGTGGTCATCCCCCACCACAGCCGGCGGGATCTGCTGCCGCAGGCCCTGGCCAGCGTCTCGGGCCTCCCGGTCTGGGTGGTGGACGACGCCCCGGCGGGGGCGGAGCCCTGTCCCCTCCCCGACGGCGTGGCCCGCCTGCGCACGGCCGGGGAGCTGGGCTTCGCCCGCAGCTGCAACCTCGGCCTGGCCGCGGTCCAGGCCGCCGGCCTCCCCATGGCCCTGCTGCTCAACGACGACGCGGCCCCCCAGCCCGGCTGCGTGCAGGCCCTGCTCGCGGCCCGGCAGGCCCACCCCGAGGCCGGCGCCGCGGGGCCGGTGCTGGTGGACGGCGAGGGCCGGATCGAGAGCGCCGGCATCCGGGTCCACCGCCGCAGCGCCCGGGTGCGGACCTCCCGCCACGTCCCTGCGGCCGCGACCGCCGTGGACGCCCTGAGCGGGGCCTGCCTGCTGCTGGACAGCGGCGAACGCCTGGATGAGCGCTACCGCTTCGGCTTCGAAGACATCGAGCTGTGCCTGCGGCTGCGGGACCGCGGCTCGACCAGCCTGCTGGTCCCCGGAGCACGCTGCACCCACAGCGGCGGGGCGACCCTCTCCCGCCGCAGCCGGGCGGCGACCCGTCACGCCCTGGCGGGCCACCTGATGCTGGTGGAGCAGCGACGCTGGCAGCGCCCCCTGGTCCTGGGCTGGGCGTTGCTCCAGGTCATCCGCGAGGGAGGCCCCCGGGATCGCTTGGCCGGGCTGTGGGAAGGCTGGGGGGACACCCGGGGGTTCTGACGTTTCCCTGACCTGGACACTTCGAATCGAACCTGGCAAGTTCGTGTCCAACACTGGCGATGATGTCAGCGTTCCCAGCACCCCGCAGCGCCCTGATGACCACAGAAGTCGCGCCCCCCCTGGCAGCCGGTCGGCTGAAGCTCCGGGAGATCCTCGGAGAGGGTGGCGTGGGCACGGTCTACCTGGCCTACGACGAGCGCCTCGACGTGGAGCGCGCGGTCAAGGTCCTGGCCACCGAGCGCGCCAGCAATCAGGTGCAGCGCCAGCGCTTCCTCACCGAGGCTCGCATCCAGGCCCGGCTGCGGCACCCGAACATCGTCGAAGTCTACGACATCGAGGACGACGGGACCCACGTCTACCTGGTGATGGAGCTGGTGGACGGCGGCAGCCTCTGGGACCGGCTCAAGACCGAGGGACCCCTCCCCCCCGCCGAGGCCACCCGGGCGGCCATCGGCATCCTGGGCGCGCTGGAGAAGGCCCACGAGCTCGACATCGTCCACCGGGACATCAAGCCCCACAACATCCTGATGACCGATCGCGGCGTCCCCAAGCTGGCGGACTTCGGCGTGGCCCACCTGCCGTCGGAGGACAACGCCGGCGTGACCCGCACCGGCGTGGTGATGGGCACCTGGTCCTTCATGGCCCCCGAGCAGCGGGCCAGCTCCCGTCGGGTGGACCCCCGCTCGGACATCTACGCGGTGGCGGCCACCCTCTACACCCTGGTCACCGGCCACACCGAGCCCGACCTGTTCGACTTCGAGACCGACTCGGAGATCTTCCGGAGGCTGCCGGAGGCGCTGCGGCCCGCGCTGCACCGGGCCACCCGCTACGCCCGCTCCGACCGCTACGACGACGCCGTCGCCCTGCGGGCGGAGCTCGATGCCTGCCTGCCCGCCCTCGAAGACCTGCCCCCCGCCGCCTGGCCCACCGTGGCCCCCACCGACGCCCCCGACGCCCGCCACCACCCCGCCGCGCAGCATGCGGGGGGCCCGCCCACCACCCAGGATCGCCAGCGGCCCCAGGCCAGCGACCAGGACAAGGAGGCCCGCAGCGGCACCCTGGTGCCCACCCCCGCCGAGGTGGAGCGCCTGCTGGCCACCCCCTCCCGCGCGGCCGGCGCGACCTACTCGGACGACGGCCACACCATGGAGCTGGACCCGGCCACGGCCGCCAGGCCCGAGCTGGACACCGCCGAGGGCGCGGTGGAGATGCCCATCGGCGACGGCCCCCACGACTCGGTCGGCGCCCAGCACCGCGGCATCGGCTGGACCATCGACGACGAGCGCCAGCTCACCGAAGAGGTCGAAGACGGCCACCACGACCCCATCGACGACGAGCCCATCGAGGCCACCTGGCGCAGCGCCGGACGCATCCGCTTCCTGCTCTTCCTGCTGGCGCTGGCCCTGGGATCAGGCGCGATGGTGGCCCACCAGCAGGGATGGATCGAGCTCTCCATCCCGGGGCTGGAGCCGGCCGTGCAGCCCGAGCAGCCCGTGCTGGAGCCCGGACCGGCCAGCCCCGAGCAGCCCGAGCCGGAGGCCCCGCCACAGCCGGAACCAGCGACTCCCGAAGAATCACCGAGCACGCCCCCGGTGACCCCCGAGCAGCCGGACCCCGAACCGGAGCCCGTGGTCGAGCCCGAGCCGGAGCCGGAGCCCGTGGTCGAGCCCGAGCCGGAGCCGGAGCCCGTGGTCGAGCCCGAGGCTGCACCCGTTCCGGAACCGGAACCCACGGTCACCGTCTTCCTGGGCCTGGACCCCGAGACCAGCACCCCGAACGACGTGCACAAGCGCATCGACATGCTCAACGAGCAGGACATCTTCGACTGCTACCACGACGCCCTGCTGTCGAACCCCCGCCTGCAGGGCACCCTCGAGATGCACTGGGGCGTGGCCGACGGCAAGGTCTACTCCCCCAAGCCCCTGTCGACCCCGGACGGTCACCGGGACCTGGGCCGCTGCGTGGCCGACGCGGCGCTGACCTGGGACTACCCCCCCTGGTTCACACACATGCCGACCATCCACACCTGGCAGCTGAGCCTGGTGGAGCAGACCGGCCGCCTGCTGGACCGCAAGCGAGGCGAGCTGCTGAGCTGCGGTGAGCCCTTCTCCCCCGAAGACCTCCAGACCTTCGGCAAGGGGCGCATCGACCTGGCCGTCGAGGACGGCTGGATCAAGAGCGCCACCATCAGCCAGGGCTTCGACAACCCCGAGCTGCAAGCCTGCCTCCAGAACACGGCCATGGGCTGGCGCCTGCCCGCCTACGGCTACGGCAACACCTACTTCGTGCTGGAGATCGCGAAGGTCCCCGAGGGCTAGGCTTCGGGATCGACCGGCACGGGCTCGGCCGGGAGCGGCGCAGCGCCCGGCGGGGGCCGCACGTTGTCCACGCCACCGGGGCCGTCAGGGACGCCGGGGGGCGGCGCCATCGTGGCGGGTTGCTCCACAGGGACCACGCCGCTGGCCTGGCGCGCCTGCAGCGCGGCCTCGATGGCGTCGGGCAGCGCCGGCTCCTGGAGCAGCAGGTAGAGCAGCAGCTCACGGCGGGCCTGGTGCAGCACCGGACCGGACAGCTCCGCCTGGGCGTCGTCGGCCCACAGCCCGGAGATGTCCAGGTGCTCGCGGGTGGCCTCGAAGTCGCCCCGCAGCAGCAGGGTGGGATCACCCACCGAGTACAGGGAGCCGATCATGGCCCGGAAGTCGCCGGAGCTGGCGGCCAGGTCGAGCTGGCGCCGCAGGGCGAAGACCATGTCGGGGAAGCGGGCTTCCTGCTGGGGGCTCAGGGTGCGCAGCAGCTCCTGCTCTTCGTCGAGCAAGGCGCGCACGGACTGCATGCGGATGGCCAGCAGCTCGTCGTCCCGCAGGGTCTGGGTGCGGGCCTCAGCCAGCTGCTCGGCGACACCGTCGAGGCGGGGGTCGTCCAGGGCCGCGCCGCTGGAGAGCAGCTCGAAGATGCGGTCGTAGTGGGGCGCCAGATCCGGCTCGTAGCGCTGGATGATGCGCTGCTGGCTGCCCTCGAGGCGCTCCCGCAGGGTGGTGGCGCGGCCGTGGAGCTTGAGCAGCAGCTGCAGCTGGTACTCTTGCAGATCGACCCAGCGCAGCCACACCAGGATGCGAGCGCGCTGCTCGGCGGCCTGGACCTCCGGGAGGAAGGCCGAGTCGTACATGTACTGGTACAGCGGCGGCGCGGTCTCGGCGTCGAGCTCTTCGAGCTCGCGCACCCGCTCTTCGGTGGGCAGCTCGGCGGGCACGGCGTTGCAGGCCGCGATGGAGAGCATGACCGCGATGAGGGGGAAGGCGCGCACGGGGGACCTCGGGAGGTCTACGGGGGCTGCAGCGAGCTGTCAGTGTAACGCCAATCGTCGTTTGCACACCCCCTCGGCTGGAACTCCCCCCCGCAAGGGGGATAGCATCCTGCCATGACCAACCCAGGCCAGGGTCACGACCCGGCCCCCACACGGGGCCTCACCGCCCAGCTGCTCACCATCGCGGCTGTGGCGCTGCTGTTCGCGGTGGCCACCGCCATCCTGACCTGGCCCACAGCCATGGCCCCCCGCTCGGTGCTGTTGGGCCACCCCGGCAACGACACCTGGAACCACGTCTGGGGCTTCTGGTGGGTGGGCCAGGAGGTCCTGGAGTATGGCCGCTGGCCAGCCTGGACCGACCTGATCGCCTGGCCCAACGGCGGCGCGCTGTACTTCATCGACACCTTCAACGCCCTGCTCACCCTGCCCGTGCAGGCGCTCACGGGGCCGGTGGTCACCCACAACGTGGTCGTGGGCGGCTCGCTGTGGTTCTCGGCCTTCTGCGCCTGGCTGCTGGCGCGCCACGTGGTGCGCTCGGACGCCGCGGCGCTGGTGGCCGGGGTCGCCTACGGCTTCTGCCCCCACATCCTGGCCCAGGCCCACAACGGCATCACCGAGTCACTGAACATCGGCTGGCTGGCCCTGTACCTGCTGTTCCTGCTGCGCCTCACCGAGAAGCCGACCCTGGCGCGGGGCCTGCTGGCCTGGATCGCCCTGGCCGCCTGCGGGGTCTTCAACTGGTACTACGGGCTCTTCGCGGGGCTGATCACGGTGGTGCTGCTGCTGTGGAAGCTGCGCTTCGATCCCCCACCCTGGGTGCCCTTCCTGCGCAACGGCATCATCGGCGCCCTGGTGATCGGCCCCCTGGCGGGCGCGGCCCTGTGGGCGCTGAAGAGCTCCATGGACGCCCCGGACGCGCTGGTCAACCGCGACGCCGACTTCGTCTGGAACTCGCTGCTGTACCACAACATGTCCGACCTGCAGTGCTTCTTCAGGCCCGGCCACTTCTACAGCCCGGATCTGAAGGCGCTGTACGGCGAAGAGCTCATCATCGTCGTCTACGTGGGCTGGGCGCTCATGCTGCTGTCGGTCGCCGCCCTCACGCTGGTCAAGCCCCGCAAGAAGCTGGTGCCCTGGCTGGTGGTGGCGCTGGTGTTCTGGATCTTCGCCCTGGGCCCCTACCTGTACGCCTTCGGTGAGTACGTCGAGATCGCCGGTCGCCGTCTGCCCCTGCCCTTCCTGGCCTTCTTCGAGGCCCTGCCCCTGTTCTCGCGCATCTCCCACCCCTTCCGCTTCGTCATCGGGGTGGAGCTTGGGCTCGGCATCGTCGCCGCGTGGGGGCTGGCGCGGCTGATGGCGCGGCGCCCGCCATGGGTCGCCTGGGGGCTGGGCATCGCCGCCGCGGCCCTGGTGCTGGTGGAGACCTGGAGCTGCTCCCCCACGCCCCTGCCCGTGGCCACCTCCCGCGCCGAAGTCCCCGCCGGCTACGCCTTCGTGATCGAGGACGAGGCCGAGGGCGCGGTGCTCGACCTGCCCATCGCCTTCCCGCTGCTCGAGCGCGCGGTCTACAACTGGTACCAGGTCCACCACGGCCGGCCGATCCCCTACACGCTGAACGAGCCCCTGCCCCCCGGCCTGCGGCACAACCAGTTCTCCCGCTTCCTGCTCGACATCGAGGCCGGCCGCGCGCGCCTGCTGCCCCGGACCCTCCCCGACCTCGAGCTGGTGGTGTCCAGCCGCGTGCTCGCCCGCCAGGGCTACCGCTGGGTCGTGGTCCACAACGACCTGTACCCGACGCTCAAGCGCGATCAGATCCACGCGGTGCTCAACGCGGTGCTCGGGCCGCCGGCCCACGACGACCACGAGCTGACCATCTACCGGGTGCCATGAACACGCCGCTGCGCAAGGTCGGCATCGTCGGGCTGGAGATCCTGCTGGCCTGCGCCCTGTCCGCCGCGGCGGCCGCCATGCTCACCTGGCCGATGGTCACGGCCATGGATCAGGTGGTGGTGGGCGGCGGCGAGCTGGGCGGCTGGCTGTGGCGCTACTGGTGGCACTCCATGGAGGCCGAGGCCCTGACCGCGGCCGACCTGCCCATCACCGAGCGCTGGGCCCAGCTGGTGGCCCTGGGTCGCTACCCGGAGACAGGCAACATCCTCGACGTGCTGTTCATCACCTGGCCCCTGAGCCACGTGATGGACTTCCCGGCCCACTACAACGCCAAGGTCATGGTGATCCTGGTGCTCGACGGGCTGTGCGCCTACGCCCTGGCCCGCCACTACACCAAGGACCGCCTGATCGCCCTGACCGCCTGCCTGGTGGCGGTGATCAACCCCCTCAACGTCCAGGACATCGGGGGGTCGGGCCTGCGGCAGTGCGTGCTGTGGTGGATGCTGCTGTACCCGATCTTCCTGGACCGGGCGGCCAAGCGACAGCGCTGGTGGGACATCGTCGCGGCGGGGCTGTGCCTGGGGCTGTCCGCCGCCTGGTACTGGTTCTACGGGCTGATGGCCGGCGTCTTCACGCTCATGTACCTGGTGTGGTTCCTGCTGTCGGGGCGCCTGGCCTGGCGCGCCCTGTGGCGCTGGGTCCTGCCCCTGGGGGTGGTGGCGCTGCTGACCTCGTGGCCCTTCGTGCGCCCCTACTTCAACACCTCGGAGGCAGGCTCGACCTCGCTGCCCGAGATGTCGTTCTTCCTGCCCTTCCCGCGCTACGAGACCATCGCCGACGCCCCGATGCGGCCGGACACCTACGAGGAGAACGTCCTGGCGTCCCTGCACCGGACCATCCGATCCTCCTGGTCCGCGGACTACATCGTGCGGCCGGCCACGGGGGAGCGGGGCTGGCCCCTGGCGGTCATCCTGGTGGGCGCCATCCCGATCCTGCTGTTCCGCCGGGATCGGCTGTTCTGGCTCGCGGTGTTCCTGTTCTTCTACCTGTGCACCCTGGGGCCGTACCTGAAAGTCATGACCACGGCCGACGCCGAGAACGTGCTGATGCTCGGGGAGCGCTGGGTCATACGCATGCCGTTCACCTGGCTGTTCCGCTGGGTCCCGGGCATGAGCCGCCTGTTCGGCCCCTACCGCCTGGCCTCCATGGTGGCGGTGGCCTCGGTGGCGCTGGTGGCCCTGGGCCTGAGCGGGGTGCCCGGCAAGGGCTGGCGCGGCCGCCTGCTGCGCTGGGGCATCGGCGTGGCCTGCATGGCCTGGACCGGCTTCCAGGTGATGTACCTGTGGGTCGTCGATCACGTGCCGGACGACGCCCAGCAGCCCGCCGCCTTCCGGGCCCCCATCCAGGTCAGCCACATCTCGGTGCCCGAGTTCTACCACCAGCTCGATCCCACCGCCTACGAAGGCATCATCGAGCTGCCCCTGGGCCGCGAGCAGGACCTGCTCTGCTACTACCAGACCATCCACCACCACAAGGTCTTCCATTCCTGGGCCACCCAGGGGGCGGTGCCTCCGCTGCTGCTGGACGAGGGCGGCGGCGAGGCGGGAGACCGGATCCGCTACCTGGCCGCCCAGGACCCCATGAGCATCCCGGCGGCGGCGGTGCTGGACGGCCTGTCGCGGGAGCCCTCCGAGGTCCCGGTCACGTCCATCGATCCGGGGGAGATGGGCACCCTGGCCCGCTCAGGGGACTACCGCTACCTGATCGTGCACGAGCGGGGCTACTGGCTGGCCGACCCCTACCAGGGGGCGCTGCTGTACGCCGACGCCGTGCGGCGCATCGCCACCGGCCTGGGCCTGGAGCCCACCGAGGTGGTGGAGCACCAGTGGGAGGACTACCCGGGCAACCGCTACAAGGTCCCCGACGGGCCGGTGTACGTGCCCTGGTCGGCCGAGGAGATCCACCTCCACGACCGCGAGATGCCCCACAAGCTCTACATGGCGATCTTCGAGCTCGACCGCCTGCTCGAGGGCGAACCAGAGGGCGCCGAAGGGGTCGCGCCAGCCGAGCAGGGAACCGCTGCGCCCGCCGGTGGTCTCGACCCTGCAGGTGAAGAGGCTTCCACCCCGCCCGCGCCCGCCCCTCCGGCGGCTCAGGGCGGGGAAGCCGGGCATTGACAAAGGGGTCCCTGGTTCATACACGGGACCGGCTGATCTGCGGCCCCCGAGGTCGCTGTAGCGCGTCTCGAGCCGTCCGAGGCCAGCCCCTGCCGAAGACGGTCCCCCGAAGACGCCGGAGGCGGAGCGATGAAGGTCGTCTGTGACAACTGCGGCGCAGTCTACAAGATCCCCGAGCACAAGCTGGTCAAGGAGGTCAACAAGGCCACCTGCCGCAAGTGCGGGCACCGGATCATGATCCGGCGCCAGGCCCCGACCCCCGACGTCGAGGCCGAGAGCGGCGAAGCCGCCACCGTGATCCAGGAGGCCGCCAAGGTCTCCGACAAGCCGGTGGCGCCCGCGATGGATCCCCATCCCTCCTTCGGGACCGCACCGGAAGAGCCCACGCCGCTGCCCACCAGCCCCATGGATCGCGCGGCCCCGGCCCAGCATGGCCAACCCCAGGCTCCCACGCCGGCGCCCATGCCGATGCCGACCCCCGCGGCGGCGCCGGCCTACTCCCACGCGCCCACCCCGGCGCCCGCCCCCTCCCCGGCGGCCACCGGCGTGCCCCTGACCGAGCGTCAGCACGACCCCACCGGCGACCTGAGCGTCATCCTGCTGGGTGCTGCCGGTGCCGGCGTCGGCGCCATCGTGCTCGCCCTGGGCGGCGCCACCTACATCGCCCACTTCGCCGGCCTGTTCCTGGCCCTGTGGGGCGCCCTGCTCATCGCCCTGATCGTGGCCACCGGCGTGTTCGGCCGCCGCTCGGCCTGGGTCTTCACCTCCCTGTTCCTCTCGCTGATCCTGGCGGTGATGCTCTCCGCGGCCCTCAACCCGCTGACCGTCCGCCTGATCACCGGCGAGGTCTCCTTCGACGAGATCGACACCCTGGCCCAGCGGGTCTCCACCGCCGCCCAGCAGGTGCAGCAGGCCAAGGAGGCCGAGCTCGACGCCGTGGCCGACGCCGCGGACGACAAGGAAGAGGATCCGATCGAGGAGCCCATCGAAGAGCCCACCGAGGATGGCGAAGCCGGCGAAGACGGCCCGCCCCAGGACCTGCTCGATGTGCTCGCCACCGAAGAGCCCGCCGAGGAGCCCGAGGAAGCCCCCGAGGAGCCCGAGGAAGCCCCCGCCGCGACCAGCACCGGCAGCTCCAGCACCGGCAGCTCCAGCCGCTCCGGCAGCTCGACCTCCGGCTCCAGCTCCAGCCGCTCCGGCAGCTCGACCTCCGGGTCCAGCTCCAGCCGCTCCGGCAGCTCGACCAGCTCCGGCAGCTCCAGCTCGAGCCGCACCCCCAGCTCGAGCAGCTCCAGCTCCAGCTCGAGCCGCACCCCCAGCTCGAGCAGCTCCAGCTCCAGCTCGAGCAGCAGCTCGAGCAGCAGCTCGAGCAGCTCCGGACAGAAGACCATCCCCACCACGGTCATCGACATCCAGATCCGGAACAACAAGAACATCAAGGCCTGCTTCCTGGCCCACAAGAAGAGCACCGGCGAGCTGCCCTCGGTGACCCTGCGCTTCACCCTCGAGCCCGACGGCTCCGTGTCGTCCGCCTCCATCCGGGAAGCCGCCTACCAGGGCACGGCCCTCGAGTCCTGCCTCTCCGGGTCCATCAAGATGATCGACTTCCAGTCCTTCGACGGCCCGGCCTACACGCTGAACTACCCCTTCCGGTTCTAGGGGCCTGACCGCCAGGACAGGGTCACAGGGAGAGCGCGGAGGACGCGGACATCGCGTAGCGATGGGGCGAAAGCCGCCGCCGCAGGCGGTGGACCGTACGGGCTGCCGCTCCGCCGATGCAGCGCGCTGCGATCTCGCACGCCGACGCCGCGCGCAGCGATGGCGTTCCAGGAGATCGATTCCTTTTCGGGCAAGGAGCGGCAGCGACCAGAACCACGTCGCGAGGACCACCACGTCCTCTCCACGTCCACCTCCACTCACCACAACCCGCCGTGCGGCAGCCTCCGCGCTCTCCGCGTCCTCCCTGTGAAGTCCAGCCACGAGATGCCCCCGCTGGCTTTCGGGGGCTGGTGACGCTAAGCAGCGCCGACGCTGTGGAGACCACCATGCTCGAAGAGAAGCTCTCGATCGCCGAACAGTTCAAGTCCCCGAAGATGATCATCTTCGTGGTGGTGAGCCTGCTGTTCATCGTGGCCGACCAGGTCACCAAGCAGATGGTGGTGGACAACATCCGCTACCTGCGCGAGACCATCGAGATCATCCCCGGCTTCCTGTCCTTCGTGCACACCAAGAACCCCGGGGCCGCCATCGGGCTGTTCGGCGACCTGCCGACCCCCATCCGGCTGACCATCTTCGGCGTCTTCACCGTCATCGCCGTGGGCGTGATCCTCAGCTTCGTGTGGCAGCTGCCCCGGGACGACAAGTTCCAGTCCCTCACCCTGGGCCTGATCATGTCCGGCGCCCTGGGCAACGCCATCGACCGCGCCTTCCGCGAGAAGCACATGGTCGTGGACTTCATCCGGGTCTACACCGACCACCCGGAGCTGTCCGGCTGGCTCGAGGCCAAGTTCGGCACCAACGAGTACCCCACCTTCAACATCGCAGACGCCGCCATCGTGGTGGGCGTGGGGCTGTTCCTGGTGCGCTACCTGTTCCTGGACGACACCGACGAGGCCGACGAGAGCGCCGAAGAGGCCGCCGAGCTGGTGGGCGACGACGACCCCACGGAGCTGGTCGACAAGGGGTAGAGGTCCCCACCCGGGATCACCCACCGCCGCCACCCGCGCCCCGGCAGCCAGCTGCGCAGGGCCAGCGAGAGGCCGTCGCTGCGCAGCTCCACGGTGCCGTGCTGGTCCGTGCGCAGCAGCAGGCTGTCGCGGTAGCGGGCCGCCACGCTGGGGTGGGGGTGGCCGAAGCGGTTGTCCAGCCCACAAGAGATCACGGCGATCCTGGGGTCCAGGGCCTGCACGAAGGCCTCCGTGGATGAGCTCCGGCTGCCGTGGTGGGGCACCCCGAGCACATCGACGCGGCCCAGCCCCGGGGTGAGCAAGGCCTCGGCACCGGCCTCGATGTCGCCGGTGAGCAGGGCGCTGTGGCGCCCGTGGGCCAGCAGCAGCACCAGGCTCTCGTCGTTGACCGATCCCTTGGGCGACCGCCAGCCGGCGAGGGGATGCAGGGCGGGCACCGCGGGGTGGTCCGGGCCCAGGATGGGCACCCCGTCCGCCCGGGCGCGCCCCACCAGGGCCGCGTAGGCGGCCTCGCCAGGCCCTGGCGGTCGCGGCACCCACAGCGCGCCCAGGTCCAGCTCGGCGGCCACCCGCTGCAGCCCTCCGATGTGGTCGGGGTGGGGGTGGGTGACGACCACCACGTCCAGGGAGCGCACACCCCGGCGCCGCAGGTGCTGGACCACGGCGTGGGGCGACGGCCCACCGTCCACCAGCCAGCGCCGACCGTCGGGCCACTCCACCAGCACCGACGAACCCTGGCCGACGGCCAGGAAGCTCATCACCAGCCCCGCGGCCGGTCGCAGCCGCAGCCCCAGGGCCACCAGGGCGGCGAAGGACGCCAGCACGGGCCTGCGGGCCAGCAGGGGTAGCCCCACCAGCAGGACCGCGCCGACGGGCCCCACGGCCGGGTGCAGGCTCGGCCCCTGCATCAGCCCCAGCCAGCCGAGGGTGAGATCCAGAGCCGCGCAGCCCAGCGCGGTGGCGAGCTGAGCGGGGGCACCGTCCAGGGCGGCGGCGAGCAGGGCCGCCGGCGTGGCGACGACGCCGACCAGGGGCAGGGCCACCAGGTTGGCGGGCACCGCGGTCAGGGCCAGCTGCTGGAACCACCAGGCCGCCGCCGGGAGGGTGCCGACGGTGGCGCCCACCGTGGCCGCCGCCCCCTGGAGCATCCGCTCGGTGGGCGCGGCCAGGTCCGGGGGGATGGCCCGCGCCAGCCGCGGCGTCAGCAGGATCAGGCCCAGCAGGGCACCGAAGGACAGCTGCCAGCTGGGGGTGGCCACCGTGGCCGGCTCCACCAACACCGTGGCGAAGGCGGCGAAGCCCAGCAGCTGGCGGGGATCCCGCCCGCGCCCCAGCGCCAGGGCGAGCCCGACGCCGGCCAGCATCAGGGCCGCCCGCACCGCGCTCACCGGCCAGCCGGCCAGCTGACCGTAGGCGCAGGCACCGGCCACCGCGCACAGCGCCCCGAGCCAGGCGGTGCGGGCCCGCGGCCTGGCGAGCCCCAGCAGCCGCGCCAGCCAGCCCCCCAGCCAGCCCACCAGCCCGGCCACCAGGCCCAGGTGCAGCCCGCTGATGGCGAGCAGGTGGCTGGTGCCCGTGGCCCGGAGCAGCGCCGTGGTGGCCTCCGGCACCGCGCTGCGGTCCCCGACGGCCAGGGCCGCCAGCAGCCCCTGGTGCCGACAGGGGGGGATGGTCGGGCTGGCAGGGGGCGCGGGGCCGGTGGGCTGCCAGCGCGCCACCACGAGCCGCGCCCGGGCCCCAGCCAGCGCCGCGACGGCCCAGGGATCCGGGGCACCGGGCAGGGCGACGGGGCGGGGCGCCAGCGCCCGGCCCCAGGCCAGCACGTCCAGCCCCGGCCCCGGCTGCACCTCACCGAAGTCCACCAGCACACGGCCCGACGCGGGTCGCCAGGGCTCTCCCACCGGGGCGAGCGCCTCGAGGGCCACCAGGCGTCCGCCGGCGGCGGTCAGGGCGATGGTCCGACCCCGCAGCGCGATCCGGCCGTCGAGCTCGGGACCCTGGGGCACCGATGCCGGCGACGACCAGCCGAGCAGGAGGACCGCCACGGCCAGCCCCACCCGGCCGCTGCCCGGACGGAGGCCGGCGAGCACGGCACAGGCCGCCGCCGCCAGCACCGTGGGCAGCCAGGGGACGGGGACCAGCACCCCCAGCCAGAGACCGATGAGCAAGGGGAAGGACAGCAGGTAGAGGGGGGCACGCATGACCCCCAGGACATGTTCAAGGACCGTGCCGGCGATCCGTCGACGGGCTGTTTTCTCGCACTGGCTTGTACTTCTTGTCTTTTCTTGGTTTTCTACCGATCGGTCTAGTGTCGAACTGTCGAAGATCCGTCCGTCGATCTTCGACGGTTTCGACACCTGGCGGGCTCACGAAACGCCGAGACCACCTGACGGCTCTGCCATGCATGCGCCACAGCCCGGGTTAGGGCCAGCGCTGGCGCCGCGTACGCAAACGTCCATCCCAGGCCAGGAGCGATGGTGCTTCCAATCTTGATGATCCTCCTGATGGCCGTCTTCCCGGCCATGGGACAGCAGATCCACCTGCTCGAGCTCGACGGCGCCGTCGGTCCGGGCACGGCGAACTACATCGTCGACGGCATCGCAGAGGCCGAAGAGGCCGGCGTGTCCGCCGTCGTCATCGTCATCGACACCCCCGGCGGGCTGCTGGACAGCACCCGCGACATCGTCAAGGCCGAGCTGGGCGCCGACGTGCCCGTGATCGCCTACGTCTCCCCCGCGGGGTCCCGCGCCGGCTCGGCCGGCGTGTTCATCACCATGGCCGCCCACGTGGCCGTGATGGCGCCGGGCACCACCATCGGCGCCGCCCACCCGGTCTCCGCCTTCGGGGGCGACGAGTCCACGGACCCGGACGAGACCATCATGGGCGAGAAGGTGATGAACGACACCCTCTCCTGGGCCCGGGCCATCGCCGAGCAGCGGGACCGCCCCATGGACTGGTCCGAAGACTCGGTGCGGGACTCCAAGTCCGTCACCAGCAAGGAAGCCCTCGAGCAGGGCATCATCGACCTGGTGGCCGAAGACCTCGACGACCTGCTGCAGCAGGTCCACGGCATGGAGGTCACCACCCCCTCCGGCACCGTGGTGCTCGACACCGCCGGCGCCACCCAGCACTCCCAGGAGATGGTGCTCGAGGAGCGCCTGCTGCACTTCCTGGGCGACCCCAACGTGCTGTACGCCCTGATCGCCCTGGGCCTGCTGGCCCTGTACGTGGAGTTCCACAACCCGGGCCTGGTGGTGCCCGGGGTGCTCGGCGTGGCCATGCTGGTGGCCGCCGGCATCGGGCTGTCCATCGTGCCCTTCAACTTCGGCGGCCTGCTGCTGGTGATCCTGGGCTTCGCCCTGTTCGCCCTGGAGATATGGATCCCATCCTATGGGGCGCTGACCGTCGGGGGCATCCTGTCCCTGGCGGCCGGCGGCATCTTCCTCTTCAACGGCGAAGATCCCATGTTCGACCTCACGGTCTCCCCCGTCACCATCGCCACCGTCGCCCTCACCGTGGGTGGCATCGTCGCGGCGGTGGTCTTCATGATCGTTCGCGCCCAGCGCGGCCGGGTGGCCGTGGGCGCCGAAGGCCTGCCCGGCGAGACCGCCACCGTCACCGAAGGCGGCGAGGGCGGCGGCTGGGTGCTGGTGGATGGCGCCATCTGGAAGGCCACCTGGCCCGGCACCATCGACAAAGGTGCCACCGTCAAGGTCAACGCCGTCGAGTCCCTCACCCTGGCGTGCGAGCCTCTGCCCCACGCCACCCCCGACGAATCCCCGACAGAGTCAGCCTAGACTCGGTCCCCCTGCGCTTCCCCAGGAGTCCCCATGGAATCCATCATCATCGTCGCTGTCATCGTCTTCTTCGTGATCATGTCGGCCGTCAAGGTCATCAAGGAGTACGAGCGGGCGGTCATCTTCCGCCTCGGCCGCATCATCCCGGCCAAGGGCCCCGGCCTCATCATCCTCATCCCCGGCGTCGACAAGATGCAGCGCATCTCCCTGCGCGTCATCGTGCTGGACGTCGAGAAGCAGGACGTCATCACCCGCGACAACGTCTCCGTGGCGGTCAACGCGGTGGTCTACTTCAAGGTCGTGGACCCGGTGAAGGCCCTGCTGTCGGTCGAGGACTACTACTTCGCCACCGCCCAGCTGGCGCAGACCACCCTGCGCTCCGTGGCCGGTGAGGCCGAGCTCGACGAGCTGCTGTCCCAGCGCGACGAGATCAACCACAAGCTCCAGGAGATCCTGGACCGCCACACCGACCCCTGGGGCATCAAGGTCACCCAGGTCGAGGTCAAGCACATCGACCTCCCCCAGGAGATGCAGCGCGCCATGGCCAAGCAGGCCGAGGCCGAGCGCGAGCGTCGCGCCAAGGTCATCGCCGCCAGCGGTGAGCAGCAGGCCTCCGCCAAGCTGGTCGAAGCCGCCCAGCTCATGGACGCCACCCCCACCGCCCTGCAGCTGCGCTACCTGCAGACCCTGAGCGAGATCGCCGTCGAGAACAACAGCACCACCGTCTTCCCCATCCCGATGGACCTCTTCGAGGCCTTCAGGGTCAAGCCGACGGTCAAGACGTCCGAATAGAGTCCGCACCCGAGGGCCCGCCGTGACCCACTCCTACGACTTCGATCGGTTCACCGACGCACGTCGGCGCGCCGAGATCCAGCGTCTGCACCAGCAAGCCAACGTGATGCTCGGCCGCGAGCTGCGCCAGCTGCGCACCCTCGGCCTGGCGCCCCAGCACCAGTTCCTGGAGGTGGGCTGCGGCCCGGGCTTCCTGACCGGCGCGGTGGCAACCCTGATCCCCCAGGGGCGCGCTGTGGGCATCGACCTGAGCGCGGAGATGATGGCGGTGGCGAACACGGTGGTGGCCCCCGAGCACCCCAACGTCGCCTTCGAGCAGGGCTCCGCCTACGAGCTGCCGTTCGACGACGACAGCTTCGACTTCGCCTACAGCCGCCTGGTCTACCAGCACCTGGCCGATCCCCTCGCCGCCCTGGCCGAGGCCCGTCGCGTGGTCCGGCCCGGAGGCAAGGTCTGCGTGCTGGACATCGACGACGGCTGGCTCTCCCTGCACCCCTCCGGCCCGGCCTTCGCCGCCTTCACCCAGCGGGTGATCGACGCCAAGACCACTGAAAGTGGCGACCGTCAGGTGGGCCGCAAGCTGGCCTGGCTGATGCGCCACGCGGGCTTCTCCCAGGTTCAGCAGAAGGTCGAGGCCTTCACCAGCCTGGACGTGGGGCTGGACGCCTTCATGGCGCTCACCACCTACTTCAAGGCCGGCCTGCTCGACCCGGCCGAGGCGGGGGCCATGATCACCGCGATCCGCGCCGAGCTGGCCGAGGCCGACGATCCCGTGGGCCTGGCGGGCATCTTCGTGGCCATCGGCACGGTGTAGGCGACCATGCTGCTGCAGTGGCTGATGGGGCTGGAGAAGGTCCACGAGGCGATCACGCTCGAGGAGCGCGAGGCCATCTACCGCTTCCGCTACCGCATCTACGTCGAAGAGCTCGAGAAGGGCTTCCTCGAGGTGGATCACGAACGGAAGATGATCCACGACGACGACGACGAGACCCCTGGCACGGTGCTGTTCTACACCCAGTCCAAGGGTGAGGTCACCGGCACCGTCCGCGCCGTGGTCTGGCAGCCGGGCCAGGTCCCCCCAGAGGTGCACCAGCGCTTCTCCATGGGCCTGTTCCCCGCCATCGACACCCTGGTCACCTGCGAAACCTCCCGCCTGCTCATCGACCGCTCGGTGCGCGGCACCCTGATCCTGCCCGCCCTGTCGCGCACCATGTACGAGCACATGATCGGGGCCGACGTCTCGATGGTCTTCGCCTACTGCGCCCCCGGCCTGGTGCGGGCCTACCGCAAGCTGGGCTACCGCCCCTACTCGGGCGAGCTGGTCTGCAACCAGGACGGCGTGCGGGTGCCCCTGGTCGGCGTGCTGTCGGATCTCGACTACCTGCAGCGGGTGGGCTCGCCCGTCGCGCCGCTGGTCAAGCAGCACTTCGGCCCCGGCAAGCGCGAGTTCCTGGACCTGCGCCCCTACCGCGAGGTGCTCGATCCCGGCCCTCTGCCCTTCGAGGTCGAGCCCGAGGTGGTCTGGAACCAGCTGCAGGAGCAGCTGCTCATCGAGGACGACGACGACAAGCGGACCAAGACCCTGCTGGACACCCTGCCGGACGAGGCCATCCGGAAGCTGGCCGGCAAGGGCTTCATCATGGACATCCCCGCCGATCGCACCGTGGTCCGCCAGGATCTGATCGAGAAGGAGATGTTCTTCATCCTCGACGGTGACTTCGTGGTCGAGGCCGGCGACCGGGTGCTGGCCCACCTGACCGCGGGCGACGTCTTCGGCGAGATCGCCCTGCTGGTGGACGAGGGCCGGCGCACCGCCACCATCCGATCCATCAACGAGGGCAAGGTCCTGGTGCTGCGGCGGCGCTTCCTCGAGGAGCTGATGCGGGACGACCCCGCGCTGTCGTCGCGCATCCTGTTCAACCTCTCCCGCATCCTCGCAGGGCGCATGGCTGGTATGCTGAGCGAGGTCTGATCCCGCGAGCGTCCATGCCCACCAGCGCGCCCCTCCCCGACCCCGACTACACCGGGCGCGAGGACCGGGTCTTCCAGGCGTCCTTGCTGGCGCCCAACCTGCGCTTCATCCGCAAGGTGTACGGCCCCGAGATCGAGGAGCGCCTGTACGAAGCCTGGGGCTTCACCCGCGAAGAGGCCGCCGACGGCACACGCTGGGTGACCTACGACGAAGCCCTGGCCCTGAACAAGGCCATGGTGAAGGTCACCGGCGACCCGGACGTGACCTACCAGGCCGGGCTGATGCACGCCGAGACCTCCGAGGTGGGCGCGCTGTTCTACGTGGCCAAGCTGCTGGCCACGCCCCGCGCCGTCTACAGCCGCCTGCCCGGCTGGGGCAAGGACCTGTCGAAGATCACGGCCTACGAGCTGTTGTCCATCAGCGAGGGCGAGTGCAAGCTCGAGTTCCGGATGAAGGACGGCTACCCGGACCACCCGCTGCTGGACGCCAAGCGCCGCGGGACCCTGGCGGCCATCCCCATGAGCTTCGGGCTGCCCCCCGCCGAGGTGGTCGAAGACGCCTGCATGAACCGCGGGGACCCCACCTGCGTCTACACCGTGCGCTGGCAGACCCCGGGCTCCAAGTACACCGTGGGCATCGCCATGATGGCCGTGGGTGCCATCGCCGGCTTCCTGCTGGGCCTGCTGATCCACGGCCACCCCTTCTGGTGGGCGGCCGCCGGCCTGCTCGGCGGCCTGGCCGTCGCGGCCCTGCGCCGGGGCGTGCGCCGGCTGCGCCTGGCCCAGGACAAGATGCGCATCCAGGAAGGTCAGATCGGGGCCCTCGAGGATCTGGCCCAGGAGCAGCGAGACCAGGCCTCGCGCCTCGAGGTGCTGCGGGAGATCTCCAACCTGCTGCACCGCATCAACGACGAGCAGGCCCTGGTGGCCACCGCCACCGACCTGGTCTGCAAGCGGCTGGACTTCGCCCGGGTGCTGTACTGGCGTGCCGACGGCGACCGCCTGGTCCCCGCCGGTGGCGCGGGCCTGGACCAGAACCTGGCCGGCGGCATCGGGGATCTGTGGCTGCCCATCGATCCCGAGCTCGACGGCCGCCCCGCGGACCTGCCCCTGTTCGGGCTGGTCCTGCAGAAGATGGAGGGCCGCCGGGTGCCCGACGTGCCCGCCTTCCGGGCCTCCCTCACCCCCCGCGGCCAGGCCATGCTCGACGCCCTGTCCCCCGGCCCCTTCGTGGTGGTGCCCGTGCGCTCCGAGGGCGAAGGCGCCGGCGTGCTGGCGGCTGAGCGCGCCGGCGGCGGCATCGTCACCGACGCCGACCAGAGCATGCTGCAGCAGGTGGCCAACCAGCTGGGCCTGGCCATGGACAACGCCCGCCACGTGCAAGACCTCAACCGTCAGAAGCAGGAGCTCGAGGCCGCGCTGCTGCTGTCCCAGAAGTACTCCCACTACCTGCCCGCGCCGGTGGTGGAGCGCCTGCGGGAAGACCCCACCCACGCCCTCGAGCTGGGGGGCAAGCCCATCCGGGCCACCGTGCTGTTCTCGGACATCAAGGGCTTCACCCAGTGGGCCAAGGAGCGGGATCCCGAGACCGTGGTCGCCCGGCTGAACCGCTACTTCGCCGCCATGGACGAGGTCATCGCCGCCACCGGAGGCATCCTCGACAAGCGCATGGGCGACGGCCTGATGGTCGTCTTCCTGCACCCCGAGGGCATCACCACCGACTTCTTCGACCTGCTGGGAGACGATGACGAGGCCGACACCGACCCCGACATCGGCCCCGCACCGCGCCACCCCGCCGAGCGCGCCCTGGACTGCGCCCTGCGCATGCAGGCCGAGGCGACCCGTCTGGCCACCTCCGACGAAGAGCGCGGCTACCCGGGCCTCTCCATCCGCATCGGCGTGGCCCACGGCGACCTGGTCGCCGGCAACATCGGCTCCCAGCACCGCCTCGAGTACACCGTCATCGGCGACGTGGTGAACGTGGCCAGCCGCCTCGAGGCCATGTGCGACCCCGGCGGCATCCTCACCACCCGCCTCACCCTCCACCACGCCAGCCCCAGCCACTACCCCGCGACCCCCCTGGGGGAGCAGGAGCTGGAGAAGCGAGAAGGCACGGTCGAGGTGATGCGGCTGCTGACCGAGGTCGAGCGCGAGGATCTGGGCTAGCCGCCCGCGACGAACCCCTGCCAGGCGACCCGGAATTCCTGCGCAAACGCCGTCCCCAGCTCGTCTCCCAGCAGCAGCTGCGCGGTGCGGTCGCAGCGGCGGTGCAGGCCCATGAGCAGCTGGTCCTGTTCCTGGGGCTGGATGGCGCCCATGCCCGCCTGCATGCGGGCGTCGGCGTAGCTGGCCACGTAGGAGCCCAGCACCCCGGCCAGCAGCTCGGCCTGCTCGGCGGGGATGCCGTGCTCGGCCACGAAGCCCTGGAGCCAGGCGTCCACGTCGGCCTGCAGGGCCCGCAGCTCGGCGCCGCTGTAGCCGATCTCGTCTGGCGCGAGCAGCATCATCAGCGTGCCGGGACGATCACCCAGGTCGAAGGCGTGCAGGGTGCGGGTGTCGTCCAGTCGCTGGATGAGGGTGTCCAAGCGCTGGTGCATCCGCAGCAGCAGCAGGCCCTGGGCCACCACCAGGACCGCGAGCACGCCCACCACCAGCCGCATGATGGACAGGCGGGCGTGCCAGGGGGGGCGGGGCTTGCGGGTGGGCTGGGACATGGGGCTCACTCCGGGGATAACCGCCGGGGAGGCCGGGGGCCCCGCCCCGGTTAGGCTCGCACCATGCGCTCCGCCGTCCTCGCGCTCCCGCTCATCACCGCCTGCGTGCCCGCCGCGCCGGCCGAGCCGCAGCTGAGCGCCGAGCAGCGGGCCCTGCGCGAACAGGGCGAGGCCATGTACGACCGGGTGGCCTGGACCTACCAGCAGCGCCACACCGCGGCCCTGGCCCTGCAGCTGACCCAGCGCCACAGCGACCGGGATGAGGTCATGGCACGGGTCCCCGTGGAGCCCGGCGACCGGGTGGCCGACATCGGGGCCGGGGTGGGCTGGTTCACCTTCCACCTGGCCGATGCCGCGGGCCCCGACGGCCGCGTGCTGGCCCTGGACATCCAGCCCTCGGCGGTGGCCTTGCTCGAGACCCGGGCCGCCGATCCGGCCATCAACCCCCACGACAACGTGGACATCCGGCTCAGCGAGATCGGCGACTGCGGCATCGAGCCCGCCTCCCTGGACCTGGCCTACGTCGCCCACCTGGGCTTCTACCTGCACCCCGAGCTGCTGGACGAGAACGTCACCATGCTCGCGAGCATCGCCCGCGCGGTGAAGCCCGACGGTCAGTTGATCGTCCTCGAATATGTCCCCCCCGGGCTGACCGACGAGCACCTGGTCCCCCACTTCGAGGCCGCCGGTTTCGCGCTGCAGGATAGCCACCAGTTCCACGAGCACGGCACCGGGCTGTACCGCTTCGCGCTCGCTGGGGCGGAGCCCGACGAAGGCTAACGACGGCGCTCCGGCAGCTGCGGCGCGACCTCTCCCCTGGACTCCAGATAGCGACCCCAGCGCTGCTGCAGGTCCTTGACGAAGGGCCCGGCCTGACGGACACCGATGGCAGCCGCGACGCAGCGCTCAGCGCCCCGGCGCGCGTCCTCGATGGGCTCGAAGCGCACCACGTTGCCCTGGACCGAGACCTCGTCCAGCGCGTAGAGGTAGCGCTCCACGCAGACCAGCAGCTCGGGCTGCGCGCCGCCGTCGAGCCCCTGCGCCCGCAGCCAGCTGTCCACCCAGGCCGCGCCCCAGCCATCGATGGCCTCGTCGGCCCGCCAGCGCGCCGTGCGGGCCCGATCGCTCTGTACGAACTCATCGATCCGATCCAGCTTCAGCTCGGCCTGAGCCAGCGCGGCCCCGATCGCGACGACCCCCAGCCCCACCGCCGCGCAGAGCAGCCAGAAGCCACGGAGTCGGGGGGAGATGGGGCGAGCGGACACGGTGCCTCCGGCAGCCGAAGATAGCACGCCTCGGTCACGCCACATCCAGCTCCCGCGCCTCACCCAGCGGTCTCCTGCTCACGACCACGAAGACCAGCGCGATGACCAGGCCCATCACCCCCACCGGCCACAGCTCGGGGCCGAGGCCGTGGACGGCGACGGCGTCGACGGCGAGGCCCAGCAGGGGGGCCAGGATCATGGTGGCCAGGCTCTTGGCCTGGTTCTCGATGGACAGCACCGTGGCCCCCCAGCGCTCGGATCCGTGGGCGTCGATGCGGCTGATGAGCACCGGCCGCCACAGGTTCTGCACCACGTGCAGCAGCAGGAAGGCCCCGATGGCCGCCGCGAACCAGCTCGCCAGCAACGCGCCGAACAGCGCGGCGTACAGGGCCGCGGACAGGGCCCAGATCATCCGGGCGGCAGGCTCCTCGCCCCCCAGGCGATCCACCACGCGATGGGCCCGGCGGCTCGCCCAGGCCGACAGCAGGTGCAGCAGCAGGTAGGTCGGGCCCACCAGCAGCGCCGCCTGCCGGGCCTCGTCCAGGGTGCTCGCGCCCCCGATGGCCAGGCTGCCCAGCCAGGCCACGGCCGCGGCCTGCAGCAGGGGCTGCAGGTAGCCCTTGCCCGCGTGGAAGCAGCCCTCGAAGCCCATGGACTCAGCCATCAGCCGCCGCAGGGGCGGGTGGGTCGCCGAGGCCTTCAGCACCTGCCACAGGCGCCGGGCGACCTGGATCAGCGAGGCCGGCTCCCCCCGCTCCCCGTCGAGCCAGCGGGGGTAGCCCATGAAGTTCACAAGCCCCAGCACATAGGGCACCGTCGAGAGCCAGAAGACCCAGACATAGCTGCCACCCAGGAACACCAGCACCGCCGCGAGCACCCCCGAGACCGCCGAGCCCAGCTTGCTCCAGGAGCGGGTGAACCCGTAGACCCTGGTGCGCTCGTCGGTGCGCCCCTCGCGGCGCAGCCAGGCGAAGATCATGGCCTTGTGGGTGCCCGTCCGGAAGGCGTCGCCGACAGCGAAGAAGAACATCGCGAGGAACAGCAGCGGCAGGGCGTCGGCCAGGCCGAAGATCACGAAGCTGACGATGTAGGCGACGAACGAGGTCATCATGGCCCGCCGCCGCCCGTACAGGTCCGCCACCACCCCCGAGGGCACCTCGAGCAGGTTGACCCACAGCTCCCGCGAGGCGATCAGCAGCCCGATCATGAAGAAGGTCAGCCCCTTCTCCAGGAACGCCAGCACCAGGAACGGCTCGAAGTAGCGCTGGTTCTTCAAGAACCCGTAGAGGCTGAACCGCAGCAGCATGAACTCTCCGAGTCCGGAAGGTAGCACGCTGCTTCGGGGCGCTGTGGTGCGGGGGCCTACAGCCGAGGGCCTACTCGACGACCACCGGCAGACCTCCCTTCCTCGGATCGCTCGCCCCCACCAACCGACCATCGGCTCCGCGAGCCACGACCTGCACGGCCGCGGCGGGTGGTGGCCCTCCGACCTCGTGACCGCAGGCCTCGAGGTGGGCGATGACGGCGGGGGACAGCTCGGGGTCGACCCGCACCCGATTCGGCAGCCACTGGTGGTGGACCCGAGGCAGGGCCACGGCCTGTTCGACCCCGTGCCCACCCTCGAGCACCGCCAGCATCACCTGCAGCGTGGCGGTGATGATGCGGGGCCCGCCGCTGGCGCCCACCACCAGCACCGGCTGCCCGGCGGCGTCGAGCACCACCGTGGGGCTCATGCTGGACAGCGGCCGCTTGCCCGGGGCCACGGCGTTGCGCTCGTTGCCCACCAGGCCGTAGTAGTTGGGCACCCCGGGGGCCGCGACGAAGTCATCCATCTCGTCGTTGAGCAGCAGGCCCGAGGCCGGGTCCACCACCCCCGAGCCGAAGCTGGTGTTGATGGTGGTGGTCAGCGCCACGGCCATGCCCCGTCCGTCGAGCACGGAGATGTGGTGGGTGCCAGCGTCCTCGGGCACATCCATGGGTAGGCCGTAGGCGTCGCTGGGCAGGGTCGAGCAGGGGCCCGACCCCTCGCCGGTCGACCGGATGGACTCGCGCACGGCCTGCACGCGTTCATCCGAGAGCAGCCGCTGCACGGGCACCTCGACGAGGTCGGGGTCCCCCATCCAGCGAGCCCGATCCGCGAAGGCGTGCTCGAGGGCCTCGACCAGCCGCCGCACCGCCATCGGGTCGGACAGGTCCACCGCCGGCCAGGCCTCGAGGACCCGGGCCACCTGCAGGATCACCAGCCCGCCGGAGCTGGGGGGTGGCATGGTGACCACGGTCCAGTCCCGGTAGGCGCCCACCAGCGGCTCCCGGCTGGCGGGGGCGTAGGCGGCCAGGTCGGCGGCGGTCACGATGCCACCGGCGGCCTGCAGGCCGCGGGCCAGCTCGTCGGCGATGGGGCCGTCGTTGATAGCCTGCCCACCGCTCGACGCCCAGGCCTCGAGGGTCCCGGCCAGGGCCGAGCGGGTGACCGTGGCCCCCGCCTCCGGGGGCCCCTGCTGGCCGTCGAACAGCAGCGGGAAGAGGTCATCGCCGTACAGAGCGGACCAGGCGCCGGAGGCCGCGGCGAGGGAGCCGCCCACCGGGAAGCCCTCCCGCGCCAGCGCGATGGCGGGGGCCGCCACATCGGCGGGGTCCAGGCTGCCGTGGCTGGAGAGCAGGGCCGCCAGTCCCCGGGGCTCGCCGGGCACAGCCACCGCCAGGGGGCCGTGGTCGGACAGGCCCGGGACCACCGCGCCGGCCTCGTCCAGGTACATGTCGGTGTGGGCCGCCGCCGGGGCGCGCTCGCGGAAGTCGAGCACGGTCGGGTCCGCGCCGGGCCTCACCACCACGGCGAAGCCGCCGCCCCCAAGCCCGCTCGAGTGGGGCTGCACCACACCGCCGGCCAGGGCCGCGGCCACCGCCGCGTCCACGGCGTTGCCCCCAGCCCGCAGCATGGCCGCCCCGGCCTCCGACGCCAGGGCGTGATCGGCGGCGACCACCCCAGGGGTCGGGCTGGGCGCCGGGGGCGCGGGTTCACCACAGCCGACGGTGGCGACGAGCAGGGCCAGGGCGATGCACGGACGGACCATGGGGCCTCCCGCGGCATCCTATCGCGCACCTGCCCGGTGCCGTATGATGGGGAGGCTACAGAGCGATGGAGCGCGCGTGTACATCCGGGTCCAGCCAGCGAGCCAGCCCAGCGACCGCGAAGAGGTCTACCGCTTCCGCTACCGCGTGCAGGCCGCCGAGCTCGGCCGTCCGCCAGCGGACGCCGATCAGGTCCGCGGCCAGGTCCGCGACGGGCTCGACGCCCACGCCCGCATTCTGGCCGCGGTGGACGAGGACACCGGGGCCGTGCTGGGCACCCTCCGCACCCTGCTGGGCCGCGACCGCCCCTACCCCCCCGACGAGGTCGAGCGCCTCGATCTCAGCTCCATGATCGTGGCCTTCGGGGACGAGCGCATCGGCCACTCGGGCATGTTCATGGTCGACCCCGCCTACCGCGGCCAGACCGTGGCCTCGCAGCTGCTGGCGGGGCTGGTGCGCACCATGCTCGACGAGGGCGTCTGGATCGACGTCTGCCGGGTCGAGCTGGCCCAGGCCCGCAGCTGGTTCCAGCTGGGCTACCGACCCTACGGCCCCATGCGGCCCGCAGCGGGAAGCGGCGAGCTCGAGGTACCCCTGGCGCTGGTGCTGCGGGATCGGGCCTACCTCGAGCGGGTCGGCAGCCCCCTGCTGCGCCTGCTCGGGCCCGGAGAGCCCGACGGCGCCGGCGTGGCCCAGCGGCTGCGGGAGCTGTACCCCCACTTCGAGGACCAGGCCGTGACCCCCCAGCGCCTGGGCGCGTTCTGGGCCTCGGTCGCCCACACCGCCGGGGCCGCCCGCGAGGCGGGGATCTTCGAGGGCATCCCCCAAGAGCAGCTCGATCCCATCCTGCGGGAGCTGCCCACGGTGCGGGTCAAGGCCGACCGTCCCCTGCCCCCTGGAGGCGAGCACGAGGGAGGCCTCGGTCTGATCCTGCGGGGTCGACTGGGCCTGACCATGGAGCAAGGGGAGCGGCCCTTCTTCGTGACCGTGCTGCAGCCCGGCGAGGTCTTCGGGACCCTGCAGGAGATCCCGGTGACCCCGCCCGGGGCGCGCCTGCGGGCCCTCGAGGACACCGAGATCATCGTGCTCCCCGCCGCCCTGATCACCCGCCTTCAGCACCAGGACCCCCTCGTGGCCCTGCGCCTGCGCACCAACCTGGGTGGGATCCTGGCGGCGCGGCTGGACGCCACCCACCGCCAGGTCGCCGGCTTCATGCGCGGCAGCCCCGAGCGCCTCGCGGTGCAGCCTGGCGAGCCCGACGAGCCGCCCTCCACGGAGCCCGCGCCCCTGCCCGTGGCCTTCGCCGAGCCCGTCGTTCAGCTCGAGGCCGAGACCATCGCCCTGGCGGGTCTGCCCGACGGCACCTTGCTGGATCCTTGCGCCGGCACCGGGGCGGGCACCCGCCTGCTGGCACGCCTGCAGCCCCGGGCCCGGGTCGTGGGCGTCGAGGCCGATCCCGCGAGGCTCGAGGACGCCCGGATCCAGGCCGAGGCCCAGGGCCTCGCCGATCACTGCACCTACCTGGCCGGCCCCCCCGACCGCCTGCCCCTGGACCGGGACACCGTGGACGGGGTCTATCTGCGCCTCGCCCTCCACCGGCAGGCGGAGCCCGCGGCGGTCCTGTCCGAGCTGGACCGGGTGCTGCGCCCCGGCGGGCGGGTGGTGGTCCTGGAGATCGACGACGGCGGCCTCATGGTCCACCCCGAGCCCCCGGGCTTCGCCGCGCTGCAGCGCGCGCTGGCGGGCCTGCAGCGCCAGCTGGGGGGCGATCGCCAGCTGGGCCGCAAGCTGCCCGCCCTGCTCGACGACGCAGGCCTCGACCTGCAGGGCTGCGAGCTGATCCCCCTCACGCCCGCCGATCTGCCCCTGCCCGAGCTGCTGGCCCTCGTCATGGAGCCTCGCCGCCGCCTGCTCCAGAGCATGGGCGCCCTGGACGCCAGCCTCGACGCCACCCTCGACGAGCTGCGCAGCCTGGACCGACACCCCGGAGCCTGGATCGCGCTGCCGCTGATCCTGGCGTGGGCGGACAAGCCCGCGACGTCGAGCCTCTACTAGGCAGCTCCACCCGCCATCACCACCTGCGGGAACAGCGAGCGCACCCCTCCGTCGGCGGTGGGCTGATCGCTGTCCTCGCGGGCGGCGTCCATCACGTTGATGAGGACCTCGTAGGGCACGCGGGACTCGGGGAGCAGGATCAGGCTGGTCTCGTCGGGGTGCTCGTCCTTGACCCGAGCCAGGGCGTCGGTCAGGCCGCGGTAGTCGTAGCCGTCCACGGCGCAGGGCTGGATGGTGCAGGGCAGCTCGAGGCCCTCGGCGTCGGCCAGGGCGCCCAGGGCGCTCTTCAGGCCCAGCCCCTGGTCGGTGACCGCGACGGTGAGCTGCAGGCCGGGCTCTTCGATGATGGCGTCCGGATCGACGATGCCGGGCAGGGTCGTGTCCACGACCGAGAGGTTCACCACCGTGGCCCCCATGAGCAGCATGGGGATCAGGATGGTCACCAGGTTCATCACTGGCAGCAGGTCGAGGCTGGCGTGCGGCGGCGTGCGCTTGCGCATGGGAAGACTCCGTGGGCTCGTGCGGCGGCCTTCATCCCGACCCCCGCGCGCGACCTCGGTTCGTCACGCCATGTCGCTTGACACGTTCCTGACAATCGTCCCCCCGGGACTCAGCAGCGCCAGGCGTGCTACCCTCCAGGGGTTCGTCTTCGGAGGTCCCGATGCGCGCGGCCCCGCTCACGCTGCTCCTCACCGCCCTGGCCTGCCACCCGCCCTTCCCCGACTCGGCCCTGCCCGAGGGCGACACCGACACGGACACCGACGCCGACACGGACGCCGACGCCGACGCCGACACGGACGCCGACACGGACAACCCGCCGGTCGAGCTCTGCTCCGCGGACTGGGGCTGGGTGGACACCGAGCTGACCCAGGAACAAGGTGGCAAGAGCATCAACGTGGTCGCCCCCAGCGACGCCTACATGATGTACGGCGTGGTAGGCCAGGCCGATCTCTGCGACATCGACTGCAGCCCCCACTGGCTCGACGAGCTGTACGTGACCGACAGCGAGACCCGCGAGACGGTCATCGACCTGCCGGTGCGCATGGGCAAGGGCGACCTCTACTACGCCTACTTCCGGGTCCAGGTCCCCGAGGACGCCGCCGGCGCCACCGAGTACTGCTACCTGGACACCAGCGCCGGCAAGTACTGGTTGGAGATCCAGATCGCGGAGTGAACCCACCTAGGGCCGCGCACAGCCGCCCACTGGGCGCCCCCGGGCCAGCTGCCAGGGGGGAGCTTCGCCGATCCCCGGCAGGCCCGCAGGAGAGGCCAGCAGCAGCCAGGATCCCGCCTGCGCCCGCTCCTCGCCCCTGACACCGCAGCCCGCAGGCACGACGGCGTAGTCCACCCGCTCCGGCGGCACCCGGGCGCCGAGGCTCTGCTCGGTGGCCAGCCAGCGTCGCCTCGCCGCGGCCGGGGCGAGGTCCGAGGGCAGGTAGAGCACGGCGTCAGGGGGCACCTGCCGGATCAGCTCCCCCGCCGGGTGTGGCTCCCGAGCACGGGACAGCTGGGCGTCGAGCCGGGGCCACCAGCTCCACAGCGACAGGACCGAGCCGGCCACCGCCAGCCCCACCGCCATGCCCGCCCGGCGCCCGCCGCCGCGGGCCAGCCGGGCGAGCACCACGGTGGCCCCCGCCAGCGCGAAGCCGGTGACGGGCGCGAGCTGATGGGAGAACACCCAGCCCCGGGTCAGCTCGTGCAGGGCGGCCTGGCCGTGGAAGGCCACGGTCCCCAGCACCGCCAGCGCCGCGCCGGGCAGCCCCAGGAACCAGGGCAGCCCCGCCCCCGCCGCCAGGGCGTAGTCGCCCCAGGCCAGCGCGCTCAGCCCGTCCACTCCCACGATCCAGTGCCCAGCCCCCAGGGCCTGCTGCAGCGGGGAGACCTGATGCAGGATGGGCGTCAGGGCACACAGGGCGCCGAACCACAGCGCGGCCACCAGCGCCGCCAGCCCGCAGCGGGCCCAGCCCGCGCAGAGCCCGGCCAGGGGCACCAGCAGCCAGAGCTCCTCGCGCACGCAGCACAGCAGCAGGCAGCAGCCCGCGAACACCCACCACGGCGCGTACCTGGCGCAGGCGATGGCCAGCGGGATCAGCGGCAGGCAGAGGGTCAGATCCTGGTAGTCGTCCAGCCCGATGTAGAGCACCGCGCCGGCGCTTGCGTACAGCAGCAGGCCCACCACCGCGCCGGGCCAGCGCCCCTCCCACTGCCCCAGCAACCAGCTGGACAGACAGCCGAGGCCCACCCACACCACCTGGATACGCGCCAAGGCCCAGGGCGACTCCCACAGGGACGACAGCCAGGCGGTGGCGAACCACACGACGCCGTAGTGCCCGCCCCAGTGCCAGCTGGCTTCGTAGCTGGGGTGGACCGTCTGCTCCCAGCCCAGCCCACTGGTCCAGCAGTGGGACAGCTGCACGAAGACCGCGTAGGACAACCCGCTGCGGGGCGCGATCGCCGCCTCGAGCCGATCGATGTGGAGCAGGCAGGCCCCGATCCAGAGCGCGGTGACCAGCAGCGGCGCCACCCAGAGCGTCGGCGGGCCCAGCGGTGGCCGTCGGGATGGTCCTGCGCGGGCCACGGTGCTCCCTGGAAGCGGTCCAGTCGATGCTACCACCCCGCGCTCCACCACCGCGGCGCGGGCTCCTGGTACCATGGAGACATGGGCTCCCTGCGCCACATCACCCTGCGAACCAAGGCGATCCTGCGGCTGGACCCCAAGGCGTCCTCGGACCGCTGGCACGCCCTGTTCCTGGACTGTGGCCTGCTGAGCTCGACACCACCCCACCCGCCACCCGGCAGCCCGCTGGCCCTGCTGCGAGAGGCACGGGACCGGCTGCTGGGCCTGCAGGCCCTCGAGGACGATCTGCGGCACGCCGTCGCCCCGGTGGGCGGCTTCGGCAACCACGCGCCCAGCTGGGCCTGGGCCCTCGCCATGGTCGTGCCGGTGGTGAGCTGGCAGCTCACCACCATCGGTGAGACGGCGGAAGAACAGCTGATGGCCTTCGGTGCCGGGGTGTGGACCGCCGCGGTGATCGCCGCCATCGGGCTGGGCGTGGTGGGCGCCTTCGAGCTGAAGGCCCGCCGGGAGCGCCGGGAGCGCATCGACGGGCTGCGCGCCCGCATCGGGCCCCTCACCGCGTCGCTGGGGCCCAGCGCCCGGGCGGTGCTGGCCCGCTCGTTCGTGGCCAGCGCCGGGAACCGGCTGGTGGTGAGCACCCCTCACCTGGCCTGGCTGCACGCCTGCACCGCGGCGGTGCGGCGAGCCACCGCGGCGACCAGCACCAACGCCGGAGAGCTGGTGGCGCTCATCGCCGAGCTCGAGGCCGACGCGGTGGGGGTCCAGGACAGCCTGGCGGCCCTGCTGGAGGCCCCTCCCCAGGACTGGTCGGAGGAGGGCCTGGCGCCCGAGCTGGCCGGCTACCGCACCCGCCTGGTGCAGCTCCGGGTGCGACCCGATCCCCTCTGCGAAGCCCTGGACGAGGCCTGGAGCGCCGAGGGCTGAGGATCACTCCCTCGGGCGCCGCAGGATCAGGAGCACCGAGCCGTGCGCGGCCAGGTCGTGCCGAGCCTCGAGCACCACGCCCAGCTCCTCGAGGTTGGCCACCAGGTCCTCTGCGGTCGCCCCCTCCCGCGCACCGAGCCACTGCAGCACCGCCAGCTGGCCACCGGGGCGCAGGGCCGCGACCACGCTGCGCAGGAAGTCCACGTGGTGGGCGGGCGCCAGGGGTCGCACGAGCAGGAAGTCGAGGTGGGCCAGGAAGGCGAGATCGAGGGACGCCGGATCGAGGGGCAGCCGATCCTCGGCCCCCTGCACCGGGGTGATGGTGCCCGGGTGGGGGAAGTCGGGGTCGGCCATGCGTTCCCCGAGCAGCTCGAGGTAGCGGGGCTCGAGATCCACGGCCCACACCTGGCCTTCGGGACCCGCGGCCCGGGCGAGGTGGAAGGTGAAGTGGCCGATGCCGCAGCCCACATCGGCGACCTTGCTGCCAGCCACCACGGGCAACAAGGCCATGACCTGCTCGCGGTCCTCGTGGCGCACCAGCTCGAGGGAGCGCAGCCGAGGATCCTGGAACGCGCTGGCCTCGGGAGGGAAGGCCAGCAGGCGCTCGACGGCCTGCTGGTGGGGGTCGGCGGGGGTGAGCGTCCCCCTCTCCCCCGACCCCTCTCCCCCAGGGGAGAGGGGAGAGTTCATGGCGGGCTCACCTGCGCAGGACAGCAGCAGGGCCAGCAGCGGGATCATCACCGCTCGGCGGCCAGGGGCGGGAACCACCCCTTCTCGACCACCCCCCAGCGCTCCTGCAGCGCGCTCCACAGGGCCTGCTGGGCGTCGGCCTCGTCGGCGGCGGCGTCGGAGGGCTGAGCGTAGGGGTCGTCCCCGTCGGCCGGCAGCAGCGCCGCGGCCAGCAGCAGCTCCCGCAGCGTCGCCTCGGGATCACTGGCGGCGAGGCCCTGCTCCAGGTGGGCCCGACCGAGGCTGGACAGCTGGGCCTCGAGCTGCGCGCGCAGCTGCTTGGCCAGCTCGACCTCGACCCGGGCCTGCAGCTCGGCGTCGCTCTCGGGGAACGCCAGAGGATCGGCCTCGAGGCCGTGCTCCTCCACAGCCGGGCGCTCTTCGTCCCGGGTCTCGGCGCGGCCCCTCAGGCTCTCCTGGACGCGCACGGCCCCGCGGGGGCGCAGGTCGATGCCGATCTCCATGGTGCAGCTGCGCAGGTGGGACTGGACCGGGATCTCGATGCGCTCGATGGTGGGCCCGAAGATGGTCTCGGGGATCTCCGGCAGCTTGGCCTGGGCGTCCTCGACCTGGCGCTGCGCCTCGGCCTGGGCCTCGAGGGCCGCCTCGAGGGCCCCGTCGAGCTCCACCAGCCGGGCCTCGATGCGAGCGACGGCGTCGAGCTGGTCCTGCACCGGCGCCTGACGGGCCTCGAGCTCGGCGCGGGCCTCTTCGAGGGCGCGCTCCTTCTCGGCAAGCTGGCCGGCGCGGGTGCCCACGTGGCGGGCGAGCTCGCGCATCAGGTTGGTGGGCTTGGGGGCGGCCTCGAGCGTCGCCCGGGCGTCCTCCACGCCACGCCGGGCCTCGGCCACCGCGGCGTTGGCGGCGCCCACATCCTCACCGCTGGCGCCCGCGGCCTCGAGATCCGCCAGCGCGGTCTCGAGCGCGTCCTGCGCTGCGGTCAGCTCGGTCTCGAGCCCAGCCCGCTGCTCCTGCAGCTGAGTCACCGACTGGTTGGCGCCCACGGCCTCGTCCAGGGCGGCCTGGGCCTTGGTGGCCTCGGCCTCGGCGGCGGCGAAGGCCGCGCGCACACCCTCGAGGGAGCGCTCCACGGACGCGAGCCCCTCCTGCATGGTCTGCAGGCTGCGCTGCTCCGCGGCGCGGGATGCGAGGGCCCGTTCTTCGTCCTTCGCGGCCGCCGACACCGCGGCCTCGGCGGACTCCACATCGGCCTTGGCCTCGAGGTAGGCGGGGTTGTCGTGCTCCCGCTCGGGGCCCGGGTACTCGTGGATGGCCACGGTCTGCTTGGAGCTCTGCTCCCAGGTGGGGTCGGCGATGCGGATGCTGCCGCCCACGGTGGCCCGGGGGGCGCCGGGGGCCCAGCGCACCGCGCTGTGCTCGAACAGCGCGGCCAGCCGGCTCTCGATCCGGCCCAGGGCCGCCCGATCGGAGGAGCTGATCCGGGGCCCGAGCACCACGCCGTGGGCCTTCGCGAAGGCCGCCTGGTAGCTGGCGGCCTGCTCCTGGTGCTCGCTGCTGCCCGACAGGCTCGCCGCGAGGGCCATGGCCACCCAGGCGGTGGCGGGCTGGCGGCGACGGGCTGCCGTGCTGGCCTCGCTGGCGAGGCTGGCCGCCCAGGTGCTGCGCACGGTGGCGAGCTCCTCGTCCATGGGCAGCCGATCCTGGTAGCTCTGCAGCTGCCGGTACGCGGCGCCGTACTCCTCGGCCTCGACCCGGGCCGCCACCGAGGCGCCCAGGGCGGCGCTGATCTCATCGCGCAGCCGCGCGGTCTCGGGATGGACCGGGAAGCGCTCGGCGAAGGGCACCCAGCGCTCGTAGGCCTGGCCCACGGGGTCGTCGGGGTCCTCGAGGGCGCCCCGCACCTGGCCGGCCAGCTCGCCCACGACCTCTTCGCGGAGCATCGCGACCTCGAGCTGACGGGGGGCCAGCCCCTCGGCCTGGTCCAGCAGGTCCAGGGCCTCGTCGTGCTGTCCGCCCGCGTGGGCGGCCCGGGCCTGCTCGACCAGCCCGGCGATGGCCTGCTCGATGGCGTCGGCGAGCTTGGCGTCCAGGGCCTTGTCGTCGGGGTTGGCCTCGGAGGCGGCGCGGTAGTGCTCCACCGCCTCGACCCAGTCGCCGCGCTCGGCGGCGGCGTTGCCCTGGGCCAGGTCGCGCTTCCAGCCGCAGCCGATGATCAGGGCGAACAGCGCCGGGGCGATCCAGCGCCGCATCAGGGCACCTCCACCACGGCCAGCGCGATGTCGTCGCCGCTGCGCAGGGCGATCCAGGCCACGCTGTCGGCGCTGATGGTGATGGCGCACTCGTCCACCGCGCCCAGATCGGGCGCTGACAGGTCCAGGCCCACCAGCGCCGGCACGGCCGCGAACAGGTCGTTCCACAGCAGCATCGCGTCGCCGTCGGCCTCGACCGCGCAGGCGTAGGCGATGCCCGCGGGCGACGCGCTGACGTCGAGGTCGTAGACCGACTCGGCGGTGGTCCCCCAGTCGGCGATGACGTCGCCCCCGGAGGTCGCGACGATGTCGAAGTAGAACCCGTTCGAGCTGTCCAGGTCCACCAGGGAGACGACCCGCCAGCCATTGGTGCTGGCCACCTCGATGTCGGTGATCAGCCAGCTCGAGGTCGACGACGAGGTGGCCTCGAGGGAGCCCTCGTCGAAGTCGAAGTCGTAGTAGTCCAGCCGCCGGCGGTCGCTCGAGCCCATGTAGAAGTCGTAGGAGATGTGGTCGTACTCGCAGGTGTCGTGGTCATCCAGCACGCCCAGGCCCTGGGTGTCGACCGCCGCGGTGACCGAGCCGCTGACGATGCCCGAGGCGCTGACCTGCACGGCCTGCAGCCCCGCGCCGTCCTCGCCGCAGCCCACCGCCGTGACGTTCCCGAGGGCGGAGATGCCCAGCTGGACCTGATCGAAGGCGACCGGCCAGCTGCGCTCGCTGGCGTAGACCCCGTGGGCGCCGGTGGCGCTGTCCACCGCGTCGAGGCGGATGGTGCGATCGCTCAGATCGACCCAGGACGAGCCGGTCACCCACAGGGTGTCGTCGGCCACCAGGTCGAAGCGGTTGAGCTGCCCCAGGTCGCTGCTCTCGCCGGTGGACCAGAAGTCCAGCTCGGCACCGAGGGGGTCCTCGTCGTCGAACACCGACACCGCCACCGCGTCGTAGATCGTGCCGCCGTCGTCCAGCTCCTCGGCGGCCCAGCCCAGATAGACCTCCCCGGCCCCCTGCGCCAGGCGCGGGCCCTCGAGATCCTGGCCCGAGCGGGTGTCGAGGACGGTGAAGGAGAAGCCGTCCTGCTCTCCGTCGCAGTCGCCGTCGTCCGCGTCTCCGAGGACCTCGAGGCCGCCGGGGAGGATGGCCGCGTCGCTGTCGTCGCAGTCGCTGTCGTCGGCGACGTAGCCGGTGGGTTGGGAGCAGGCCGCGGTGGTGCTGTCCTCGTCACCGTAGCCGTCGCCGTCGCTGTCGGCGTACCAGGTGTCGGCGTCCAGGGCCTCGCCCTCGTCCACGTCGTCGTCGCAGTCGTCGTCTTCGCCGTTGCAGTACTCGTCCGCCCCGGGGAAGACCGCCGCGTCGCTGTCGTCGCAGTCGTCGGAGTTCTCGACGTAGTCGGAGGGCTGCTCGCAGGCGAGGGCGAAGGACTCCACGTCGCCGTAGCCGTCACCGTCGTCGTCCAGGTACCAGATGACGGCGTCCTCGGCGTCGTCCTCGTCGGTCTCGTCGTCGCAGTCGTCGTCCACGCCGTTGCACAGCTCGTCCGCCGCCGGGCTGATCTCGCTGTCGCCGTCGTCGCAGTCGTCGCCGTTGTCAACCCAGCCCGACAGGGGGGCGCAGGTCAGGGACATGCCGCCCTCGTCGCCGTAGCCGTCGCCGTCGCCGTCGGGGTACCAGGGCGCCAGCAGATCCTCGTCGGTGCTGCCGTCGCAGTCGTCGTCGACGTCGTTGCAGACCTCGGTGGCCGCCGGGTTGATTGTGGGGTCGCTGTCGTCGCAGTCATCGCCGCCGTGGGCGGCGTCCTGGTAGCCGTCGCCATCGACGTCGGTCAGCTCGGCGAAGCGGTCGTCCACCTCGGCGTCGGAGACCCAGACACAGGCGGGGAGGCCCAGGGCCAGGAACACGGGGAGCAGGGTGCGCATCACCGCCTCCTAGAACCGCAGCCCGAGCTGTACGCCCGGACCGTCGAGGACGAAGAAGGAGGCCCCCACGGTGCCCGCGCCCGCGGCCATCAGGGACAGGCCGGAGATCGCGAAGGCGTGGTTGCGGGCCTGGATGGACTGCAGCGCGGTGGGGTCGGTCTCCTGGTAGAAGGACGACTGTGCCCCCGCGGCGAGCCCCAGCAGGACGCCGCCGACGACCACGCCAGCGCCGCCGCCGATGAGCATCGCGGTGCCCGCGGTGGAGCCACCACCGCCGCCGCCCGCCCCGGAGACGATCTGGCGGTTGCCGCGCCGCTGGGCGTCGGGATCGGCCTCGCCCAGGGTCAGCGCCCGGGTCTCCATGGCGGCCACGCGGATCTCCCGGGCCTGCATGGGCTCGTCGTCCTCCTGCCACTGCAGCAGGTGGTGGCCCACCACCACGTCGATGGGCACGCCCATGGTCACCTGTCGGCCGTCGAGCCAGGCCTTGGCGGAGCCGGTGAGCAGGATGGAGCCCCCGGCCTCGTCCAGCAGGCGGTGCTGGACGGCTTGGTACTGCTTCTCGACATCCTCGCCGTAGACCGGATCGATGGTGGAGGTGGGGGAGATGGCCACCGCCCGGGCGAAGGCCTGCTCGGCGTCGGCGTCCTCGCCCGAGAAGACCGCCACCGCGCCGGTGAGCTGGAACAGGCCGGAGAGCATCACGGTGTTGACCGGCTGCGACTGGCACTCGAGCTGGTGGGTGGCCTGGTCGGCCAGCTCCTGGGCCCGCTCGATCTCGACCTCGGCCAGGGCCGCGGCGATGGAGTCGACCGCGTCCACCAGGTCCATGCAGTCCTGGGCGTAGCCGACCGAGGGCAGGAGCAGGAGCCCCAGCCCTGGGAGGAAGGTGCGGAGGGTCATTGCACGTCGCCTCGGGTGCTGTTGTAGGTCCAGATGGTCTTGCCACCCGGCTCGACCACGATGGTCTGCCGCTGGGTGCGCTCGCCGTCGACGAACATCAGGGAGTGCTCGCCGGGCATCACCGACGCCGCCTTGGGGGTCTTCCCGATCAGCTCGCCATCCAGGTAGACCATCAGCCCGTAGGGGACCGAGCCGAAGCGGACCTTGATGGGTTCGGCGGCCTCGGGCTCGGGGGTGGGCTCGGGCTCGGAGGTGGCATCGAGCAGGGCGTCGAGCTCTTCCTCGGACACGGGCTCGGGCTCGTCCACCTCGGCCACAGCGGGCTCAGGGCGCGGCTGCTCGGGTTCGGGGGCCGGGGCCTCGGCGCTGGGCTGTTCCGGGGCGGGGGTCACATCCACCACCGGCGCCTCGACCTCGGGCTCGTCCACCACCGGCTCGTAGGTCGCCACGACCGGCTCGGGCTCCACGACCGGCTCGGGCTCCAGCTCCGGCTGCGGCTCCGGCTGGGTCACGGTCGCCACCGGCTCCACCGGCACGCCCGCCCCCGGACCCATGGTGAACCACCAGGCGCCCACCGCACCCACGGCCACCACGGCGGCCACGGCCAGCAGGCCCACGAACATCAGCAGGCGGCCCTTGTGCGGAATCGGCGCCTCTTCGGTGTGGTCGAGCTCGAGCTCCTCGACGCCGGAGTCCGCCTCGATGCGGGTGGCCACCGACGCCTCCTCCCAGAGGGTCTGCCCGGACAGGTCGGCGTCGGCCGGCATGTCGGGGGCCACCACGGTGGGGAGCACGTCCCGGGCCCAGACCTCGAGGGCCGGGCCGGGCACGGCGGACTCGAGCAGCCGGCAGGTGTCGATGACCTGCCCGGCGCTGGGACGGACCTCGGGCTCGAAGGCCAGCATCTTGTCGATGAGGTCCACGACGGTGTTCCAGGCCTCGCCTGGGAAGGCCGACAGATCGGCGGCCTCGAGCCGGGACTGCACCTGGTTGGCGTGCACGTCGGCGGCCTCACCGGCCCACCCCAGGCGCTTGCGGGACAGGGCCTCGAAGGTCACCACGCCCAGGGCGTAGATGTCGCTGGCGGGGGAGGCCCCACGGCCGGACATCAGCTCGGGGGACATGTAGCGCAGGGAGCCCAGCTGGTAGTTCTGGGTGTCGGCCTCGCGCTCCTGGTGCTCGGAGCGGGCGATGCCGAAGTCGAGCACCTTGACCTCGCCGTCCATGGTGATGCGCACGTTGCCGGGCTTGATGTCCCGGTGCAGCACCCGCAGCGGCTCGCTGGTGACCGGCGAGGGCCGGGAGTAGGCGGCGTCCAGCGCCGAGGCCACCTGACGGATGATGGACAGGGCCACCGAGGGCGGCATGCGCTCAGCGCAGCGCTTGGGGTTGATCAGCCAGGACAGGTTGACCCCCGGCACGTACTCCATGACCACCGCGGGGCGACCGGCGATGGTGATGAGGTCGTCGGCGCGCACGATGGCGGGGTGACGGAGCATGCCCAGCAGGCGGGCTTCGTCCCGCAGGCGGCTGGCGACCTGCTCGTGCTCCTGCACGTCCTCGCGCAGCACCTTGATGGCTACCGTCTTCACGAAGCCGGACGAGGTGGACATCTCGGCCAGGTACACCTCACCGAAGCCTCCCTTCCCGATGCACTTCAGGAAGCGGAAGCGGCGAGCGGAGCCGGTCTGGAGAGGGCTTTGGTCCACGTGAGCGCGCGCGATCTAGGGGTCGATGGTTCGGCTAGCATGGTCCAGGGGGTGCGCGCACGTCAAATGCCCGCACAGGCACGGGCACCAACGGGGATCACCCGTGCTACCCTGCAGACCGTCGCGCCCGCCGTCGCTGGAGGCCCCCATGCGTGCTCTGCTCCCCGTCCTGCTGCTCGTGAACATGGGCGTGAACTGCAGCGAGTACGACGTGCACGAGCTCGAGGACCCCATCAAGGGCGACTCGGGCGACCCGGAGACCCGCGACTCCGAGCGGCCCCAGGACAGCGAGCCCGTCGAGGAGGACTGCGAGGACCAGACCATCGCCGGCTACGAGACCTCCACCGACGCCGACTGCGAGAACGAGGTCGAGACGGGCAGCTTCAACCCCGTGGTCGAATGGTACAAGTCCACCTGGTCGGTGGACGCCAGCAGCAACCAGGTGATGACCCAGCCCATCGTCTGCCAGGTCACCGACGACAACAGCGACGGCGTCATCGACGACGAGGACACCCCCGACATCATCCTGGTGTCCTACGGCTCGAGCTCCTACACCTCCGGCGGTGTCTTGCGGGCCATGTCCGGTGACGGCGGCGCGGAGCACTGGAGCAAGACCGGGGCGGGCATCCAGGGCACCGGCGGCGCGGCCTGCGCCGACATCGACGGCGACGGCATCGTCGAGATCGTCTCCCTGACCCCCTCCGGGGCGGTGGCCTTCGAGCACGACGGCTCCATCAAGTGGACCATGAGCGGCCTGTCCGGCCACATCGACGGCGTCTCCGACGTCCCGGCCATCTCGGACATGAACGGCGACGGCGACCCGGAGATCATCGCCGGGCGCGCGATCCTCGACTCGAGCGGCAACATCATCGGCAAGGGCAACTACGGCTTCGGCGGCGTCAACGACAACAACGTGGGCTCCTGCTCCTTCGCCGTGGACGTCGACGGCGACGGCCAGCAGGAGGTCGTGGTGGGCAACGCCCTGTACAACATGGACGGCAGCGCCAAGTGGTACAACGGCCAGCTCGACGGCTACCCCGCGGTGGCGGACTTCGACGGCGACGGCCAGGCCGAGATCGCGGTCTCGGGCAACGGCCAGATGCGGCTGCAGGACACCGACGGCACCGTGCTGTGGACCAAGAGCATCCCCGGCGCCAGCTCGAGCTACTACGGCGGCCCGCCCACCGTGGCCGACTACGACGGCGACGGCGAGCCAGAGATCGGCGTGGCCTCGGGCTCCCAGTACTCGGTGTTCGACCCCGACGGCAGCATCCTGTGGCAGAAGACCACCGACGACAGCTCCTCGGGCAACACCGGCTCCGCGGTCTTCGACTTCGAGGGCGACGGCGTGGCCGAGGTGGTCTACGCCGACCAGACCCGTCTGTGGGTCTTCAACGGCGTGGACGGCTCGGTCAAGCTCGAGAGCGCCGAGCACTCGAACGGCACCTGGCTGGAGTACCCGACGATCGCCGACGTCGACGGTGACGGCCACGCCGAGATCGTGGTGCCCAACACCGCCCAGTACGGCAGCTACACCGGCATCCACGTCTTCGGCGACGCCGACAACTCCTGGCGCCCCGGCCGCAAGGTCTGGAACCAGCACGCCTACCACATCACCAACGTGGAAGACGACGGCACCGTGCCCGCCACGGCCGATCTGAACTGGCTGGACTACAACAACTTCCGCTCCGGCGACATGACCGCCGGCGACGGCACCTCCGCCCCGGACCTGACCCTGGCCATGGGCGATCTCTGCGAGATCGACTGCGACGAGAACCGCATCGTCTTCTGGCTGCACGCCGGCAACCAGGGCGCGGTGGATCTGGACGTGCCCGCCACCGTCGAGGTCTACAAGCGCACCGGCAGCACCGACACCCTGCTGACCACCATCACCCTGCCCCCGAGCCTGCTGACCGGCTGGTACGAAGAGTCCCGCCAGATCGAGCTGGCCGCCTCGGATGTCCAGGGCGCGGACTCCATGGTCTTCGTCATCTCGAGCGACGATCTCGAGTGCGAGGAGCGGAACAACGACCTGATCTGGCCCGGGCCCTTCTGCGAGTAGCCGGGTGATGACCGCGGGCCGACGCCCGCGCAACAGGTCTCCCAGGTCACGTTTCCACGCCTTCTCCCTTGCCCTCGCCGGGGGGCGGGGACATGCCTGACTCCGCAGATGGCGGAGTGAGCGATGAACGAGCTGACCAGGCCGAGGAACAGCGGAGCGGTGCGCCCCTGGCGGGAGCGCTACGCGCAGAAGTTGCTGAGCGCGGCCGAGGCGATCGATCGGGTCCGCAGTGGCCAGACGATCTACATCGGCAGCGGCCCCGCCGAGCCCACCGCGCTGACCGCCGCGCTCCGCGCCCGGGTCACGGCGCTGCGGGACGTCGTGGTGATCCACCTGCTCGGCCTGGGCGAGAGCACCTTCGCCGATCCCAAGCTGGCGGCCAACGTCCGCCTGAACACCTTCTTCGTGGGTCGCGGCATGGAAGAGGCCGTGCGCGAGGGCCGCGCCGACTACACGCCAATGAGCGTCACCGAGCTGCCGCGGGCCATGGCCAACGGCATCGTGAACATCGACGTGGCCCTGGTGCAGGTCAGCCCCCCCGACGCCATGGGCTCCTGCAGCCTGGGCATCGCCGTGGACGCCGGGCTGGCCGCCGTGGAGCACGCCGGGCTGGTGATCGCCCAGGTCAACGATCGGATGCCCGTGACCCACGGCGACGCCCGGGTACACGTGGACCAGCTGCACCTGCTGGTCGAGGGCCACGCCCCCCTCATCGAGGTGGAGACGGAGCTCCCCGACCCGGTCTCCGTGACCATCGGCCGGCTGGTGGCCGACATCATCCGCGACGGCGCCGTCCTGCACTTCGGCCGCAGCGCGGTCTCCTCGGCCACCATGCGCTTCCTCGAGCAGCGCACGGACCTGGGCATCCACACCGACGTGCTCACCACGGATCTGCTGCGCCTGATCCACGCCGGCGCGGTCACCAACCGCACCAAGACCGTGCACCGCGGCCGCACCGTGGCCACCACCGCCCACGGCGACGCGGCCCTGTACCAGGCCCTGCACCAGAACCCGGCCGTCGAGCTGCACCCGGTGGATCACGTCAACGATCCCCACGTGATCGGCCAGAACCCCGGCGCGGTGGCGGTGCTCGAGGTCGAGGAGATGGACCTGTCGGGCAAGGCCCGCATCCACGGCACCGTGGCCAGCTCCAAGCGCGGCAGCCTGGGCGCGGCCCTGGACTACATCGAGGGCGCCTCCCGCTCCGAGGGGGGCCTGGTGGTGCTGGCCCTGCCGTCGGTGGACCCCGAGACCGGCACCTCCCGCATCGTGGCCGACGGCAGCGGCCGCGGCGTGTTCCTGCCCCGCTCCAAGGTGGACATCGTGGTCACCGAGTACGGATCGGTGCACCTGCGCGGGCTGTCCCTGCGCGAGCGGGCCGTGGCCCTCATCTCCGTGGCCCACCCCCGCCACCGCCAGGCCCTGATGGAGCAGGCCAAGGCCGCCTGCATGGTGGCCCAGGACCAGGGCGTGCAGCCGGAGCACGGCTGCGTCTACCCCCACCACTACGAGACCACCCGCAGCTTCCGCGGGGACCTCGAGGTCTTCTTCAGGCCGGTCAAGCCCTCGGACGTGCGCCGCATCCAGCAGCTGTTCCACGGGCTGTCCCCCGAGACCGTGCGGATGCGCTGGCACGCGAGCCTCAACTCGCTGTCGCGTTCCACGCTGATGGCCATGACCAACATCGACTACTCGAAGGACATGGCCATCGTGGGGCTGGTGGGTCCCCGGGGCAACCGGCGCATCATCTGCGAGGGCCGCTGCCTGTACAACCCCGTCAACCGCATGGGCGAGTTCGACATCCTGGTGCACGACGACTTCCAGGGCCACGGCCTGGGCAAGTTCCTGGCGAACTACCTGATCCACGTGGCCTATGCCCGCGGCCTCCACGGCCTGTACGCCGAGGTCCTGCAGGACAACATGCCCATGCGCCACATGCTGGATCGGGCCTGGCCCACCGCCAAGGTCCGCCACGAGGCCGGGCTGCGCACCTACACCGTGCAGTTCAGCCCCGTGGACCGCGGCCGCCCCAAGGACGCCATCCTGATCCACAGCCCCGAGTTCGCCGACTTCAAGCTATCGGACAACCACCCGTTCGAGCCCGGCAGGGCCCGGGCGCTGTACGATCTGCTCAAGAAGCAGGACTGGCTGTCGGAGCCCTGGATGCGGGTCGAGATGCCCGAACCCCTGCCCCCCACCGCCCTGGCCGGCTCTGTGGATCCGGGCTTCTGGGCCGCCATCCAGCGGGCCTCCCGCGGCGAGATCGACCTGTCCCTGCTCGAGTACGGCCTGGGCACCGAAGAGTGCCCCGTCTTCCCCGGGCTCGCCGAGTACGTGGAGCTGTACTGCAGTGCCACCATGACCGGCGTGCGGCTCATCCTCGAGCAGAGCGCCAACCTGGTGTTCAATCCCCTGGGGGGCATGCACCACTCCGGCCGCGCCCACGCCGAGGGCTTCTGCTACGTCAACGACGCCATCATCGCCATCGACGCCCTGCTCGCCGCCGGGCACCGGGTGGCCTACATCGACATCGACGCCCACCACGGCAACGGCGTGCAGGACACCTACTGGCGGGACGACCGGGTGCTGACCGTCTCCATCCACGAGTCCGGCAAGACCCTGTACCCCTGGAAGGGCTTCGAGCACGAGCGCGGCGAGGGCCCGGGCGAGGGCTACACGCTGAACGTGCCCCTGCCGTCGGGGGCCGACGACGAGGTCTTCCAGAAGGCCTTCGACGACGTCATCGTGGATCGGGTCCTGGCCTTCGAGCCCACCACCTGCGTGGTGGTGGTCGGCGCAGACATGCACCGCACCGATCCCCTCTCCCACCTGCAGCTGACCAACAACGGCATGGCCCACGCCATCGAGCACATCCGGAGCTTCGCTCCTCACCTGCTCATGCTGGGCGGCGGCGGCTACAACCCCGAGGCCACCGTCAAGGGCTGGGCCCGCATGTGGGCCGCGGCCAACCGCATCGACGCCCTGCCCGACTACCTCTCCATGCTGGGCGGCACCTTCCTGGGCGACGGCGACCTCGACGGCGGCGACGTGGTGGACATGCCCTGGCGCGTCACCGGATCGGAGAAGCAGGCCATGCTGGACGAGGTGAAGCGGATCGTGGCAGCGCTGGAGGAGTAGGCGGGGAGCGCCGTAGGCGCCAAGTCGGGGCGCTCCGGGGGCGGAGTGGTGAGTGTTGGCGCCTCACGCGCCAAGTCGGGGCGCTCCGGGGGCGGAAGGGCGAGCGTTGGCGCCTCACGCGCCAAGGGTGGCGGCTCCGGGGGCTGAGTGGCGAGCGTTGGCGTCCAGGGCGCCAAGGGTGGGCGCTCCGAGGGCGGAGCGTCGAGCGTTGGCGCCTCACGCGCCAAGTCGGGGCGCTCCGGGGGCGGAGGGGCGAGCGTTGGCGCCTCACGCGCCAAGTCGGGGTGCTCTGCTCCGCGACTAGATCCAGGCCCCCTTGTGCAGCAGCGCCAGCAGGGTGCGGCGCCGCGAAGCGTTCAGCGGGTTGTCCGGCAGCATCGCGACGGCCTCGAGCAGCAGCTCGAAGCCAGGCTGCTGGCAGGGCATGACCGCGATCCAGCCGCCCTCGCTGGCGGTGCGGTCGGGGACCCGGAGCACCATGCAGCCGCAGGCGTAGTGGCGGCAGCCCATGCTCCGGCCTCGGACCGGGGCGCTGCAGCAGGGGCAGACCAGGGGGGGCATGGTGGTGACACCGATGGGCAGCAGCCAGCCGAGCACATCGGGCCCGGTGCCCGGATCGGCCTCGGGGGCGTGGCGCCGCAGGTAGGCCGCCGCCTCGAACAGCTCGTGGTCCCGGCACCAGGCCCGCAGATGTCCGAGCACCAGTGCCGCAGGGGGCGACCCACAGGGGGCGGCTCCGTCAGCGCTGGACCAGCTGGCACCGCAGCGGAAGGTCCGCGGCTGCTCGAGGCTCACGGGCTCGGCTCCGCAGTGGGGGCAGGTCGGGCTGGGGACCCCCATGAGCATGGGGAGGGGCAGCAGGATCCGCGGCGTGAAGGTGGCGGGGAGATCCAACGAGCGCAGCGCAGGGGACATGTGAGGGCTCCGACAGGGGACACCCCATGCATTCGCAAGCCGCGTGCCAACCCGGTCAGGAACGCGCACGATCCCGTCCACAGCGGGTTTATGACGCATTTCACGCCGCCCGCCAGTGTCCCGTGGGACACCGTGGGCGGGGGTGGAACACGGGTGGGACACCCGAATCAGAGCCCGTGGGTCTCCCGGAGCTGCTTGGGATCGAGCCCCGCCGCCGCGAACCAGCGATACAGGGTGTTGCGCCCGACCCCCAGCCGGTTGGCCAGGGCTTTCATGCTGCCACCGCAAGCCACGAACGCCGCCTCGAGCCGCTCGGCGTCGGGGCGCTCGGGGCGAGGAGAGGACGGGCTGCTGGAGCCACCCAGGGAGGGGGTGTGGCGGGGAGCCGGGTGGGAGCCCAGGCCCAGCCGCTTGAGCTGCTCCGCGCTGGGGCGCAGCTTGTCCACGCCGCCGCACTCCACCATGAGCCGCTCGATGACCGCCGCGAGCTCCCGCACGTTGCCGGGCCAGCCGTGCAAGCACAGGGCCAGGGCCAGGCGGTGATCCAGCTGGGTGGGCGCGCCGCGGCCGGCGGAGGCGAAGTGGGCCGCGAGTGTGGGGATGTCTTCGCGTCGGTGGCGCAAGGGCGGCACCTGGATGACCCAGCGGGACAGGCGCCCGTGCAGATCCGCGCGGAGCTGGCCCTGATCCGCCCCCGCCTCGAGGCGGTTGGTGGCGGCCACCACCCGGACCTCGGCGTGCTCGACGCGATCCGAGCCCACCGGGCGATACTCGCCGTTTTCGAGCAGGCGCAGCAGGCTGACCTGCAGCCCCGGCGAGGCGTCGCCGATCTCGTCCAGGAACAGCGTGCCGCCCCGCGCCGAGGCCACCAGCCCCGGCCGGGCCTTGCCCGCACCCGAGAACGCGCCGCGCACGTGGCCGAACAGCTCGCTCTGCAGCAGCTGCTCGTTGACGGCGCCGCAGTTGAGGCTCAGCAGCTGGCCCGCCCGCCCGCTCTGGGCGTGCACCGCCCGGGCCACAAGCTCCTTGCCCACACCGGGCTCGCCCAGGACCAGCACCGTGGCGTCGGTGGGCGCGACCTGCTCGATCTGCTGCTGCACCCGGTGCAGGGCCCAGCTCACGCCCACCAGCTCCTGGCTCGGGGCGGCCAGCGCAGGACGTTCCGCGGGCTCGGAGGACAGCACCCAGACCGCCGAGCCGAGGCCCAGCACGTCGCCCGGGTGCAGCTGACAGCTGTCGACCCGGACGCCGTTGACCTTGGTGCCGTTGCGGCTGTCGAGGTCCCGCACCACCACCGCGCCGCGGCGCATGCCGATGACCGCGTGCTCTCCCGAGATCCGGGGATCGTCGAGCACCCCGGCGCCGAGCACCGAGCGGCCTCGGCCGATGACCCAGCGTTCGCCCTCGCCCAGGACCCGCCGCAGCCCGACCAACGCAGGATCGGGGTGGTGGGCCAGCACGAACACGGCCGCGTCGCTGCCATGCTCTGCGGTCCACTCGGTGTCGGCGACGGTGTGTTGCGTGGTCATCGTTCCCCGGGCGACGGATTGGCACAGCGAACGTAGCCCATGCCGAATCCCCGCGCCCAGCCACGGCGCGCGTCCCCGGGTCCTTCCCCGGACTTCCCCACGCGCGATGATGTCTGGGTTGGTGGGCATGGTGGAGGGACGTCCTCTGGAGACAGTTCACCCACCTCCCTCGCAAGTTCGATGCCAGCCATGATGGCGTGAACACGGCCCCCACAGCGCTCGCGACCGCTGCTCCGTGTCCCACGCCCTGTCCCATGGAACACGGCGCCCCCGCTGGTTCCATCATTGGGACACTGGTACCATCACCCCCACGAAGGGGAGTCATGAACAGCGCCCGTCCCAGCCAAGCCTCGCGATCGAGCACCACCTTCGCCCGCCGCTGCGTGGTGGAGCTGGTGCACGCCGAGGCCCACCGCAACGAGCGGCGCATCAACACCGTGAAGATGTGGCTGGTGGCCCTGGGGATCGTGATGTCGCTGACCTTCCGGCTGCAGGCCGGGGAGGAGGCGGCACAGGTGGCCTACGCACAGAGCGCGGTGCTGGGGGTCTGGCTGGTCGTGATGGTGGGCGTGTGGTTCCTGGTCCGCGGGGACTGCATGCACCGCGGTGTGCCCTACCTTGTGCTCACCGCAGACATGATCGCCATCGCCTCCCTGGTGGTGGTTCGCATGCTCTGGATGCCCGCCGCCAACCAGGTCAAGGACGGGGTGCTGGCCGAGTGGGTGTTCGTGATGCTGTTCCCGGTCCTGGCCTCGGCCGGGCCGCGCTTCGACCGCGACGTGGCCCGCTTCGCAGAGCTGTGGGCCACGGTCACCACCTTGGGCCTGCTGGTCTTCGACATCGCGGTGCTGGGCTCCCAGCCGCGACCGTTCTTCGTGCTGATCACCCTGGTGGCGCTCTTGGCCACCGGGCGCTTCGCGGTGATGGTCAGCGACCGCGGGCGAGCGCTGATCGAAGGGGCCGCCCGCTGGGGGGCCAAACACGGCGGGGCGCGGGGGGAGACCTGGCAGGGGTGATCCCCGGCGACTCTCGAGGCGCCACGCTGTTAGCATCTCTGCCCACCCCTCCCGACCGTCCATGACCCAGTCCGCCACCGCCGCCACCGCCGCCGACCTCCGCCGCTGCGTGGTCGAGCTGGTGCACGCCGAAGCCCACCGCAACGAGCGGCGCATCAACACGGTGAAGATGGGGCTGGTGGCCATCGGCATCTTGATCACGCTGACCTTCTGGATGAAGGACGGCGACGTGGTGAAGCCGGTGGTGATGGCCCAGGTGGCCGTGATGTGCGGCTGGCTGGCGGTGATGCTCGCGGTGGCCGGGCTGCTCCGGCAGGACCACATGCACCGGGGCGTGCCCTACCTGGTGATCAGCACCGACGTGACCATGATCGGCGCGCTGGTGGCGGTGCGGATGTCGATGATGCCGGAGGCCTACCAGGTGAAGGACGGGGTGCTGTCCGACTGGGTCTTCTTGATGCTGTTCCCGATCCTGGCCTCGGCCGGGCCGCGCTTCGACCGCGACGTGGCCCGCTTCGCGGAGCTGGCGGTCACGATCTGCACCCTGGGCCTGCTCGTGTTCGACATCCTGGTGCTGGGCACACCGCTGCGGCCGTTCTTCCCGTTGATCGCCCTGGTGGCCCTGCTGGGCACGGGGCGCTTCGCGGTGATGGTCAGCGACCGCGGCAGGGCGCTGATCGAAGGCGCCGCGCGCTGGGGGGCCAGGCACGCCTTGGCGCGGAAGGACACGCGGTCGGGCTGATCACTCGCACCTGTCGAAGACGTCGTCGCAGGCGAGCTCCACATGCGCTCCTGGCGCGAGCTCGATGCGCTTGGCTTCGTGTGCGGCCGCCATGCCCTCGAAGCGAGCCATGACCGAGTAGACCCCAGGGGGTACGGCGCCAAGCGGAACCCGCTCTCCCTGCGCGTTCATCAGGTAGGCCTCTTTGGCGCCAGTCACCGAAATGGTGGCCGGTTCGGGCACAGGCTCCGGAGGTGGGGAGTCGAGAACACGGTCCGGTGTTGGAGGCCTGGGATCTGAAACGGACTCCACGGTTCGATTCTTCGGCTCGGGAGCGAGGTCGGGCTCCAGCCCGGCCAGATCTGGCTCCGGCAAGACCGGCTCGGGATCAGCCTCGGGCTCCGCGGGATCGGGATCGAGACCGTCACCGCCAGGCGGGGCCGGTACCTCCTCCACAACCTTCGGCTCGGGCCACAACAGCGCCGGCACGATGATCGACAGCGCCGCCAGGATGACCCCGATCCCCACCACCTCAATGATGAAGCGCCAGCGGGTGCGCGGCACGAGGCGGTCCCCGGCGCCCTCGGGCGCGACCAGGGGCTCTTCGTCCCCGTTCTCATCCAGCCGCGTCCCCCCCGGCCCGGTCGTAGCACCCGACGGCAGGCCGTGGGTCATCGCGTCGCCGGTCATCGCGGGGATGTCGAAGGTGTCCGAGCGGGTCTCGCCGCCGATGGCCGGTGTCCGCGCGAACTCGGCGTCCAGCTGGCTGCGGGACCAGGGCACCGAGAAGCCGGAGTCCACCGCGGCGCCCAGGCGCAGCCCTGGCGGCAGCTCGCCCAAGCTCGGGGTGCCTTCGGGCACTGGGGGGAGCTCGGGCAGGGCGGCGGTCATGGCCTCGCCCATGGCCTCGGGGCTCTGGTAACGATCGTCCGACCGGTAGGCGGTGGCGCCGCGGATCAGCTCCACGATGGGCGCGGGCAGGCCGGCCAGCACCTCGTCCGCTTCGTCGGAGGCGAACAGGTCCACCGGCACCTCGCCGGTGCAGATGGCGTAGAGGGTCGCGCCGAGGGCGTAGACGTCGGAGCGCTCGTCCACGGTCTTGGCGCTGTGGCGCTGCTCGGGGGCCATGTAGCCCCAGGTGCCGATGACCGACCCGGTGCGGGTCAGGTGGCGACTGGCCAGGGGATTCTGGACGTGGGCGATGCCGAAGTCGGTCAGCCGGGGCTCCCCGGCGTCGGTGAGCATGATGTTGTGGGGCTTGATGTCCCGGTGCACCACCCCCGCCTTGTGGGCGGCGGCCACCGCGGGCAGCACGGGGGTCAGGGCCTCGAGCGCCAGCCGAGGCGGCATCGGGCCGTGGCACTGGACCCAGTCCCACAGGCTGCCACCCTCGAGCAGCTCCATCACCATGTAGATGAGCTCGCCCTCGAGCCCGATGTCGTGCACCAGGGTGATGTTGGGGTGGCTCAAGGCCGCCATGGTGCGGGCCTCGGTCTCGAAGCGCGCCCGCAGGTGGGCCTGCCGGGCCACGGCCGGGGCCAGGACCTTGATGGCGCGCTCGACCTGCAGCCGGGTGTCGAAGGCGCGGTAGACCACAGCCATACCGCCCTCACCCAGCACCGCGACCAGCTCGTAGCGGCCGTCGGCCAGCACTCGCGTGGCCTGATTCATCCGCGCTGCGCCCCGAAGAAGAAGGAGATGTGACCCACGCCCTCATCCGCCGAGGGACGCGGGATCGCGAAGTCGCCTATGCCGTCACCGTCCACATCGCCGCCCTGTGCCGGCACCGGCAGCAGGGTGTCGCCCAGGCTCCCCGCCTCGGGCTGCAGCACGGCTTGACTATCGGTGGTGTCGATGGCGGCGCCGCGAGGAATCTCCGAGCCGGCGAACACGGTGAAGGCCAGGGTGCTCCCCATCATGATGTCCGGGAAGGTGTCCCGGTCGAGGTCGCCCACCGACACCAGCAGGTTGCCCGCGCGCTCGTCCTCGACGGTCCCGCTGATCTCGGTGACATCCAGCGGCCCGGAGGCGTCGAGGGCGGTGTCTTCGTCCAGATCGTGGCCGAAGACCACGTAGCCAGAGCCGACGCCAACCAGGCCCTCGCCGGTCGCCCAGCCGGTGACCAGCAGATCGTCCAGCCCGTCCTGATCGACATCGCCACCGGAGAAGACCCGGTGGCCGACCCCTTCGTCCTCCGCCTCGCCGTGGATCGCGACGCCGAAGTCCGACAAGGACCCGGTCGTCGGGCCGCCCTCTCCGAAGGTCAGGGGACCCGGCAGGACCCACACGGCGCCGGTGTTGGCATCCTCGGTCGTGCGCCAGGAGTAGGGGCTGCCCACCGCGATGTCGTCCAGCCCGTCGCCGTCGAAGTCCAGGACGCAGGCTCGATCGGCCTCGCCGATGCGATCGCGCTCCTCCTCCCCGCGGATCTCGACGGAGGCCTGCTCGACGCTCACCACGCCCCGATCGTCGAAGGGCCCAGCGAAGACATGCAGCGTGCCGAAGCCGGTCTTCAGCTCGTTGTTGGTGCAGCCGAAGACGCCGTCGCCCTGGCGATCGCCGTCCATGTCGCCCACCAGCATGGAGGCCATGCTGCGATCGTCCGAGATGCCGTAGAAGCTGGCCACCGCGTCGTCCAGGCTCTGGCCAGGCCCCAGCGGGCCGAGCAGCAGGTGGGCGGCGCCCACGTTGGGGTCGCCATCGACCGCGCTGTCCTCCCACCTGGCGAGCACCAGCAGGTCGTCGCGGCCGTCGCCGCTCTGATCTCCCACGGCGAGCACCTGAGTGCCCAACTGGTCGCCGTACTCGTCGTCCTCGTCGGTGTAGCCCTGGCGGCCGTAGATGATCGCCTCATCCTCTGCAGCGTCTGGATCCAGGACGACCTCGGCGCCGACCGGCCCGTAGATCACCCACACCGCGCCGGCGTTCTCGAGGCTGCGCTCGCCGTGCTCGTCCGCGGCGTCGGCGCGCTTGATGCCGATGACCAGGTCGTCCACGCCGTCGGCGTTCAGGTCGCGGTCCATGGACACCGAGCAGCCCAGGTGCCAGTCGTCGAGGGTGCCCTCGATGGTGGCGTCCGGGTAGTCGGTGAGGTGCACGTCCACGGTGCCATCCAGGTTGTCGTCCGCGCCATCGATCCAGTCGAAGCCCGGCTCGACCTGCGCGGGATCTCCGTCGTCGGCGTCGCTGCCGCCGCACCAGGTGTGGGCATAGCCATCGTGATCGTCGTCTTCCTCGACCTCCCCGTCGCAGTCGTAGTCGGTGTCATCGCAGACCGCGCCGCCCTCGAAGTCAGGTGTGGCCCCGGGGTAGACATCCGGGCGGGTGTCGTCGCAGTCGCCCAGGGCGAGCGCAAGGTTGGCGCCGGGATCGTCGCCCACGCAGAACCACGCGGCGGGGCTGTCCTCCTCGCCCACCCCGAAGCCGTCGTCGTCGGCGTCCTCCCAGGCCGGCACCGTCTCTTCATCGACGACCCCGTCACAGTCGTTGTCCACGCCATCACGCAGGTCTTCGGCGCCAGGGTGGATGGCCGGGTCGAAGTCGTCGCAGTCCTCATCGTGGGCCCAGCCATCCCCATCCCGATCCCGACGCAGGGCCAGGTCCTCGCTCCGTACGTACGGACAACCCAACGAGAGGACGAAGGCGAAGACCGTGATCACCGGGACCATGGAACACCTACCAGCTGAAGGCCGTGGCCACGCCGAGGCCAGCGGAGAGGGTGACCAGGCCCAGCGAGGTCCAGCCCAGGGCGTTGATGCGCAGCTTGAGCTCCACCAGCTCATCGTCGGTGCGGTCGATGTCCGGGTCCCAGAACCAGACCTTGTGCTGCATGGCGACGCCGTAGAGCACCGCAGAGCTGGCGAAGGTGGCGCCGGTGGCCGACAGCAGGGTCACCCGCCGCCGCTTGCGGCGCAGATCGTCGATGGGGAGCGGGCCCCAGACGGGCAGCTCGTGCTCGGGCAGCAGGTAGAGGCTCTCCTGCAGCACGTCTCCCTTGCCGTAGACCTGCATCAGGGTGGCGATCCCGCTCGGGCGGGGGGCGCCGCGCACGCCGTCGACGTTCACCCAGCCGAACTTCGGTGGGATCACCGCCTGCAGCTCGCCCTCGTCCGCCCCCGCCGACCTGTCGTAAAGCCGCACCAGGGAGTGCCCCGGCGGCGCCACCTCGAGGGGGATCTGGTAGCCGGGCTCGAGGCGTCGGGCGGCGTGGAACTCGCGCATCACCGCCTCTCGGTCACCCGAGGTGAACGCCGCCAGCGCCATCATGCGGTGGAAGGCCGCCGCGTCGTGGGGCGTGATGGGCTCCCCGAGGCAGGGGATGAGGAGCAGGCCACGCTCCCGGGCCGACGACAGCGCGGGCAGATCCATGGCGGCGAAGGCGTGCTCGCCCCGCTCCGCGGCCTGCAAGAAGTCCGCCACCGTGCTCGGCTGATCACAGTCGGGTGCGTCGCCCGCGAGCGCAGGCACCACGAGCAGTGGAAGTCCGAGTGCGAGGCCCATCATTCCGCGACGATACGTCGCAGAGGGCTCCGGGTCAAGGCCGAATATTCAGCTGGTCGCAGCCGTCAGGGGCGGGCCGCCGAGCAGAGCACATCGACGGAGAACGGGAACACCAGCTCCAGCCCGAAGGCCTGGGTGACCACGCCGAAGCTGCCCTCGATTCCATCGGGGGTGCACAAGGGCTCAGCCAGGCGGGCTCGGTCTGTCCCTGGGGAGGCAACCAGCCGACCTCGGTCACGGCCTGGACCCGGTCGGAGGGGAAGCCCGCGGTGGCCAGACGTTCGGCGTACAGGTCGGTCAGGGGCCAGGCCTGACCCGCCTCGAACCAGACGACGGTCGCCGTGCCCACGGGCTGACCCTCGGGGAAGACCACTTCGACCCCATCGACCCCCAGGCGCATGGCCAGGGGCTCGCCCTCGAGGCCCGCGGCCAGCTTCCAGCTGGGATCGTGGTAGCCGCGGGAGAGCAGCTTGACCTCGAGCATGCTCGAGTAGGCCTGGGTCCGGGTCACGGCGGAACGGGGGTGGTCGGGCCAGGCGTCGGCCACGGCCAGCATCACCTCGGGGCCCTTCTCCACCGCCTCGTCGAACATGGCGTTGATGCGGTTCTGCTCGGCCTCTTCGTAGCGGGCGTGCTCGGGGAACTCGGAGAGGAAGGTGGTCCAGGCCGCCGCGGTGCCCTCGGCCTCGGCCTCGTGGTACGCCGAGGTCTCGAGCCAGCGCACGGCATCGGCCAGCCGCGGGTGGGTGGGGTTGGCGGCGATGAACGCGGCCCAGGCCGCGCGGGTGCCCACGGTCTCGGTCTCCGCCCAGACCAGATCGAGGGCCACGGTCCGGGCGCGATCCACCTGGGGTGCGTCGGGGAAGCGCTCGACGAACTCGGCCATAGCGGCGGAGCTGTTCATGTCCACGTAGTGCTGGTAGAGCAGGTCGCTGCTGGCCTGGCCGGCGGGGGTGTCGGGGAAGGCGCCGTAGATGGCGGCGATGGTGTCGATGTCACCGCCAGCTCCGGCCAGGCGCATCTGAGCGGCCTGGGCCCGGGTCTCACCCGCCGCCGCGGTGCCGTTCCAGCGCGCCCAGTGCACGTTGAGCTGCTCGAGGCTCAAGCCGCCGGGGTTGGCCGCCTCGGCCTGGCGCAGGTCGGCGGTGGCGCAGGCCTCGACCTCGTCGTCGTGCTGCAGCGCCCCCTTCTCCATCAGCTTCTCGCAGCCGCGCCAGGCGGCGGCCACCTTGCCCTGGGCGAGCTGTGCCTGGAACTTGGGACCCTTGGAGTCGGCGGCGTGCGCGGGCAGCGACAGTGCAGCGAGGGCGATCAGCGACAGCAGAGACATGGGGGCTCCCGTATGGAGTCGTCTTCCACTAATGACACACCTGGCCCCTGTCGGCTTGCGCGAGAGAGGGGTGAGAGGGTTGGGAGCCGGGAGCCGGGGGCTACCAGGGCGGCAGCTCGTCCGGCAGGGCGAAGTGGGCGGCCTGGCTGCGGGCGTGGGCGACCATGGCGGGGTCCGCGCCGCTGTGCTGCAGGCGCACGGCGGCGGCGGCGTAGGCCAAGCCGCGGCCGTCGAAGGGGACAGGGGCCAGCAGGCTGTCGAGGCTGCCGGCTGTGTCCAGGGCAGCGTCGGGGGCCAGCACCACCGCCGGGCTGACGCTGCCGGGGCGCTCGAGGCCCTGAGCGAGCTCGAGCAGGGCCTCGGCGCCGCTGTGCCCGAGGGCCTGGGCCGCGGCGGCGGCGTACAGCGCCTGGGAGGTGTTGGCGGCGGCCAGCATCTCGAGGTGGGTGTCCAGGGCCTGGTTCACCGCGGCCGGCTCGCCGCCGGCCAGGGCCAGGAACAGGTCGCCCTTGGCCAGCACCCAGCCGTCCAGCTCGGGATCGAGCCCGACCAGCAGCGCGCGGGCACGCTCGACATCGCCCGCGGCCATGCACGCGTCCAGCTGGGCCGGCAGCGCGGCGCTGCCAGCCTCGATCTCACCGTCGGCCTCCCAGCTCAGCGCGGCCTCGAGGCCGTCGAGGACCTCGGCCAGGGGCTGGGTGCCGTGGCGGACCGCCAGGGTCGCCTGCAGCCCCGCGAGGCCAGCGTCTTCGCCGACCAGCAGCTGGGTCTCGTCCACCAGGGCCTGGGCGGCGTCGAGCCAGCCCTCGGCGCCGCGGGCCTGCAGCAGGCGCACCCGGCTGCGGAGCACATCGGCGGCGGCGCTGGGCTCGAGCTGCGCGTAGCGACCGTAGGCGTCGATGGCGGGATCGAGATCACCGCGGGTGGCCAGCTGGTAGCCCAGGGCCAGGTGGGCGTAGGGGAAGCCCGGGTCGAGCTCGAGGGCCTTGCGGAAGCGCTGCTCGGCCTCGTCCCCGGCGTCGTCCAGCAGGCGGCCGGCCAGGTACTGGTACATGGCGGAGTCGGCGTGCTCGCTGGCGAGGTCCAGGTACTCCTGGCGCACGGCGTCGGCCTGCTCCTGGCCGAGGCAGTTCTGGTAGAGCCGGTGGGCCTCGACATCGTCGGGGTTGCCGGCGCGGGCCAGCTCACCCATGGCGAGCAGCTCGGGATCCCCGGAGGGCTTCATGGTGGAGATGAGGGCCAGGGCCTCGCGATCGCCCGGGTTGACCGCCAGCCGGGCCTGCAGCATCCGCCAGGCGTCATCGGGGCTCACCATGGACTGGGTGAAGAACGCGGCCACCGAGAAGGGGACCTCGTCCTCGGCGTTGTAGACCACCTCGTCCACGATGGAGCTGCCTTCGCGCACCTCCTTGGACATGGGGGGCTCCCGCAGCAGGTAGTCCACGCTGCCCACGGGCACGAAGGTCTCGGTCCCCAGCAGCTCGTCGTCCCGGGTGCTGCCCGGGCCGTAGACCACCCAGCCCCGCACCAGGGAGGCGCGGCCGGCGATGTTGTAGAGCAGCTCGTCGTCGCCGAGCAGGTCGAGGTTCGGCTGGACCTGCTCGATGGGCACCGTCCAGCCCTCGGGGGTGCTCACGATGGTCACCGGGCCCAGGGCGTAGTCCCCGGCCTTGCGGATCTGGTGGGGGGCCAGCTCGAAGCTGTCCTGCTCCACCGACACCTGCACCGGCACCTCGAAGCCGTTGTACAGCCACAGCTCGGCGTGGGAGCTGTCCCAGGCGACCATCGCGCCGATGGCGATGGCGGCCGCGGCGATGACCCCGCCGATCCCTACCCGCCAGATGCGGGCGAAGGGGGGTAGCGGCGCCTTGGCGTAGAAGGTCCAGCTGTTGCCCCCGGCCTTGCGCACGACGTACGCGGCGATGGGGAAGACGGGCAGGAAGACGAACACGAACCACAAGGTGGCGATGTGCACACCGTCGGGGTTGGGCTTGTAGTTGCCGTACAGCATGGTCCCGATGCCGTTGACCGTGTGCATCGACGGAGCGCTGCCCAGCGGATCGAGCCACAGGTAGGTGTCGTCCAGGTACTGCTGCTGCCGACGCTTGCGGCCGGAGTTCAGCTCCTTGGCGACCTGGGCCTTGAAGACGGCCTGGGCCTTGCGCGCCTTGCCGGCCTCGTAGAGGCGGTGGACCTCGGGGGAGAACAGGCCGGAGTCACCGACCTCCCGGCTGATGCGACGCAGGGGGGTCTCTTCGATCTTCTCCGGCATGGCTGCTCCCTCGGCGCCGGGGTCGTGGCGCCTCGAACCTCCCTAACGCTCATCGGACGACCCCACGGGGTGAGGTGGGGGTCACGGCCGTGCTACATGAGCCGCCTCCGAGGACGCCATGGGTCGCCCCCCCGCCGAGCTGTACGCCATCCGCCAGCGCCTGCTGGCCTGGATGCTCTACGGCCTGGCCCTGGTGGGCTTCCCCGCCTGGATCGCCCACTGCGTGGCCATGTGGCAGCTGGGGCTGTGGACCCACCTGGTCGTCGCGTCGGTGGGGTACTGGCTCCTGGCGGTCTGCGCGCTGCTACCCCGCCACGTCCCCTTCGGGTTCCGCGCGGCCTCCCTCGAGATCGTGCTGTTCGCCCTGGCCATCGACACCCTGGCCCGCTTCGGCCTCGCGGGGGGCGGCACGGTCCTGCTGCTGACCGTCGCGGTGCTGGCCACCGTCTTCTTCGGGCTGCGCTCGGGGATCTTCTTCGGCCTGCTCTGCATGGGCAGCATGGCGCTGGTGGGTGGAGGCTTCGTGCTCGGTGTGCTCGAGCTGAACCCGACCATCCCTGCGACCATCAACAGCCCGCAGGCCTGGGCCGCCGTCACCGCCGTGGTCTGCACCGCATGCCTGGTGCTCGTGCTGGCGCCGGGGCTGCTGCAGCGCGACATGCTGAAGATCCTGCTGGAGCGCGAGGACGCCGCCAACGCCCTGGTGGAGGAGGCGCTGACCCGCGCCCGGCTGCAGAGCGAGAAGCAGGAGCTCACCGAGCAGCTCGGCCAGGCTCAGAAGATGGAGGCGGTAGGCCAGCTGGCCGGTGGCGTCGCCCACGACTTCAACAACGTGCTCACGGCCATCCGGGGCAACATGGAGCTGGCCCTCATGGCGCTGGATCCCGCCAGCAAGCCGGCCCAGCGCATCGAGACCAGCCTGCGATCGGTGGATCGCGCCGCCGAGCTCACCGGGCGCCTGCTGGCCTTCAGCCGCCGCAAGGTGGTGGCCATGGCCCCCGCCTCCATCCACGGCTGCGTGCGCGGCATCGCCCCCATGCTGCAGCGGCTCATCGGCGAGGAGATCCGCCTCGAGATCCGCCTGCGCGCCACCCAGGACGTGGTCCTGGCCGACAGCAGCCAGCTCGAGCTGGTGCTGATGAACCTGGCCCTCAACGCCCGCGACGCCATGGCCGAGGGGGGCACCCTGGTCATCTCAACCGCCAACACCCCCCACGGCGAGGCCGCCGAGGTCCCGCCCCGCCTGGCCCTCGAGGTTCGAGACACCGGCCACGGCATGGCCCCGGAGACGCGGGCGCGGATCTTCGAGCCCTTCTTCACCACCAAGGGCGTCGGCCAGGGCACCGGCCTGGGCCTGACCATGGTCTTCAACATCGTGCAGCAGCACGACGGCGAGATCCGCGTGCAGTCCGCCCCGGGGCAGGGCACCACCTTCACGATGCTCTTCGCCTGCAGCAAGGAGCTGCCCGAGGAGATGGAGCGAGCGCGGCAGCCCTTCAGCTCACCGGGCGGGCACGAGCGGGTGTTGCTGGTCGAGGACGATCCCATGGTGCTCGAGACCACCGAGGCCATGCTCGAGGAGCTCGGCTACCTGGTGGACTCCGCGACCTCACCCGAAGAGGCCCTGGCCTACGTGCACCACAGCGACCGGCCGCCGGATCTGCTGCTCACCGACGTGGTCCTGCCCGGCATGAACGGCCGCGAGCTGGCCGAGCACCTGCTGGCCTTCCACCCCACCATGCGGGTGGTCTTCACCTCCGGCTACACCGAGGACGACGTGCTGCGTCGGGGGGTGGCCTCCGAGAAGGTCCACTTCCTGCCCAAGCCCTTCACCCCCACCCGCCTGGCGGCCAAGCTCCGCGAGGCGCTCGAGCCGGAGCTGGACGACATCCCCGACATCACCGAAGAGGTGCCGCGGGGACTGGGGTAGCGGACCGCCGCTGACGCAGCAGCGCGATGGCCACGGGGACGGCCAGCAGCAGCGGCAGCAGGTCCTGCGGGCTCGCGAGCAACCCCGACTCGGCGCTCGCCACGAACAGGTGCGTGGCCTCGGACGCCAGCGCCGCCGGCGAGAAGCCCAGCAGCCAGATGCAGGGGACGGGGAGGTTGATGCGTGCGGTCATGGGAGGCTCCGTGGCTGGGACGCACCCGGAGACTTCGCAAGAAGGGGGCCAACGATGGCGAGCATGGGCCGAACTCACGATCGCGTGCGTTTCTCCTAAAGAATCACCACACGCCATCACCGGCGGCGCCCACCGCCCAGCGTGTCCCATCGACTGTCCCGTGTTCCATCTACGGCGGGGTGGAACGCACCATCAGCCCGCTTCACGCCCGGGCAGGAAGAAGGACACGCCCCCCAGCACCAGCATGTTGTTCTTCATCTCGAGGGTCGTGCCGAAGATGGTCTCGATGTAGACCAGCGAGCGGGCCTCCACCCGCACCGCCACGTTGGGCCCCAGCACCACCCGGGCCCCCCCGCCGTAGCGGGTGGTGGGGTGCAGTTGGTGCTGGGTGGCCTGGGCCCAGGGATCGTCGTCGGCGCCGATGACCTCGAGGTCGTCCACCGTGCGCACCACCCCCATGCCGAAGCTGCCGAAGATGTCGTAGTGCACGATGCGCTGGCCCACGGCGAACTTGCCGTGGATCGGGGCGAAGCCCAGGCCCGCGCCCCCGAACCAGGTCAGGCGCGACAGGTCCGGGGACACGTGGTTGTTCTCGATGAGCTCGGCGGTGATGGGCTTCCAGTCCGCCTCCCCCAGCATGGGCGAGAAGCCCAGGTTCAGCTCGAGCGAGAAGATGTCCGCCGCGTGCCAGCCCGCCTGCAGCCCCACGATGCGCCGCCGCAGGAAGGGATCGTTGACCACCGCCCCCGCCAGGGGCTCGAGCTCGAGCCGTCCGCGCTTGAGGTAGGCCTTGGGCTGGACCGTCTTGATGATCCGGCGTCGGGGCTCCGGCTCTTCGACGAGGGTCTCATCGGCGTAGGACAGGCCGGGGATGAGCAGGGCGAGCGCCGCCAGCAGGCAGACGAGGAACGAGCCCTGGCGGGCCGAGCCGACACACATACACACCTCCCGTGGCCGCCCCGGCTGCGTGTGTGGGGCGGCGCTGTCTGGGAGCTGTGTGTCGCGAGGGGCCGGGAGCCTTCAGGCGGGCCCGCATGCGGACAGGGTGGCCTCAGATGGCGTATCTGGGCGAGCTGTGGCCGGTTCCTGCGGCCCGAACCGGACAGGGCGGCCTCAGATGGCGCATCTGGGCGAGCTGTGGCCGGTTCCTGCGGCCCGGACCGGACAGGGCGGCCTCAGATGGCGCATCTGGGCGAGCTGTGGCCGGTTCCTGCGGCCCGGACCGGACAGGGTGGCGTCAGATGGCGCATCTGGGCGGGCTGTGGCCGCCCTACGGACCTCGCCCTACTTCACCGCCGCACCCGGGTCGCAGTCTGCGCCGACGAGATCCTGCACGCCATCATCGTTGCTGGCCGCCAGGAGCATGCCGTTGGACCAGACACCGCGCAGCTTCACGGGCTTCAGGTTGCAGACCACCACGACGGTGCGGCCCACCAGATCATCGGGCCCGAAGACGTCGGCCACGCCGGCCACGATCTGCCGGGGCTCGGGCTCGCCCACATCCACCTTGACCACCAGCAGCCTGTCGGCCTTGGGGTGCTTCGAGCACTCGAGGACGCGGCCAGCCTGCAGGCGGACCTTGGCGAAGTCGTCGTAGGTGATGGCGTCTTCGGGGGTCGGGGGCGGCGGCTCCTTGGGGGCCTTCTGCTTGGTCTTCTGGGCGGACCGCCGGTCCTGCTTCTTCTTGGCGTCGTCTTCGTCGCCGAACAAGGCGGCGATGGCGGGGGGCAGCTTGCGGAAGCGGGGGAACAGGGGCTCGCCCAGGTCCTGGGCGTCAGCCTCGACCAGAGCCCGCAGGGGCTCGGCGCCCCCGCACAGCACGGCGCGCACGTCGGCCTCGGCCTGGGGCACGGAGCGGCCCAGGCGCTCGAGGAGCTCGCCCATCTTGGCGGGCATCACGGGCAGCAGGAAGCCGGCCACCAGGTTGCACAGCTCGGCCACGGTGCGCATCACGGTGGCCAGGCGTTCGGTCTCACCCTTCTTGTTGAGGGCCCAGGGCGCGGTGGTGTCCACATACTTGTTGCCGGCCTTGACCAGCTCCCACAGGGCGTCCAGCGCGCCCTTGAACTCGAGGCGGTCCATGCGTTCGGCGTAGTCCCGGACGGCGGTGACGGCCAGGGCCTGCAGCTCGTCTTCGAGCTCGGTGCTGGCGCCCAGGGCGGGGGTGACGCCCCCCAGCCAGTTGCGGGTCATGGACAGGGCCCGGTGGGCCAGGTTGCCCAGATCATTGGCCAGGTCGGCGTTGTAGCGGGTCTGGAAACCCTGGTAGGAGAAGTTGCCGTCGGCGCCCAGCGCGATCTCCCGCAGCAGGTAGTAGCGGGTGGCGCAGACGCCGTACTCGTCGGCCAGCAGGTTGATGTCGATGGCGTTGCCCAGGGACTTGCTCATCTTCTCGCCGTCGGCGGACATCCACCAGCCGTGGGCGAAGATGTGCTCGGGCAGGGGCACCTCCATCGCCATCAGCATGGTGATCCAGTAGACCGAGTGGGTGGTCAGGATGTCCTTGCCGATGAGGTGGTAGGTGGCGGGCCAGGTGTCCAGGTAGCCGTCGTCGCCGCCGGGCATGTACCCGGGGACCGACAGGTAGTTGAGCAGCGCGTCGAACCAGACATAGGTGACGAAGTCGGTGTCGAAGGGCAGGTCGATGCCCCAGGCCATGCGCTCCTTGGGACGGGAGATGCAGAGGTCGCCCAGCTCCTTGCGGAGGAAGCCCAACACCTCGTTCTTGCGCTTCTCGGGCAGGATGAAGTCGGGGTTGGCTTCGATGTGATCGATGAGCTGCTGCTGGTAGCTGCCCATGCGGAAGAAGTAGTTGGACTCCTCGATCTTGGTGACCGGCTGGCCGGTGTCGGGGCACTTGCCGTCCACCAGGTCCTTCTCGGTCCAGAAGCGCTCGGCGCTGGTGGAGTACCAGCCGACGTAGGTGTCCTTGTAGATCTGGCCCTTGTCCCACAGGTCCTGCAGCACGGCCTTCACACAGGCCACATGGCCCGGGTCGGTGGTGCGCACGAAGTGGTCGTTGGAGATGGAGAAGCGCTCGCCCATCGCCTTCCAGTGCACCACCATGTCGTCGCAGTGGTCCTTGGGGGTCATGCCCCGCTCTTCGGCCTTCTCGAGCACCTTCTGGCCGTGCTCGTCGGTGCCCGTGAGGAAGTACGCCGCCTCGCCCTTCAACCGGCGCCAGCGCACCGCCGCGTCCGCCACCACCGAGGTGTAGGCGTGGCCGATGTGGGGGGTGCCGTTCACGTAGTAGATGGGCGTGGTGATGTAGAAGCGCGCGTCGCTGGACATGGCTCGTTCCTGGCTGGAGTCGGCGGGCGCGCCCCCTATCCCGGCCTGGGAGCCCGGGGTAATGCCGATCTCGGGGGGTGTGGGCGCAGCCGTGAGATACTATGGTTACAGGTGTTCCATAGGAGTGACTCGATCATGCGTTACGCTCGCGGCCTCTCCCTCGCCCTGCTGCTGTTGACCGCTGCCTGCGGCGACAAGACCCAGCCCGTGGACGACACCGGCCCCGAAGGCGACACCGACACCGACACCGACGGCGACACGGACACCGACACCGACGCCGACGCCGACAGCGACGCGGACACCGACGCCGACAGCGACGCGGACACCGACACCGGCCCCGACACCTACGACTGGGGGCACCTGGACCCCTGGGTGCAGCCCGAGGTGTGGGTCGAGCCCTTCCCCCTGGTGCCGGGTGAGGACGCGACGGTCTACTACTACGGCGACCTGCGCAAGGTGCACAGCCTGACGCTGCACCACGGCTTCAACGGCTGGAACGCGGTCGAGGGCCTGGACGACATGGAGGTGGTGGTCGAGGGTGGCGACGAGGGCTGGGTGCGAGACAGCGAGATGAGCCGCACCGGCGACGGCGGCTTCGAGGTCACCGTCACCACCCCCACCGACGCCCGCGCGATGCACTTCGTGGTCTACGACCCCGTCGGTGACGAGTGGGACGCCAACGGCGGCAAGGACTGGGGCTGGGCCTTCGAGGTCCCCTTCATCGGGCCCTACCTGACCTGGAACGACACCGCCGAGGCCCACGACGGCGTGGTGGTCAACTTCGAGACCTCCCTGCCCTGCCTGGGCGTGGTCGAGTACGGCACCACCAGCTCCCTGGGCTCGGCCGTGGCCGGCACCGAGTTCGGCACCATGCACCACGTGGCCCTCGAGGACCTCGCCCCGAACACCACCTACCACTACAAGGTCTGGGACTCCGCCGGGAACGGCTCGGAGACCTACAGCTTCCGCACCGCGGATCGCTGGGGCAGCGAGCTGTCCTTCGTGGTGATGTCGGACATGCAGGATCAGGGCGAGGACAACCGCTGGGGCGACGTGGCGGAGTCGGTGGTGGACAACCACCCGGACCTGGCCTTCGCCATGATCCCCGGCGACATGCCCAACGACCAGAAGAACGGCCAGTGGTGGGTGTTCTTCGACCGCGGCCGCGAGCTGTTCCACTCCACGCCCATCGTGCCCGCGGTGGGCAACCACGACACCCCCACCTTCGGCTCGAACCTCGACACCACCAACTTCCACCACTACTTCGAGGTCCCCTCTTCCGCAGACGGTGTGGGCGACTTCTACAGCCTCGACGTCGGGCGGGTGCACATCCTCACCCTGTTCTCGGAGAACCCCGACGGCTTCCTGCGGGAAGGCGACCAGTACGCCTTCGCCGAGGCCGACCTGGCCGACACCTGGAGCGGCGGCGTGCGCCAGTACGACTGGGTCTTCACCCAGTGGCACAACCCGCCCTACAACATCGGCAGCCGCCACCACCACGAGCAGGGCGCCTACCGCGACATGACCGAGCTGTTCGACGGCAACGTGGACTGGGGCTTCTACGGCCACGAGCACCTGTACCAGCGCATGCTGCCGCTGCAGTACAACGCCGAGATCGTCTCGTCGGCCACCTACGGCATCGGCCCGGATGACGGCGTCGGCTACATCGTGACCCCGCCGGCGGGCAACTACCCCCACACCACCGTGATCGACCCGGACGACGAGGACGCCGACCGCCGCGACCGGGTGGCCTTCCCCGAGCTGGACGAGACCGACCAGGTCCCCTCCGAGGTCGGCTACATCACCGTGGACCTCACCGCGACCACCATCTCCATCAAGGCCTGGGGCCTGGGGACCTACGAGAAGCCCGCGGAGACCTGGCTGAGGGAAGAGTACGGCTACAGCAGGTAGGGCTATTCCCGCGCGCTCGGGATCGGCGTCGGCTCCGCGGGGAAGATGGCGTCGCTGGAGCCCGCGGGGGTCTTCTTGCGGAGCTGCTCGAGCTGCTCCCGGGCGGAGTCGTGGCGCATGCGCACGTAGTGGAGGATGCCGGTGGTGTCCTGGCCGTCCTTGTGCAGTTCGTAGCCCTCGTAGCCGTTCCAGTAGACCTGATCGTTGGTGAACTGGCGGCCGGTGTGCGACGGGCCGTTGGGGGTGTCGGACTCGAGGAAGGCGGCGTTGCGCACCTGGTCCCACAGCCCGCCGGAGCCCTCGTCACCGATGCGCTCGCCGAACCACTGATCGTTGAAGCGGGTGTCGAGCATGTGCTCGATGTGGTCCAGGTAGTAGCTGCGGAAGTACTCGTTCTCGAGCAGGTTCTCGATCATCGGCAGCTGGGACTCGCCCTGGCCCCCGTGGTAGTTCCGGGTGGCCGCGGACCAGTCCAGCAGGTCGGCGTACTGCCACTCCGTGTCGAAGCGATCGACGCCCAGGCTGTTGTCGTAGTCCCACGGGATGAAGTGGAAGTACGGCTCGTCCATGAACTGTTTGCCCGCACCCTTCTTGCCCGAGTTGTACAGGTAGTAGTTGGCGGGGGTGGCCCAGTAGTTGTCCCAAGCGCCCAGCAGCATCGAGGTGCCGGCCCAGCGCAGGAAGGCCTTGACGTCGAAGATGTCCTCCACCGCGCGCTGCCACTCCCGGGACTCGAAGACAGCGTCGCCGCGGCCCTCGAAGCCCACCCCATTGATCACCCGGGCCAGTTCGGCCAGGTCGTCGTAGCTCTGGTGTGCCGGGTCGTCGTCCTCGGCGTCGTTGGTCTTGAGGCGCCAGGTGCGCTCGTCCATGTCGCCCGACTGCCGGTACTGGGCGCCGGAGTCGTCGCCGCTGCCGTCCTGCCGGTGCTCCAGCGTGGCCGGGCCGATGTCGCCCCAGTAGGCCTTGTAGAGGTTGCCGTCGTCGTTCTTGCCGAAGCGGTCCTTGAGAAACGCCTTGTCCACCTGCTCGATCATCGAGAACAGGCCCATGTACTGGCCGCCGATGCAGACCCGGGCGTAGCCGTGGCCCGACGCGGGCACGCCGGCGTCCTCGAACAACTCCCAGGCCAGGGCCTCGCGCATCTGGCTGGGGTCGTTCCACATGGCCTTGAGGTTGAGCTTGTCCATGCCCAGCCAGCGCTGCTTCTTGCCGGCGAAGTCGATCTTCAGGCTCGACTTGGGGGTGCCCTTGGTGAAGTTGCCGCTGGTGCGCATCCCGAAGTCGTCGGAGCGGTGCTCCAGGTCCTCGTCGCTGGCCTCGGGGCAGTGGGTGTCGTGGTTGGGGTCGCCCCGGTACACGCTGATGGTCGCGCCGGGGATCTCGACCTCGTCCTTCAAGGCCTCGGGGGAGGTGCGGTAGGGGTCCCAACCGTCGATCTGGATGACCCAGGGGGCGTCCATGGCGAAGATGTCGTGCACATCCTCGACGGGCTGCTCGTCGGGGACGGGGATCTCCTCCTCATCGAAGGCGATGTCGCCGACGCCATCCAGGGCGGCGCCGATGTCGCCACAGACGCCGGAGCCTGGGTCCGTGCAGCCGTCCTGCGCCAGCGCCGCGGGGGTCGTGTGGAGCAGGGCGACGAACAGCAGCGGGGTGAGGATCAAGGCAGGTCTCCAGTGGGCGCTGCCTATCACCACCGGAGCCGACGCGACCAATGCAGGGCCAGCAAATCAGGGCTGGGAGGCCCACTTCTCGATGACGGCGATCATGGCAGCATCGGTGGCCATGTCGCCGCCGTTGGCGAGAAACTCGGCCTGGGCATCCTCCACGCTCCAGCCCTGGGCCCGGAGGCGCCAGGCCATGGCCAGCGCACCCGCGCGGTGCTTGCCGCCGTGGCAGTGCAGGTAGACCCGGGAGCCGCCGGCCTCGGCGGCCACCATCAGCTCCATGAAACGATCCAGGGTGGCGGCGTCCAGCGCGGTCTTGGCGAAGGGGATCTGGTAGCGCGCGATGCCCACGTCCGCGGCGGGCTGCAGATCCTCGGGCTCGTCCAGGATCGAGATGATGACGTGGACGCCCAGCTCGCGCAGGGCCAGCATGCCGGGGTGGCCGTGGGGCTCACCGCCGCGGATCAAGGCGTCGTCGTAGTGCACGATGGGGCCGGTGAGGACACCCTCGACGATCTCATCGGGGGACGGCGTCGCCTGGGTGGTGGCGTCGATGGTGTAGGCCGCAGTGGCCTCGCTGACGGCGTCGACGGGAGCGGCCGGAGCGATGGGCTTGGGGGCGCAGGCGAGGGCGAGCAGGGCGGCGGCGAGGATCACAGGGCGCGTCCGGGAGCAGGGCGGGCATACATAGCCCGAACTCGATGTGGTGAACGTGGGTGGTGCTCACCCCCGGGGGAACCTTCCGCCCCCCCGCGCGTGTAGGGTTGGTGATGATGGCGCAGACCGCCCCACGCCCCGACCGCATCTTGCTGCGCGCGCAGCGAGGGGATCCCCGCGCCCGCCGCGTGCTGGTGGAACGCCACGGGCCGCGGGTCTGGGGCCTGTGTGCGCGCCTGGCCGGGTCGGAGGCCGAGGACTGCTACCAGCGCAGCTGGGAGAAGGTCTTCCGGGCCCTGCCCGGCTTCGATCCCGACGGCGCCGCCAGCCTCGACACCTGGATCGGGACCATCGCCCGCCGGGTGCTCATCGACCGCCACAGGCGGGGCCGGGTGCGGGGCGACGTGGTGGAGCTGGACGGCCTGAGCGCCGGGGAGCCGGGGCCCGATGACCTGGCCGTGGCGCGCCAACGCGGTCGGCGCCTCGAGGCGGCCCTGCAGCGCCTGCCCACCGACCAGCGCAGGGTGGTGGTGCTGCACCACCTCGAGGGGGTGCCCCTGGCCACCCTGGCCGCGGAAGAGGGGGTGGCCCTGGGCACCATCAAGTCCCGCCTGCACCGCGGCCGCGGGCGCCTGGCGCAGCTCCTGGGAGGTCTGACATGACGGTCGATCCTCGCGACTCCGAGGCCCTCTCCCGCCTGCTGGACGGCGAGCTGTCCACCGATGACGAGGCGGCGCTGCTGGCGCGCATCGATGCCGAGCCAGCGCTCGAGCGCGCGTGGGAGGCCATGCAGGCCCTGCCCTCGGAGATCGCCGGGCTGCCCGACATGCCACCGCCCCCAGCGCTGGATGATCGCGTGATGGAGGGGGAGCCGGAGCGGGCTGGCGGCTGGAACCGCGGCCACGCCATCGCGGCCGCGCTGGCCGCCGCGGCGGCCCTGCTGGTGCTGGTGCTCTGGCCCGCCGACCCCGCACAGATCGTGCTGATCGAGGGGGAAGAGTGGGTCGACGGCCAGGCCACCGTGCTGGCGGCCGGCGTGCCGGTGGAGGTCGACGGGGTGGCGCGCATTTCAGTGGAACCTTCCCCCGGGTCCCTGCGTGAGAGGGGTCAGGAGGTCGAATCCATGGACTGGAAGCACGCAGCAGCAGCGGTGGCCGGCGCCGCCATCACCGTGGCCGTCTACGAGGGCGTGGCCCGCATCGGCGGCGAGCACCCCGACACCGTCGAGGCCGGCGAGCGCTGGTCGAAGACCGCCGAGACCCAGCGCGAGGACCCGGCACGCCGGGTGGTCACCCGCACTGGTGGCCCCGTCGCCAGCGACGACGAGGACGACCCCGCGGTCCTGCGCGCCCGCATCGACGAGCTCGAGCAGGCCCTGGCCACCGCCGACTTCGAGGACGCCATCCAGCGCGGCCGCATCGCGGCGGTGGAGGGCACCCCCCAGGCCTGGCCGGAGGCGCTGCCCCCGGAGCTGCACGCGGACCACTTCGAGGACGGCCTGGCCGACGCCCTGGCGGGCCACGACGAGCTCGAGCTGCTCGAGGTCAACTGCGACGAGTACCCCTGCTACGCCATCATCGAGGCAGACCCCGAGAGCATCGGCCCCGGCGCCAAGCCCGGCGGCGGCTTCCTCGAGGCCTGGGCCGAAGGCATCGAGGGCGACGTGGGTGTCTGGAACATGATGTCCGTGATGGCCGGTCCCGAAGGGGAGGTTGGGCTGATGGGCGTGGCCCTCATCGACGGCGGCGGCGAGCCCAACGAGGACCTCTCGACCCGGCTGCACTACCGCATGGAGGGATCGGTGAAGGGCTGGACCGAGGACATCATCGGCGAGCTGGAGGGGGCGAGCGAGGATGTGGAGGTGGAGGGCTAGATCAGCTTGATCCCCACCCGCCAGATCGCCGCCAGGTCCATGGTCAGCGCCACGCCGTAGTGGGCCGCCACCCCCAGCCAGAAGCTGCAGTGCTCGGGGCCGGAGATGGGCGGGGTGTGGCGTGGGCCGGTGTCTGTGGTGGGTGCGGCCATGTCTCCCGGCGCTTCGCCGCTGTGGCAGGCGAGCAGTGGCAGGACGAGCAGCAGCGCACGCATGGAGGCCCCAGAGCCCGCGGGCGACACCACGGTAGCACCGGGTAGGGGGTGGGGCGTGTACCGCGAAGGTCATAGGCACCAAGTGCCGGCAACCCCCACCCTTCGCGGCGAAACCCCGCACTTGCCGGCGCCCAGCCCCCCGATCGCGCCGACAACTCCACCCCTTCGCGCCGAAACCCCGGAGTTCCCAGCGACCCGCGCCGACAACCCGCACCCTTCGCGGCGAAACCCCGCACTTGCCGGCGCCCAGCCCCTCGATCGCGCCGTCCACACGCTACACTCAGGCCACAACCGAGCCCGGACAGGGGACACCATGACCGACCGCTTCGCCATCGCGCTGTTCGTCGCCCTCGGGGCCGGCTGTGGCGCCACCATCTCGTTCCCTGACTGCGAAGATGAGGCCATGAGGACCGCCAGTGGCGCCATCGACGAGTGCGACCTGCAGGCCTGCGAGGCCGCCTTCGGTGACGGCTGCACGCTGTGCATGGTCAACCAGAGCCTCCCGCCCCAGTACGTCGACGACGACGGCAAGGCGTGGACCGTCTACGACTTCTGCCCGGACTGGGGGATGGACACGGGCGGCGAGGACTGACTCGTCGGCCCAGGCCCAGCTCAGATCAGCTTGATCCCCACCCGCCAGATCGCCGCCAGGTCCATGGTCAGCGCCACGCCGTAGTGGGCCGCCACCCCCAGCCAGAAGCTGCGGTGCTTGAGCGCCAGGGAGCCCAGCACGATGCCGGTGATGATGGCGCCGAGGGTCTCGGGCAGGGGCTTGCCGAAGTGGGCGGTGACGTAGGGGATGATCATGAAGACCAGGGCCAGGGAGCCCAGGTCTTTTTCGAGCCCGAAGATGATGGTGCCCCGCCAGAAGCTCTCGCCGCTCACGAAGACCATGAAGTAGGCCGCCTGGTACAGCAGGAAGTGCCACAGCAGGATCTCGTGGCCGGTGATCATGGCTCGACACAGCGGGTACTTGGCCAGGAACGCCGGGTGGTTCGAGGCGTAGACGATGACCACACCGCAGACCAGCAGGGTCAGCCCCAGGTAGACCATCCACAGCTGCGAGGCGCCCTTCAGGCGGAAGCCGTAGTCACCGGGTGTTCCCCGCAGGATGCCCAGCTTCATCATCAACAGAGGCAGCACGAGCCGCAGCACCACGCAGGACAGCGAGAAGTAGAAGAAGGCGTAGAGGGGGGACAGATCCGAGGCGGGCACGAAGTCGCTGAGGTTGCGGCTGAAGAACCCACCCCGGCCCCACCACCACAGGGCCGTGATGATGGCCAGGGAGCTGATGGTGACGACCTTGGTCTCCCGGCACATGTCCCGCCAGCGCAGGCCCTTGACCCACCGCAGCAGCACGAAGAACACCACCGCCAGCGCCACCATCACCACCGGCTGCAGCCAGGTGCCCCGCAGCATGCGGCGCTCACCGAACAGCTCCACCGCCCGCTTCACGCGGTGCAGCTCGAGCTGGTACCAGCCCACCGCCGTTCCCGCGAGCACCGCCGACATCAGCACGATCACGATCATCGAGCGCCGATCGACGTCGGGGAACAGGCTGCGCAGGAACGAGGCGATGGTCTGCATGGTCGCGCAGCCTAGCACGGGGTGTCGAATCGGGGTGTCGAAAGTTCGACGGTCGTCGACGGATCCGACGGTGGGCGCGTGGATCGCCACAGACCTGAAATGACGCACCAGACGACATCACAGGCGACTTCGCCGCGGACTGGGCGGGCTGGCATCACGCTTGCAGCCCTCCCGTCCAACGGAGGTTCGTCATGTCCCAGCCCGGCCAGCACATCCGCGCCCGCCTCGAGTCCGATCGCCTGTTGCACTGCTCCGACGCGCAGAGACGGAGCTTGGTGCGCGCCGTCTACAAGACCACCGCGCCCTGGCTGCTGTTGGCCTTCGGTGGCGCAGGGCACCACCTCCACCTGACAGCCAAGACCGACCACCGAGAGGCCGGAGAGCTGGGGCGGCGGCTGGAGATCAGCCTCCAGAAGCGACACGACTACGGAACCCCGTTCCTGCGGGTGCACCGGACAACGCTGACCGACCAGCGCCACGTCTTCTCCTCGTGCATGTACGACATGCGCCAGCGGGAGCGGCACGACCTGGCCTCCGACCCGTTCCTCGAGGCCACCTCGGCGCCGGACCTGTTGGGGGCGCGGCTGATCGGAGCCCACCTGATCCCTCGGGTTCGAGAGCACGTCCCAGAGCTTCGGCGGCGGGACCTGCTGCGGCTCTACGGCATCGACGACCTGCAGCCGGCCACGGGCTGGAACAGTCCAGAAGAGCTGCTGGAGGCGACCCTGGCCACGTTCACGCTGGGCGACCTGCGAGGCAACACCGGCGATGTCGTCGAGGCCCGCCACGCGCTGGTCCACCTCGCCGGTTCCGACCTGTCCCAGCAGGAACTGGCCAGGAGTTGCAGCTGCAGCGTCCGCACCATCCGTCGCCTGCAGCAGGCTCCGCCACCACCTCCCCATCACATCCGCGCACTGCGCCTCCAGCTCGACCTGCGCCGCCGGGTGCGGCTGCGCCTCGCAGCCGAAGGGCACCACGACATAGGCGGAGTCTGAACCGGACACAGCGGCGTCAGATGCAGCATCTGGGCGGGCTGTGGCCGCTCCACCCGCCCGCGACCGGACACAGCGGCGTCAGATGCGCCATCTGGGCGGGCTGTGGCCGCTTCGGCGGCCCGCGACCGGACACAGCGGCGTCAGATGCGTCATCTGGGCGGGCTGTGGCCGCTCCACCGGCCCGCGACCGGACACAGCGGCGTCAGATGCGGCATCTGGGCGGGCTGTGGCCGCTCCACC
>CAYZVO010000016.1:68545-70760 GCA_964481655.1 uncultured Enterobacterales bacterium | reverse complement strand
CGTACGGCCGGGGTCAGGGGTGAGCCCCGACGTTCGGCGCGTGAGGCGCGCCGTACTGCCGAGGTCAGGGGTGAGCCGCCGAGTTTGGCGCGGGAAGCGCGCCGTATGGGCGAGGTCAGGGGTGAGCCGCCGCGTTTGGCGCGGGAGGCGCGCCGAACGGGCGGTGTTGTGGGTGAGCCGCCGCGTTTGGCGCGGGAGGCGCGCTGTATGGGCGGGGTTGTGGGTGAGCCCCCGCGTTCGGCGCGGGAGGCGCGCCGTACTGCCGGGGGTCAGAGGTGAGCCGCGGCGTTTGGCGCGCCGGGGGTGGTCAATCCCCGAAGCGCGAGATGATCAGGTCTGCGTGCTCTCCCGACACGAGCACCGAGTAGAGGTCGCCGTAGCGCTCGTGGGGGATCTCCTCGGGAGCCGGCTCCACCCCCAGGCCCGCGACGATGCCGGGCACCGTGTTGGAGTGTCCGGTGACGAGCACAGCCTGGCCACGGTGCTCGGCGAGGATGAGCGCGGGCAGATCGGAGCTGGGATCGTACTCGGTGACGGGTAGCCCGAGGGCCTCGGCGGTGGGGGCCGCGGTCTGGCGGGTGCGCTGGTAGGGGGTGCTGTAGACCGCCGCGATGGGCTGGTCGGCCAGGTGCGCGGCCAGGGCCTCGGCGCGGGCCTGGCCCTGCTCGGTCAGGGGCGGGTCCTCGGCGTCGCTGGCCTTCTCGGCGTGGCGCACCACCCAGACCACGGTGGTGGGGGCGGCGTCGGGGAGGACCTCCGGCGGGGCGGAGGCGCAGGCGGCGAGGACGAGGGGGAGCGTGGACCACATGGCCCCAGCCTAACGCCTGGGGGGGCGCGGGTGTGAGCCCCCCCACCGCCCGCCGGGACAGGGCCCCGACAGCGGCGGACTGCGCTTGCCGGGAGGCCCCCGCGTGGTTCTGATGCGGGCACCAGGAGGACCCCATGCCCGGACTGCTTCCCAACGTCGATCCCGACGGCCTGCTCGAGTTCTCGGTCGTCTACACCGACCGCTCCGTCAACCACATGTCCCAGGCCTTCCGCGAGGTCATGTGCGACATCTCCAGCGGCCTGAAGGAGGTCTACGGCGCCGACGCCGTGGCCGTGGTGCCCGGCGGCGGGACCTACGGCATGGAGGCGGTCGCGCGGCAGCTGGCCACGGGCAAGCGGGTGCTGGTGCTGCGCAACGGCTGGTTCAGCGTCCGCTGGAGCCAGATCTTCGAGGCCTGCGGCATCCCGGCCTCGGAGACGGTGCTCACCGCGTACCGGAGCACCCCCGGACCCCGCCAGCCCTTCGCCCCCGCGCCCATCGAAGAGGTGGTCGCCGCCATCCAGCAGCAGCGGCCCGACCTGGTCTTCGCCCCCCATGTGGAGACCGCCTCGGGCATGATCCTCCCCGACGACTACCTGCGCCAGGTCGCCGAGGCGACCCACGCCGCCGGTGGGCTGTTCGTGCTCGACTGCATCGCCTCCGGCGCGGTGTGGGTCGACATGCGCGAGCTCGGCATCGACGTGCTCATCTCCGCCCCCCAGAAGGGCTGGAGCGCCTCCCCTTGCGCGGCCCTGGTCATGCTGAGCGAGGCCGGCACCGCGGCCGTGGAGTCCTCCACCAGCAGCAGCTTCGCCAACGACCTCGGCCGCTGGCTGCAGATCATGCGCGCCTACGAGGGCGGGGGCCACGCCTACCACGCGACCCTGCCCACCGACGGCCTCGCCACCTTCCGGGACGCCCTGCACGAGGCCCGGGAGATGGGCTTCGAGACCGCCAAGCAGCGCCAGCTCGAGCTGGGCCGGCGGGTGCGCGCCCTGCTCGCCGCCCACGGCCTGCCGTCGGTGGCCGCCGAGGGCTTCGGCGCCCCCGGGGTCGCGGTCAGCTACATCGACGAGGGCGGCATCGTCGCCCGCTTCGCCGCGGCCGGCGCCCAGGTGGCAGGCGGCGTGCCCCTGCGCTGCGGAGAGGGCGAGGACTTCCAGACCTTCCGCGTCGGCCTGTTCGGGCTCGACAAGCTGGCCGATGTGGACGGGACGGTCGCCCGCTTCGAGGCGGCGTTGGGGGCGGTGCGGGGCTGAGACCAAAGGCAAGACACCACCCACACCCCCCGAAGCGCTCGATCGCCGACCCTGACCCTCAGGGTCGCCGCATCCGAGCGCCAAGGACCCCAAAAGCGCTCACGATCGCCGACCCTGACCCTCAGGGTCGCCGCATCCGAGCGCCAAG
>CAYZVO010000016.1:0-68445 GCA_964481655.1 uncultured Enterobacterales bacterium | reverse complement strand
CCGAAGCGCTCACGATCGCCGACCCTGACCCTCAGGGTCGCCGCATCCGAGCGCCAAGGACCCCCGAAGCGCTCACGATCGCCGACCCTGACCCTCAGGGTCGCCGCATCCGAGCGCCCGCGCGCCCAGTGGTGCGCCAGAGCCCGGAGTCTACCCCCGGGGAGCCGCCTGCCTCCACGCGCCTGGGGCCTCCCGGGTCTACGGATGCCCCAACAGCTCGTGCGCCATGCGAAGCGCGCGGTCCAGTGTGATGCCGAAGCGCTGCTGGATGGACAGCGGGTGGGCGATGTGGCCGACCAAACAGGCCGCCAAGGCCGCGATCAACGACTACATCCTCAGGTTCTACAACCCCGTCCGGAGGCTTTCTGCCAATGGACACATCAGCCCCAACGTGCATGAGAAGCACTACCAGCAAGCTGCGTAGTTGGTTGTCCGTCAATTCGGGGCAAGGCCAGGTGGGAGCTGGGGCGAGGCAGCGCCCACAGGGAGATGAACCGCGAGCGCAGCTCGTCGGCTCGATCGCACCGCTGGATCGCCGCGGCCGCAGGCCGCCGGTGATTCAGACGTTGAACCTGAAGACGATCAGGTCGCCGTCCTGGACCACGTACTCCTTGCCTTCGAGCCGGGTCTTGCCGGCGGCGCGGAGGGCGGCCTCGGTGCGGTGCTCGATCATGTCGGGCAGCTTGCTGACCTCGGCGCGGATGAAGCCGCGCTCGATGTCGCTGTGGACCTTGCCGGCAGCCTTGCGGGCCACGGTGCCGCGGCGGATGGGCCAGGCGCGGCACTCGTCGGGGCCGAAGGTCAGGAAGCTGATGAGGTCCAGCAGGGAGTAGGCGGTCTGCACGAAGACGGCGGCGGCGGGCTGCTCGAGGCCCAGGTCCGCCAGCATCTCGGTGCGCTCATCGGGCTCGAGCTCGTTCAGCTCGGCCTCGAGCTGGGCGCAGATGCCCATGGACCAGGTGTTGGTGGCCAGCTCCCGCAGCTCGCGGGCGTGGGCCCAGTCCTCGTCGTCCCACATGTCCTCGCCCAGGTTGTGCAGCACGATGATGGGCTTGAGGGAGAACAGCTGGATGTTCTGCATGGTGAGCCGCTCCGGCGGCGTCAGCTCCATGGCGCGCAGGGGCAGGCCCTCGCTCAGGTGCTCCATGCAGCGCTCGTTGACCTGCACCTCGAGGCCCTTGCGCTGCTCCTTCTTCCAGCGCTGTCCGCGCTTCTCGAGCAGCTGCAGATCGAGCAGGATGAGCTCGTCGTCGAACATGCCCATGTCCCGCTCGGGATCGATGGCGCTGTCGGCCATGGGGCTGTCGAAGGCCCGCACCACGTTGACCAGCACGTCCATGTTGCGCATGGCCTCGAGCACGGCCGGAGGGAACGCGCCGCCGGAGGCGCCGGAGGTGTTGCCCACGTCGGCGAAGACGATCTCGGCGAAGACGTTCTTGCGGGGCTCGAAGATCTCGGCCAGCTGGTCCACGCGGGCGTCCGGCACCTTGATGCTGCCCAGGGACACGCCCTTGTGGCTGGGCTTGGCGCCCGGGGCCAGGGCCTGGAACACGGTGGTCTTGCCGGAGCCGGGGTAGCCGCAGATGCCGACGCGCATGATGCCTCCTGCCCGCCCGCGGATCGCGGGGCGGAATCGGGCCGCCCTGTAGCACGTTGTATGGGCGACGCACGCGCCCTTCCTGTTACCTGTGCCCTGCTGTCCCCTGGAGCGAACGTGCACCGTCCCAGCCTCGCGCGCACCCTCTGCGCCACCCTCGCGGCCCTCGCCATCGCCCTGCTCTCCCCCGCGGCCCACGCCGACGAGCAGCCCCTGCGCTACCAGCTGCTGGCCCAGGACCGCGCGGTGGGCAGCCGCGACGTCACCATCAAGTACCTGCCCACCTCCACCGGGGAGCTGCGGCTGCTCGAGGCCTGGACCTCCTTCGTCCTGCCCATCGCCAAGGGCACCCTGAAGGTCGAGCAGCGCCTGGGTGCCCGCTTCGGCGGGGACCGGGGCTTCGTGGCCTCCATGTCCACCGCGGGCGAGGTGCGCGAGGTGCAGGCCCGCCAAGACATCGACGGCAGCTGGACCGTGACCGTCGCCAGCGCCGCCGGCGCCCACACCACCCAGCACGAACAAGCCGCCGTGGACCTGGTCTCCTCGGAGCTGTTCGATCAGGAGCGGGCCCTGAGCGTGCTGCAGTCCGTGGACACCCTCTCGGTGCTGTCGGCCGAGACCGGCACCATCCTCACCGGCCCCCTCACCGACCTGGGCCCGGGCACCATGGCCGTGGGGCCCCGGGAGATCGAGGTCCAGCGCTTCCGCTTCGACCCGCCCGACGGCACCATGACCCTGGCCTACAGCAACGACGGCTGGCTGGTGGCCTACGATTACCAGCTCATGGGCCTGATCGTCGGTGCCCGCCTCGACAAGCTCCCCGCCGAGCGCAGCTTCGACACGATCCTCGACGCCCCGCTGACCGGCGGCACGGTCACGGAAGAGGCGCTGTAGGAGCCGACAGCCGGGAGGGGATGACCCCCTCCCCTAGGTGGCCACCCACTCCCCGCTGCGCCCGCCCCGCTTCTCGAGCAGCCTGACGCCCTCGATGACCATGCCCTTGTCGATGGCCTTGACCATGTCGTAGACGGTCAACAGGGCCACCGAGGCCGCGGTGAGGGCCTCCATCTCCACGCCGGTGGTCCAGCTGCAGCGCACCCGGGCGCGGACCACGACGGCGTCGTCGCCTTCGGGCTCGAGCTGCACCTTGACGCCGCTGATGGGCAGGGGGTGGCAGAGGGGGATGAGATCGGCGGTGCGCTTGGCGGCCTGGATGCCCGCCAGCTGGGCCACCGCCAGCACGTCGCCCTTCTTCACCCGCTGATCGACGATGGCGCGCCGGGCCTCGGGGGTCATGCGGATCCGTCCGTGGGCCACCGCCTCGCGCTGGGTGATGGGCTTGCCACCGACATCCACCATGCGGGCGTTGCCCTCGGCGTCCATGTGGGTCAGCTCGTCGGCCATGGGCCACCTCCAGGTCCGGGCAGGATAGCGGATGCCCGGGAGCGAAGCACATCGTCCCGCCCATCGCGGGGCCGGGCCTGCTATGATCCTCACCTACGGAGGTCCCGGAGCCATGAACCGCCCCACCGCCCTCATCGGCGTCACCGCCATCTCCATCATCCTCGCGCTGGCCTGCGGCAGCGGCGAGGAGCCCGAGCTCCCCGACGAGCCCACCACCCCCAGCCTGGGCGACCTGCTCGGGGCCGGCACCACGCCGAGCACCAGCGAACCCAGCGCCGGTGAGACCCCCCAGCTGCCCACCGAGCTCCCCGATCTGGTCGCCCCGGAGCCCCAGCCCGAGCCCGAGGTGCGCGAGACCCCCGAGTGCACCCAGGCGCGGGCCGAGCTGCGGGCCGAGCGCGAGGCCGTCGACGCCCGCCGCGCCCGGGAGATCGCCTCCGCCGAGCGTTCCCTGGCCTCTGGCCAGCTCGCCATGCAGAACTGCATCAAGACCAGCCCCTGCAACGAAGACGCCAAGCTGATGGCCGTCGCCCAGGAAAAGGAAGAGGCCGCCGAGGCCGCCTACCAGGCCGCCATGCAGCGCGTCGGCCAGATCGAGGCCGGGCTGTTCCAGTACGAGCAGGCCGTGGACCGCGCCTGCGGTCGTCGCTGACCCCAGCCCGGACACCCCATGAACCTGCCGACCCGCATCCTGGACGCCTACCACGGGCTGGCCGGCTCCCGTGACCAACCCCTGTGGCAGCGGGTCCTGCTGACCGCCATCCACGGCAGCATCGCCCTGTGGCGCGCCGCCACCCAGGACCAGCTCTTCGTGCGGGCCGCCACCCTCTCCTACTGGACCCTGGTGGCCATCGTCCCCGTGCTGGCCCTGGCCTTCGCCCTGATGGGCCCCCTGGGGCTGATCGGCAAGGGCGCCGAGTCCATCAAGCAGGGCCTGTACAGCACCGTGCTGGCGGCCTCCGTGGCCGAGGTCGGCCCCTGGCTCGACAGCATCGTCGGCGGCATCCAGCTCGAGGCCCTGGGCGTCATCGGCTTCCTGGGCGTGCTGGTCGCCGGCTCACGCATGTACACCTCGGTGGAGCAGGCCTTCAACGACATCTTCCGGGTGCGCCAGCGCCGTGGATGGGTGCTGCGCATCACCCTCTTCTACGCCGTGGTCACCCTGGGCCCGCTGCTGCTGTCCGCGGGCTTCGCCGCCACCGCGTCCCTGGGCGAGCACCTGCCCACCGGCCTGCTGGGCCGCATCGTGCCCGTCTCCCTGACCACCGTCGCCCTGGTCCTGGCCATCAAGCTGCTGCCCCACACCAACGTGCGCTGGAAGGCCGCGGTGTCCGGCGGCCTGCTCTCGGCCATCCTCTTCGAGAGCCTCAAGATCGGCTTCGAGGCCTACACCGCCCTGCTGGGCGCCTCGAACACCATGGTCCGGCTCTACGGTGGTCTGGCGCTGTTCCCCGTCTTCCTGCTCTACGTCTACCTGCTGTGGGTCGTGGTGCTGATGGGGGTCGAGGTCGCCTACGTGGTGCACCACGCCCGCCCCCTGCTGGCCGAAGAGCGCGACCGCCTGCGCATGGGCGACATCTGGCGCCGCCGCCCCGACGCCTGCTTCGGCCTGCAGGTGATGGTGGCCCTGGGTGCCCGCTTCCTGGCCGGTGGCGGCCCCACCACCGGCGAGTGGATCATCGAGACCCTGGGCGCCCCCAGCCGCGCCGTGCACGAAGCCCTGGACATGCTGGAGACCGCCAAGCTGCTGTTGCCGGTCGAAGGCGGGGGCTACGTCCCCGCCCATCCCCTCGAGACCATGACCGCGGCGAGGGTCGTCCGGGCCTGTCGCGCGGTGAGCGTGCCCTCCTGCGACGACGACGCCCCCGGCGCGGATGCGGTCACCGCCGCCATCGAGGCCATCTCCCGGGAGCTGGACGTCTCCATCGCCGAGCTGGTGCACGCCCCTCGCCCCGAGCCCACCGAAGCGGTCCCGCGGCCGGCCTGACCCATGGCGAGCACCACCCGACGCGTCGTCATCGGCCTGGCCGTGCTGGGCGCCGTCGGCGCCGTCGGCGTGGTGCTGGCTCGCTCCTGGGCCATCGTCCGGGCCGAGGCCGAGCTGACCCAGCGCGGCTGCGTCGCCCAGAGCATGGGCTGGGCCGGCACCCGGCTGCGGATCTCCGGCATCAGCTGCCCGGGCACCACCATCGGCTCGGCCACGGTGCAGCCCTTCCCCACGGCCATCACCCTGAGGGCCGCCGAGGTCGACCTGGCCGCCTGGGTGCCCACCCTCTCCGGCGGCATCGCCGACGACGAGCAGGCCACCGAGACCTTCAGCGAGACCGCCGGGCTGCTGGCTCGCACCACGGTCCAGGGGCTCACCCTGCGCATGGGCGAGCGAGAGCTGTTCCGTGACCTCAGCGGCGGGCTGGACCCCATCGCCCTCAGCGGCCCCGACTTCTCCCTCGAGCAGCAGGAAGACACCCTGATCCTCGAGCACCGCCGGGTCCTCGAGGGCCCCCTGGCGGCGGGCACCGTCGCGCTGTCGCTGCGCTGGAACCTCGCCGAGGACAGCATCCAGGGCAGCGTCCAGGTGCCGTCCCTCACCATCAGCCACCCGCTGCTGGCAGCCGAGCCCCTGAGCGGCCTGGCGCTCACCGTCGAGCTCGAGGGCAGCACCGGGGGCATGGAGCGCCCCTGGCTGCAGGGCAGCGCCGATCTCGGCGGCCCGTCCGCCCGCTGGCAGGCCCAGCTCGACGACGAGGGCCTGCCGGTGATCGACCTCGAGCTGCCCGACAGCCCCGCGGGGACCTTGCTGGCACCCCTCGAGCCCATCGCCCCCGAGCTGGCCCTGGCCAGCATCGACGGCGACCTGGGCCTGAGCGCCCACTGGGAGCCCGGCCGGGCCCTGCAGCTGACCCCCCGCCTCGGTGAGCTGAGCGTCACCGGCGCCCTCGAGCCCGACCTGGGGCTGGACTGGGGCGCGTTCACGACCATGGTCCGGGACGAGGACGGCGAGCGCGTGCCCCGCCGCACCGGCGACGGCACCCCGGGCTGGACCCCCCTCGAGGAGATCTCCCCCGACCTCGTCCACGCCCTGCTGGCCGCCGAGGACTCCGCCTACTTCCGCCACGCCGGCTACCACCCCCCCGCCATCCAGGAGGCGCTCAACGCCGACATCGAGGCCGGCGAGGTGGTGCGCGGTGGCTCGACCATCACCCAGCAGCTGGCCAAGAACCTCTTCCTCGACGGCGAGCAGACCCTGTCCCGGAAGCTGCGGGAGCTGCTGCTGGCGGTGGAGATCGACCGCACCCTCGGCAAGGACCGGGTCCTCGAGCTGTACTTCAACGTGGTGGAGTTCGGGCCGGGCGTCCACGGCGTGGCCGCAGCGTCCGAGCTGTACTTCATGAAGAAGCCCAGCCGCCTGTCCCTCGAAGAGGCCGTGTTCCTGGCGGCGCTGCTGCCCAGCCCCCGCAGCGCCTACGAGCGCTGGTACCTGCAGGGCCGGCCCAACCGCGCCCGCATGGCCGCGATCCTGGACAACATGGTGGACGGCCAGTGGATCGGGCCTCGCCGGGCCGAGCGGGCCAAGCGGGCCAAGCTGTCCCTGGTGCCGCCGCCGAAGTAAGCTCCCCGTACCCCCGCGCACCCGGAGCCCCCATGGACCAGCCCAACATCCCGATGCCCGAGGCCACGGACATCCACACCCTCTCCACCGCGCTGGACGGCGCGACCCCCGAGCAGCGGGTGGCCTGGCTGCAGCGGCTCCCCGGCAAGCAGCTGCCGATCCTCTACGATCTGGCCGAAGGCCAGACCCTCGAGATCGAACAGCTCCACGACGCCGAGGACACCGCGGTGGTTCACCAGGGCATGAACAACATGGCCATGTTCCGCGGCTTCCAGAAGCGCATGGTGCTGCACGACGGGCAGCTCAAGGGCTACAACCACCAGCCCTGGGCCTGGCTGGTCGGCGACGGCACCTTCATCGTGGTGCCCTCCCCCGACGTGCCCGGCGAGCTGTGGTTCGACTACATCAACCTGCCGGACAGCGGCTACCCCGAGTTCCCCCCCATCAAGGACAACAAGGCGGGGCTGTCCCGCTTCGTCTACGGGGGCATGATCGACATCGTGCGCCGCGTGAGCGCCCACGTGGTCATCGGCAAGGCGTTCCTCGGGGACAAGCCCCGAGGTCAGTACTTCTGCCTGTGCCGCCGCGAGGACTAGCTAGAACTCGATGGCGTACATCCGCCGGCCGTCCTGCTCCCACAGGGCGTACTGGCCCGCGGGCAGGGCGTCCTTGCCGATGTAGACCACGTGGGTCTCGCCCTGCTCGATCTCGAGCACCTTGGCGGCGTCCGGCTTGGCGGTCTTGCGCTCGAACTCGGTGTCCGAGCTGAACGCGATGCCGATGTAGGTCCAGGGCTCGTCCTTGTCGGGCTCGTCCTTGGTGCCGAAGGTGCGCTCCTCGGACTCGATGAGCGGGTAGAAGCCCAGCTTGTCGATGTTGCGGTCGCCCGACAGCATCAGGTACTGGCCGTCCCCGAGGGTCGAGAAGGTCAGGGGCAGCTTGGCCGGGTAGTGGACCTTCTCCTCGCTGTCGAGGATGTTCTTGGTCTCGACGTCGCTGGCGGTGGAGAGCTTGTCCCACTTGCTACCGTCGAGGATGTAGACACCCGCACCGGGGGCGCGCCACATCTTGGTGGTGATCACCTCGGTGGCCTGCACGGAGCCGTCGATGGAGGCCACGCCCTCGAGCACCTGCGAGGGCAGGCCCGCCGTGAGGGTGTAGCTGTCCGAGGCGCAGAGGCCCTGGATGGTGAAGTGACCCTCCGGCCCGGTCAGGGCATCGAAGGTCTGGCAGGTCATGTCGCTGGACATGGGCTCGGACTTGGCGAGCACGCGGACGTCGGCGAGGGGCTCGCCGGTGATGGCATCCACCAACTGGCCCTGGTAGCTACCGACGGGCATACAGCCGATGAGGACGAGGGCCAGGCTGGCGGCGGTGATGCGATTCATGGGGACCTCCTTCGGTTTTCACTATGGTTGTACCAGGAAAGGGGACACCGCCGAAGGGAGCGCATGCGGGCTTGACACAGCCCGGCGCAGCCCGCGGGGCGCCAGCGCCCAGAGAGCAGCACGACTCGCTTGGATGTATGCCGGTTATCGCCTGGGGGGACGCTGATGGCCGGGCCCTGCCCCGGCCCACCACCCGCGGTGACGCCGACCCGGCCCGCCGCCCCCGCCCTGGCGCGCCGGGAATGTGCTTACAGGCTGCATAATCACAAACCCTAAAGAGGTCGTGATTCCCCCCTGACCTCCGCGAGCCAGCGCCGTCGCCGCCAGATCAACAGGCCCGGCAGCAGCAGCCAGGCGCTGTCGACGGTCCCGTCCGCACCGCAGCAGCCACCCGCGGGGGGCTCCGGCTCGGCTGGGGGGCCCTCCTGCACAGGCAGCGGGCTGTGGTAGTTCCCCGTGTGGGCCGCGTCGTGGTGGACCGAGGCCCACTCGACCACCCCGTCCGCCGGGCCGCGGGTGGACCAGGCGAAGACCAGCCCCATGCGCGTAGCCACGACCACGTCGAGGTAGCCGTCACCGTCGATGTCCCCCACCGCCGGAGAGCCGATGGCCCAGTGGGCGATCTGCTTGGGCCAGCCGTCGGGGGTGACACCCTCGGCGTCCCAGGCGTGCACCAGGCTGCCGCCGCTCAGGGCGATGGCCTCGGCCGCGCCGTCACCGGTGATGTCCGCGATGGCGGGGGCCATGAAGAACTGCAGGTCCTCGACCTGCTGGGGCCAGCCAGGCAGGAACGCCCCGCTGGTGCCGTCCCAGGCCGCCACGGGCTGCTGGAAGTCCCGGTGGAAGACCATGGGCAGCGCCACCAGGTACATGGTGCCCACGCCGCCCTGGACCAGGTCCGGGACGCCATCGCCGCTCAGATCGCCGAACACGGGGTGCTCGCTGAAGTGGACCAGGGAGGGCTCGTTGGTGTTGGCGTCGCCGCCGAACTCGTCGGCGAAGTGGGCCAGGGTGTGGACCTCGGTGCCGTCGTGGTGCAGCAGCTCGGTGTGGGCCAGGAAGACCGTGTCCGCGAGCTCGAGGTCGCCGTCGCCGTCGACATCGGCCAGGGCCAGGCTGGCCGGGTGGCCCTCGCCCACGATGGGGATCAGCGAGGCCTCGCCCACCAGGCCCTGGGTCTCCCGGGGCCAGCCGTCGAGGGGCTCGCCGCTGGCGGCGTCGATGAGGAAGCTCACGGAGAAGCGCGCGTCCTCGGTGCTCTCGTTGCTACCGATGGCGATGTCCAGGTCGCCGTCGCCGTCCACGTCGCCGATGGCCGGGCTGCAGACGATGGGGGCGCCCACAGCGCCGCAGTTGTCCGGGTGGCACAGCTCGAGGGGATAGGGCGCGACGTCGGCGCCGCTGTGATCCACCACGTAGATCCGGCTGTCCATGGCCGCCGCCACGATCTCCCGGGTCCCGTCGCCGTCGAGGTCCACGAGGGTCGGCGCGCCCCAGAAGCCCTGGTCCCAGACGTCGTCACCGTCGAACTCATCGGGCTCACGGCCGATGGTCCACACCGGGAAGCCGTCGAGCAGCTCACCGTCGCTCCAGGCGTAGATGGCCCCGGCCATGGTGGCGCCCACCACCTCGGGCTGCCCGTCGCCGTCGAGATCCCCGACCGCGGCGGCGGCGATGAAGCCGTCCCCGTGGTCCGGGTCCACCGCGCCCTCGGTGTAGGCGGCGCTGCCGCTGTAGTCCCCCATGCTGGGGGCCGGGGCCGCGCTGAGGGGGTAGCCGTCGAGCTCCGTGCCGTCGCCCCGCAGGGCGTGGATCAGGCCGCCGGAGGTGGCCAGCACGATCTCGAGCACCCCGTCGCCGTCCAGGTCCGCCAGCACAGGGCTGGCCTCGGCCGATGAGTCGATGCGGAGGGGGTAGCCAGGGAGCAGATCCCGGTCCCACTGGGCCGTCACCGTGCGGCGCATCACCGCCTGGTGGCCGGCGTCGTCGGTGGCGGTGACCCGCAGGGTGACCGAGGAGCTGTGCACGCGCTCCACCCGCTCCAGCAGCCCCTCGTCGATGGTGGGGGCCGCGGTGAGCGCCGTGACCTCCTCGGGCAGGGCGGTGAGGTCCACCGTGGCCAGCACGCCCTCGACGCTGTCGCTGGCGGTGCCGCCATCGACCACCGTCCACGCGGTCGGCTCCCAGCCGAAGCCCAGCTCCACGGTCCAGTCGAAGCTCCCGGCCCGGGGCGCCGCGATGCGGCCCAGCAGCTCCAGCTCCGGTCGCTGGGCGGGGTCGTAGAAGTCGAACCAGGGCGGGTCGGTCAGCTCGATCTCGGGGGGGATCTCACCGGCGATGGCGCGCTCCACCGCCCGGGCGGCGTTGAGCTTGCCGTAGCCGAAGAAGGGATCCCAGCCCTCGCTCGAGGGGTAGGTGCCGGCGATCTCGAGCTCGTCCTCGCTGAGGTGGATGTCGTCGGCGGAGCCCGTGATGAGCTGGTGGATCTCTCCGGCCGTGAGCTCGAGATCGTGCTCGAGCGACGCCGAGTGCAGCAGGCCGGCGGTGCCGGAGGTCATGGCCGTGGCGCCCGTGGCGCAGCCCTGGCTGCCCGCGGAGATGACCGATCGGGGGCCGTAGTTGTTGCAGTTGAAGAAGTTCTGGAACGAGTAGGCCGCCCCGCCCTCGTCCATGATGTCCGAGCGGATGGAGTGGGCGTACAGCACGTTGGGGGCCGCCGCCGGCAGGTTCTGGTGGTAGGCGTTCTCGTCGCCGGCGGCGGCCGAGATGACGACGCCGTGGGCGTGGGCCCAGGCCAGGGCCTCGTCCACCGCCGCGGAGTGGGACAGGGCGCCGATGCTCATGTTGATGACCGACGCACCGGAGTCCACGGCGAAGACGATGGCCTGGGCGACCCGGCCGGCGTCGGAGATGAAGGCGTGGCCCACGCGCACGGGCAGGATGGCGCAGTTGGGGCAGACGCCGATGTCGCCGCCGCCGCCCTCACCTTCGGCGCCGATGTCCTCCATCACGCCGCTGCCGTGGGTGCCGTAGGAGTCCCGCAGGTAGTCGTTCCACGCGTCGTGGTCGTGGCCCATGAAGTCCCAGCCGGCGATGTCGTCGGTGTAGCCGTTGCCGTCGTTGTCCACCCCGTCCCAGTCGTCGCCCCAGGAGGTGGCCAGCAGATCCGAGGGGTCGTATCGATCGTCGGCGTCATCGGCGCCAGCGGTGGGGTCCACCCGGGGATCGTCCTCCCAGTCCTCCATGTTGACCAGCCCGTTGCCGTCCAGGTCGTGGGTCTCGGCCTCGACACCCTCGGCGTCCTGGGGCAGCGGGAGCTCGCCGACGTTGAGCCAGACCTTGTCCGCCAGGTCGCCGCGCTCCCAGTCGATGCCCGAGTCGAGCACGGCCACGATCACGTCCCACTGGCCCGTGGTGCTGCGCCAGGCGCGGTCGGCCCAGCAGCCCGAGCCCACCTCGCGCTCCGCCTCGCGGATGCTGTCCCGCGCGTCCTCTGGGATGGTGGAGCGCAGCCACCACTGGTCGAAGTCGGAGGGGCAGAGGTCGTCGCGGTCCTCCTGGCCACACTCCGGGTAGGTGGGGATGGGCACGTCGGCGCGGGGGGCGCCGAGCAACAGCGCGAGCAGGACCGGGGACCAGGTCATGGGACCTCCGCAGACAAGCTAGCACAGCGAACTGATGGGTGCGGCCCACCACGGGGAGCGCCGGATCGAATAGGATCTTCCCGACGCCGTCGAAGCAGCGCCTACCGCTCCGGGGTGCAAACCATGCTCGCTCTCCGCCTCGTCGTGACGCTCGCCCTCACCATGGCGAGCCCCACAGCCCTCGCCAGCGGCGGCGATGACGGCTGCGCCCCACGCTACCGGGACGGGAAGCTCGTGGGCTGCAAGGGCACCGTCGACCGCCTCGACTATGGCCTCTGCCGCGAGGGGGACGAAGAGAGCTGCGAGCTCATCGAGCGCTGGTTCGAGACCCAGCTCGAGCCCTCGCCCGTGATCGCCCCGACCCTACGCGGGGACAAGGACGCCGTGCTGAAGATGGTCCAGCCCATGTGGACCGCCCAGCGGGCCCGCGACGCGGAGATCGCGCTGCTGGTGGCCATCGAGGGCGAGCACACCGGCATGGCCCTCGCCCTCATCGACGCCGGGGCGCCGCCGTCGGCGACCACCAGCCACGGCCACACCGCCCTGGAGTGGGCCCGCCGCGCCGGCAAGCAGCGCATCCGGATCATCGAGGCCCTGCTCGAGGCCGGCGCCGACCCCGACCGCGGCCGGGTGCCGCCGCTGGTGGGCGCCGCCTACGCCCAGGACCGCGAGGTGGTCGCCATCCTGCTCGCCGCCGGCGCCGACCCGAACGTCACCAGCGGGCACGAGCACAACACCGCGCTGGTGGGCGCGGCCGTCAAGGGCAACGTGGCCCTGATCCAGATGCTGCTGGACGCCGGCGCGGACCCCGGCCAGCGCAACCGCTCCGGGAGCACCGCGGCGGACATCGCGCGGATGCGGGGCAAGGACGAAGCCGCCGCCCTGCTCGAGGCCGCCGAGGCCGCGGCGAGCGCCCCCACCGAGTAGCGAGCCCGCCACGCGACGCGGTAGAGGATGGGCGACACCAGCCCACCGCGGAGCCGTGCCATGAAGCTGGACACCGAGCACTTCGTCCCCACCGACCCCAGCACCTGGTGGAACCTGATGGAGGACGCCGCCTTCCTGGCGGACACCGACAGGAACTCCGGGGTCACCCGCGAGACCCTGGCCAACGATCCGGGCAAGGGCCGCGACGGCCGCCGCCTGCTCCACGTGCGCTGGACCTCCCAGCGGGAGCTGCCCGGCGTGGTCAAGAAGGTCCTCGGCGCCGACTACCTCTCCTACGAGCTCATCCAACACATGGACGACGAGCGCTTCCACATGATCTGGGAGATCGTCCCCCCCATCTCCAAGGACCGCTTCCACGGCGAAGGCGAGTTCTGGCTCGAGGAAGCCCCCGGCGGCACCGTGCGCAAGGTCACCGGCTCCATCGACATCCGGATCCCCATCGTCGGGGGCCGCATCGAGAAGCTGCTGGCGGCCGAGATCTCCAAGGGCCACGCGGCCAACGCCAAGACCGCCATGGACTGGCTGAAGACGCAAGGGTAGCAGCGGTCACGAACTGTCCGCTAAGCCGTTGGTGACCATGCTGTCGTGGCCATATGTGCCACTGCGCCATGGCCGATCCCAACACCCACATCGTCGTCCGGGGCGCTCGGGAGCACAACCTCCAGAGCGTCGATGTGGAGCTCCCCCGAGACGCGCTCACGGTGGTCACCGGGCTGTCGGGATCCGGCAAGTCCTCCCTGGCCTTCGACACGCTGTACCAGGAAGGCCAGCGCCGCTACCTCGAGTCCCTCTCCGCCTACGCCCGCCAGTTCCTGGGCAAGATGGAGAAACCCCAGGTCGAGCGGGTGGACGGCCTCTCCCCCACCCTGGCCATCGACCAGAAGGGCATCAACCGCAACCCGCGCTCCACCGTCGGCACGGTCACCGAGATCCTCGACCACCTGCGGCTGTGGATGGCCCGACTGGGCACCCCCCACTGCCCGGTCTGCGACCGCGTCATCCAGCGCTCCACCCCCACCCAGCTGCGGGACCACCTGCTCGAGACCCACCGTGGCGCCACCGCCATCGTCATGGGCCCCATCGTGCGCGAACGCAAGGGCGAGTACAGACGTGAGCTCGCGGATCTGCAAGCCCAGGGCTACACCCGCGCCCGCATCGACGGCAGCCTGCTGCGCCTCGAGGACGCGCCGGATCTGGCCCGCTACGAGAAGCACAGCATCGAGGTGGTGGTGGATCGGCTCACCATCACCGACGACGACCGCACCCGCCTGCTCGAGGCCCTCGAGAACGGGCTGAAGCTGGGCGATGGGGTCGTCACGGTCCTCATCGCCGACGAACACCACACCTTCGCCACCGAGCTGGGCTGCCCGGAGCACTCCGTGTTCCTGCCGGAGCTCGAGCCCCGGCTGTTCTCCTTCAACACCCCGCAGGGCGCCTGCCCGGAGTGCGACGGCCTGGGTTGGCTCGAGGCCTTCGACCCGGCCCTCTTCATCGACCCGGACGCCCCCGCCACCGCGGCCTGTCTGGCGATGAAAGATGGGCACATGCCCTTCCTCACCACCGTGGACCAAGGCGTCCTCGGCAGGGTGCTCGAGGATCTGGGCGCCGACCCCACCGTCCCGTGGCGCGCCCTCGACGACGACGTGCGCGACGCCATGCTCCACGGCGCCGAGCTCGAGTACACCGTCATCAAGACCGGCAGCGGCACCCCCAAGCTCGTCACCCGCCCCTGGAAAGGCCTGCTGCACATCCTGGGGCGCATCTGGCACTTCACCCGCCACACCCCCCTCGAGGCCTTCCGGCGCCGCTCACCCTGCCGCAGCTGCGACGGCACCCGGCTCAACCCCCTGGCGCGGGCGGTGCGCTTCGGCGATCGGAACCTGCCCCAGCTGGTCTCCATGTCCGTGGGCCGGGCGCGGTCGTTCTTCGACAGCATCCAGCTGGACGAGCGCCAGGAGCCCCTGGGTGGCCCGATCCTCCGGGAGCTGCGCCACCGCCTGCGCTTCCTGGACGACGTGGGCCTGGGCTACATCACCATCGACCGCCGCACCGCCAGCCTCTCCGGCGGCGAGGCCCAGCGCATCCGCCTGGCGGCCCAGGTGGGCTCGGGGCTCCAGGGCGTCACCTACATCCTCGATGAACCCTCCATCGGCCTGCACCCCCGCGACAACCGGCGCCTGCTGGACACCCTGCTGGCCCTGCGCAACCGGGGCAACACCGTCCTGGTGGTCGAACACGACGCCGAGACCATGCGCGCCGCCGACCACCTGCTCGAGATCGGGCCCGCGGCCGGGCGACACGGCGGCCAGATCACGGCCCAGGGCGCCTGGGACAGCTTCGCTCACAGCGACTGCCTGACCGCCGACTACCTCCAGGGCCGCCGCAGCATCCCCCTCCCCGACTCCCGCCGCGCACCTGACGGCAAGCAGCTGGTGGTGCGGGGGGCCTCGGCCCACAACCTCCAGGATCTCGACGTCGCCTTCCCCATCGGCTGCTTCGTGGTGGTCACCGGGGTCTCCGGCTCGGGCAAGTCCACCCTGCTGCTGCAGATCCTGGAGCCCGCCGTGGCCCGGGCGCTGCAGGGCGCCCAGCGCACCCCCCTGGCCCACCGCGACATCCAAGGCCTCGAACACCTCGACAAGGTCATCTGCATCGACCAGGCCCCCATCGGTCGCACCCCCCGCTCGAACCCCGCCACCTACACCGGCGCGCTGACCGGCATCCGCCAGCTCTTCGCCCGGCTGCCCGAGTCGGTGGCCCGGGGCTACCAGCCCGGTCGGTTCTCGTTCAACGTGCCCGGCGGCCGCTGCGAGACCTGTCAGGGCGCGGGCGTGCAGATCCTCGAGATGCAGTTCCTGGCCGATGTGCACGTCCCCTGCGAAGACTGCGGCGGCAAGCGCTTCAACCCCGAGACCCTCGAGATCCGCTACCGGGGCCGCACCATCACCGACGTGCTGGCCATGACCGTCTCCGAAGCCCTGGCCTTCTTCCGCAACCACAAGGGCATCGCCCGGCCCCTCGAGACCCTCGATCAGGTGGGCCTCGGCTACGTCGCCCTGGGCCAGCCCAGCTCCACCCTCTCCGGCGGCGAGGCCCAGCGCATCAAGCTGGCCCGGGAGCTGCAGCGCCCACCGACGGGACGCACCCTCTACCTGCTTGACGAGCCCACCACCGGCCTGCACTTCGCCGACATCCAGCGCCTGCTCGGCGCCCTGCAGGCCCTGGTGGACGCCGGCAACACCGTCGTGGTCATCGAGCACAACACCGACGTCATCAAGGTCGCCGACCAGCTCATCGACCTGGGCCCCGACGGCGGCGAAGGCGGCGGTCAGCTCGTGGGCCAGGGCACCCCCGAGCACATCGCCACCCTCGACACCCCCACCGGCCACGTCCTGGCGGCCCTGCCGGAATTCGCGGCCCCCGCCGCCGCCCTGGCCGCCGAGCCCGTCGCCCCCTACGCCGCCCCCGCCCGTCAGGACCACGACATCGTCGTGCGCGGCGCCCGGCGCCACAACCTCCAGGGCATCGACGTCACCATCCCCAAGGGCGCCATGACCGTCGTCACGGGCGTCTCGGGTTCGGGCAAGTCCTCGCTGGCCCTGCACACCCTCTTCTCCGAAGGCCAGCGCCGCTACGTGGAGTCCCTCTCCACCTACGCCCGGCGCTTCCTGGGGCGGCTGGATCGCGCGCCGGTGGACTCCATCGAAGGGCTCGCCCCGTCCATCGCCATCGAGCAGCGCAAGGCCGCCCACAACCCGCGCTCCACGGTGGCCACCGTCACCGAGATCTACGACCTGCTGCGGCTGCTGTACGCCCGCATCGGCCGTCCCCACTGCCACCTCTGCGGCCGCCCCGTGCTGGGCTTCGACCCCTCATCCGCCGCCCGCTGGCTGGCCGAGCAGGCCCCAGGCCGCGGACGCATGCTGGCCGAGCTGCGCCCCGCCGCCGACGCCCCCGCCCGCCAGGCCGAGCTGCTGCGCGACGGCCTCACCCGCCTGTGGGCCAGCGGCGCCGATCTCCCCCTCGAGGCCCCGGCAGCCGTCGAGCAGCTCGCCACCGGGGCCTGGCTGGTCATCGACCGGCTCGACCCCGCCACCGCCGAGCCCGAGCGGGTCGCCGACGCCGTGCGGCTGGCCTACGGCTACGATCGCGACCGCGCCGTGTTCCAGCCCGTCCGCGGCGAGCCCCTGCCCCTCTCCCTGCGGGCCGAGTGCCCCGAGCACGGCCCGGTGCTGCCCGAGCAGCCCACCCCCCGGGACTTCTCCTTCAACAGCCACGTGGGCGCCTGCGTGCGCTGCGACGGCCTGGGCGAGGTCAAGGACGCCAGCGGCGTGGCCAGCACCTGCCCCGCCTGCCACGGCCAGCGCCTGAAGGCCCCCATCCTGGGGGTGCGCATCGGCGAACACAACATCGCCCAGCTCTGCGCGCACACCGTGACCGGGGCCCAGGCCTGGGTGGACGCCCTCGAGCTGTCCTCCCGCGAGCGCCAGATCACCGCCCAGCTCCTGCCCGAGCTGCGCTCCCGGCTGGGCTTCCTCATCGACGTGGGCCTGGGCTACCTCACCCTGGATCGCCGCGGCCACTCCCTCTCCGGGGGCGAGGCCCAGCGCATCCGCCTCGCCTCTCAGCTCGGCTCCCGGCTCACCGGCACCCTCTACGTGCTCGACGAACCCACCATCGGGCTGCACGCCCGCGACGTAGGCCGCCTGCTGGACACCCTCGAAGGCCTGCGCGACCTGGGCAACACCGTGGTCCTGGTCGAGCACGATCTCGCCACCATCCGGCGCGCCGATCACGTCATCGACCTCGGCCCGGGGGCCGGCGCCGCCGGCGGCACCATCGTCGCCCAGGGCACGCCGGGTCAGATCGTCGAAGACCCCGCCTCCGTCACCGGCGCCTGGCTCGCCGGGCGCGCGAGCCTCCCGGCACCGGACGCTCCGCGTTCACCCGGGCCCCCCATCACCATCCGCGGAGCCACCGGCCACAACCTGCGCGAGCTCACGGTCGACGTCCCCACCGGCTGCCTCACCGTGGTCACCGGCGTCAGCGGCTCGGGCAAGTCCACCCTGGTCATGGACACCCTGGCCCCGCGGCTGGTCAAGGCCCTGGCCCGCAACAAGGCCGCCCGCGAAGGCCCCGACGGCCTGCCCGCCGCCGGCCTCGAGCTGCCCCCGGGCCTCAACCGCGTGGTGGTCGTGGACCACACCCCCATCGGCCGCTCCCCGCGCTCGAGCCCCGCCACCTACACCAAGCTGCTCGACCCCCTGCGCAAGCTCTACGCCCAGATCCCCGAGGCCCAGATGCGGGGCCTCACCGCGGCGGACTTCTCCTACAACCGCCACGGCGCCTGCCCGGCCTGCAACGGCCGCGGGGCGGTGCTCATCGAGATGCACTTCCTGTCGGACGTGTGGATGCCCTGCGACGAGTGCGGTGGCCAGCGCTACCGCGAGCGCGTGCTGGATGTGCGCTGGCAGGGCCACTCCATCGCCGATGTCCTGGCCATGCCCGCCCAGGACGCCCTGGAGATCTTCGCCAACCACCGCAAGGTCGCGCGGGTCCTGCGCACCATGGTCGAGGTGGGCCTGGGCTACCTGGAGCTCGGGCGGCCGGCCAACACCCTGTCGGGGGGCGAGGCCCAGCGGGTGAAGCTGGCGCAGGAGCTCGCCATCCGCCGCCGCGGCACCGTCTACCTGCTCGACGAACCCACCACCGGCCTGCACCCGGCGGATGTGGTCCACCTGCTGGGGGTGCTCCAGCGCCTGGTGGACCGCGGCGACACCGTCGTGCTCATCGAGCACGCCCCCGAGCTGATCCGCGCGGCCGATCACGTCATCGACCTGGGCCCCGAAGGCGGCGAGGCCGGGGGGACCATCGTGGCCCAGGGCACGCCTGACGAGATCAGCCGGGTCACCGCCAGCCACACCGGCAGGGCGCTGGCGGCGCTATTGTAGGGGGGGATTGACCCCCGCCCGCCACGCACGACCCCGCCCGGAGCCACCATGGCCCATCTGTTCACCGCCCTGATGCACCGTGGCGTGCAGGCCTGGGCCGCGCACACCAAGGCCCAGCACCCCGCCTACCTCGAGGTCACGCCCCTGGAGCGCTGGCCCGACGACGGCTTCGTCCAGGCCGGCGAGCAGCGCCTGCAGCGGCTGGAGTGGGCGGGCGATGGCCCTCCCCTGGTGCTGCTGCACGGCCTGAACAACACCGCCTGGATCTGGGCCCGGAGCGCGGCGATCATGGCCACCACCGGCCGCCGGGTGCTCGCGCCGACCCAGCGGGGCCACGGCCTGAGCAGCAAGACCTCGAGCGACTACAGCCTCGAGGCCACCAGCGCCGATCTCGAGGCCTTCCTCGACGCCACCGGCCTCGATCGGGTCGACCTGGCCGGTCACTCCTGGGGGGGCAAGGTGGCGATGCACTTCGCGGCCACCCGCCCAGCGCGGGTGCGCAGCCTGGCCCTGGCCGACCCCGCGCCACCGCGGGGGGTCTCCAAGCTGCTGGCCAACAAGCGCCTGATCCGCGACGCCTTCCGCCCCGAGCGCGGGCCGTTCCCGGACCACGACGCCTTCGTGAACCAGATGCCCCTGCTGCTCCAGCACCAGGTGGGCGACGAGACCGACCGCACCGCCTGGGCGGCCTGCTTCCGCCGCAAGACCGACGGCAGCTACACCGCCAACCTCAGCGACCGGGGCTTCGACGCCATCGTCTCCGACGCCGTGCAGGCCGACATCGAGCCCCTGCTGGCGGCGGTCAGCTGCCCCGTGCTGCTGATGCTGCCCCAGCTCTCCCTGACCACACCGGGCCGCGCCTGGAGCCACGCCCGCAAGGTCTGGCCCCAGCTGCAGGAGCGCCGCATGGTGGGGGACCACACCTTCGTGCACACCAACCCCCTGGACACCACCAAGGCGTTGGCGGGGTTCATGGAGGGGGTCGGCTGAAGCACGAAACCCCCGGGCCGAGGCCCGGGGGTCGCGGTGGCAAAGGAACGATCAACAGCTACGGATGGCAGATGCCGTAGCCGTGGCCGGTGTCGTAGCAGGTCTGGTCGCCCGGGCAATCAGCGTCGCCGTTGTAGCAGATGAGCGCGCAGTAGTAGACGCCATCACCCTGGACCGCGCACATAGCCTCCGCCGCGAAGTCGGTGTCGGGGCAGTCGCTGTGCGCTCCTTGGGCGCTGCAGGTCGCGGCGCAGTAGCCCGTGGAGCCGTCGCCCAAGCCCTGCAGCCCGATGCAGGTGCTGCCATCGTCGCAGGTCTCCGCCTGGCAGGAGCAAGGCCACGCGCTGTTCATGTCGCAGTCGGCGACGTCGGTGTCGGTGTCACTGTCGGCGTCAGCGTCGGTGTCGCTGTCGGCGTCGGTGTCGGTGTCGGTGTCGCCTTCGGTGGTGTCGGGGCCGGTGTCGGGCTTGTCACCGAAGCAACCGGTGATGCCGATGCTCAGCAGGCTGCCAGCGCAGATGACGAGAAGCAGGTTCTTCATGGTGTCTCCAGGGGGGTTCCTCGTGGCCGAGCCAAGCTCGGCAGGGGTCTGGGCCGTCACGCGGGAGCGGCCTCGCTCGCGTGTTAGCACGACGATGGTTCACCGCAAAGCGCCCACATCGAAAAGAAAGCGTCGGAATCCCAGGAGAATGCGCTGGGTCGCGTAACGCCCGCCCCCCGTGAGGACTCTCCGGGTTGTGGGCGGCCGGGAGCCCGGCTCGCCACCGAACCAGCAGGAGGACCCCATGCTCCACATCAGCTCGAAGGCCACGGAAGAGATCAAGACCCTCATGGACAAGCGCGGTGAGCCCGGCCAGGGCATCCGCGTGGTGATCCAGGGCTATGGCTGAGGCGGGCCCCGCATGGGGCTGGCTCTGGATGAGCCCAAGCAGGACGACGAGAAGCACGAGACCGACGGTGTGACCTTCTTGATCCCCGCCGAGATCCAGCGCTGGATGTCCAGCGGCGTGGATCTGCACGTGGACTACAACCAGTACTGGGGCTCGTTCTCAGTGCGGCTGGGCGGGCACTACGGGAGCTGCTGACCCGCTGCGCGGCTCAACAGCAGCTATCAGCTGTCAGCTGTCAGCCCGTCTCCACCGGGTCGCGACGTGGTCGCTCCCCAGCGAGTTCACGCCGACACGTGGAGGGAGCCGGCAAACGCCGCAACCCTGCGCATCGAAGCTGACAGCTGAAGGCTGAGAGCTGACAGCTCCGCGTCAGCGGATCCGGACCATGCACTCCGCCGGGATGATGTGGTCCCAGCGGTGGGGCTGCATCACCCAGAAGGCCTGCTCGGCCACGAACTGGGCGCCCTTCTCGAAGAGCAGGTTCTTCATGCGGTCGAAGGTGTTGCCTGGGCGGGTCTCGTAGACGCAGAAGATGGCGACCTGGTGCTCGTCGAGGTCCGGGAGGGCCTCGATGAACTCCCGCAGGCGGCGGGAGGGGCCCTGGCCGCGGATGGCGAGGCCGGTGACCGGGGTGCCGAAGATGAGGCCGCGGTAGGCGTCGATGTCCAGCTCGCCGTCGCCCACCTCGTGGGTGTCCACGATGAAGGCCCGGTGCTCGAGCATCTCCTTCATCCGGGCCACCACGCGGCTGCAGTGCCCGCGGGCGTTGTCGTACACGATGCAGACGTGGAGGGGCTCGAAGGGCATGGACTCTCCCGGGAAGGGGCGGGTCGGTAACGCCCTGCAAAACGTGGGTCAACCTTTGCGGATGCCGCTGTAGTGCGGTTGACGGTCGATCGAGGCGCAAGGTAGGAATACGCCTCCCAAGGGTAGGATCGGGCTGTCACGCCCTCCATCCACACCCCCACGGGACCCTCTCGACAGGAGGCCTGAGCATGGCCAGGTGGCTCGTCACCGACGGTGACCGACAGTTTTCCGCCAAGGACATCAGCGAGCTCGAAGAGCTCGCCCGCCGCGGTGAGATCTCTGCCGGCTCCATGATCCAGCCCCCCGGTGCCTCGGACTGGCTCTACGCCACCGAGGTCCCCGAGCTCAAGGGTCTGGTCCGCTCCCGCCCCGCAGCAGCCGACGACGACGACGACTTCCGCCCCCCCCGGGGCAACGGCCTGCGCAACGCCCTGATCGCCCTGCTCGTGGCGGCCGGCGCGGTCGGCGGCTGGTACTTCTACCACTGGGCCTCGAACATCCCGGATGTCGAAGAACTGAGCCTCATCGGCGGGCCGGGGGGCCTCGCGCTCACCGAGATGCTCGTCACCGCCGACCAGGCCGCCCTGCACCGCGAGCCGTCCGCCAACTCCGCCACGGTCACCAACCTGTTCAAGGACCAGACCATCCGCCTGCTGGCCAAGCGGAACGACTGGTACCAGGTGGAAGCCGACGGCAAGAAGGGCTGGGTGGCCGTCCAGGACGTCATCCCCGCCTACTTCTTCGCCGACGCCCGCGAGCGCGACAACTTCGATCCCATCTACAATCCGGATCGTTACCTCTTCGTGCACAACCCCCGCTGGCTCAAGCTCCCGCCGGACAACCCGGACGCCGAGAACGTCACGGTCTTCCAGTTCCTGCTCAAGAACGACTCCAAGTTCGAGATGACCGACATCCGGCTCAACGCCATCATCATGGACCGGAACGGCAACGTGCTCGAGGAGAAGGAGATCGCCATCGAGGGGTCGGTGCCCAAGTACTACGCGGCCGTGGTCGGCACCGTGAACCCGCCCGAAGACCAGCCCGACGGTCCCAAGCGCCTGATGACCTACTCCTCGTTCTCGAAGGAGCTCAAGGGCGCCCCGGACGAAGAGTGGCTCCGCTGGGCCGACGGCATCGAGGTCTACATGTCCTCGGCCAACTACGCCGAGGCCGACATCAAGCTGCTGCAGGCCACCGCCGTCACCAGCCCGAAGTAGCCTGGCCGTGGCCGGCCTCTGGCTGTCCCACCACCACCCGGAGCGGTACGACCGCTGCGTCAGGGTGGGCGGGGTGCACGTCTGCCGTCGCTGCCTGCTGCTCTGGCCGCTGACCTACGGCCTCATCGCCCTGCAGATCCTGGCGCGCAGCCCCGCGGCGCACCCCTTCGACCTGCTGCTGCCGCTGCTGCTGCTGCCCCCGGTGCTCGAGTTCCTCGAGGTCCACCTGGGCTACCGCACCTACAGCCCCCAGCGCACCCTGCTGCTCACGCCGGTGCTGGCCCTGGCCCTGGGGCGTCTGCTCTACCGCAGCATGGTCATGCCCTGGGACCCCACCACCTGGGCGGTCATCATCGTCGCCGGCATCCCCTGCGCCTGGGCTGCGTGGCGGTTCAGCCAGCAGCCCTAGGCTCCCCCGCCAGCACCAACCCCTCGTGGGGCGCCAACTCCAGCTCGCCTCCCTCGATCTCGACGGTGCGGGTGGGGTGGGTGCTGTAGAGCAGGTGGCGCTCGGCCACCGCGGGCAAACGCTGGGGCTGGGGGCTCATGTTGAGCAGGACGCGGACGCGCTGCTCGCCCAGGCTGCGGGTGTAGGTCAGCACCGCCTTGTGGGGTGCCTCGGGCAAGGCCATGGCCCCGCCCTGCAGCACCGGCAGACGCTTCCGCAAGGCGATGACGTCCCGGTAGGTGGACAGCACCGAGCTGGGGTCGTCCTGCTGCGCCGCCACATTGCGGCCCCGATGATCGGGATGCAGGGGTAGCCAGGGCTCGCCGCTGGTGAAGCCGGCGCCGGGACCATCGTCCCACTGCATGGGCGTGCGGCAGCCGTCGCGCCCTGGGTGGGCGGGCCAGAAGCGCTGGCCCACCGGGTCCTGGATCTCGGCGCGGGCCATCTTGCGCTCCCGCATGCCGATCTCCTCGCCGTAGTACAAAAACGGCGTCCCCCGCAGGGTCATGGCCAGGATGGCCGCGAGCCGGGCGCGGGCGTCACTCCAGCGCCCACCCCAGCGGGTGGCGTGGCGTCTGAAGTCGTGGTTCGACAGCACCCAGGTGGGCCAGCCATCGGGTCCTGACGCCTCGGACCAGGCGGTGATGGCCTGGTGGAAGGCACGAGCGCTCCAGCGGGAGCGGAGCAGGTGGAAGTTGAAGGCCAGGTGGAGCTGCTCGGGGCCGTCGCCGGCGTACTGCGCGGCCTTGCGGTAGCGCCGGTCCTCGTCCAGGGTCTCCCCGACCAGGAAGCGCCCGGGCTGCTCGTCCACGACCCGCCGCATCATCGCCAGGGCGATGCGCATGTCCGGCTGGTCGCGGTCGTGCACGTGCTTCTGGCCGATGTACCGGTAGATCAGGCCCGCGGGGTTCCAGGTCCGGGGGTTGTCCGGCAGGTCGGGGTGCTCGAAGTAGCTGTTGAAGACGTCGAGCCGGAAGCCGTCCACCCCCCGCTGCATCCAGAAGCGCAGCACCTGCTCGATGGCGTCCACCACGGCAGGGTTGCGCCAGTTGAGGTCGGGCTGCTGCTGCAGGAAGGTGTGGTGGTAGTACTGGCCCCGGCCGGGGTCGTAGCTCCACGCGCGCCCGCCGAAGGTCGAGGCCCAGTTGTTGGGGGCGCCCGTCTCACCGGGGCCCTTGGCGCCATCTCGCCAGGTGTACCAGTCGGCCTTGGGGTTGTCGCGGGAGCTGCGGGACTCGACGAACCAGGGGTGCTGGTCGGAGCTGTGGTTGAAGACCCCATCGAGCACGACCCGCAGGCCCCGCTCGCGGCAGCCGGCCACCAGGGCGTCGAAGGCGGCCAGGTCGCCGTACTGGGGGTGCACGTCGCAGTAGTCGCTGATGTCGTAGCCGAAGTCGGCGTCGGGGGAGGGCTGGATGGGGGAGAGCCAGATGGCGTCGACCCCCAGCTCCGCGAGGTGGTCCAGCCGGGCGGTGATGCCGGCGAGATCGCCGACGCCGTCGCCGGTGCTGTCCATGAAGGAGCGCGGGTAGATCTGGTAGACGACGCCCTTCTTCCACCATGGGAGCTCGTTGGTGCCCATCGATCCTCCTGGCGGGAGCAGCTGGACTGCTCCCCTAGGTCAGCGCAATGCGCCTGGACAACCGGCCTACCACTCCATGTCGAGCCACAGGCCCGAGTTGTAGGAGTCGTAGGGGTAGCCCCAGCTGTCGGGGAAGCTGTCGCAGTAGTACTCGGGGGGGCCACACCAGCCGGCGCCGAAGCCCATGCTGAAGCCGTCGATGCTCAGGTCCATCACCGCCGGGTCCCACTCGATGAGCAGCTCGTTGCCGTCGGCGGACACGGTGGGGGTGGTGATGGTGTCGTGGCTGCCGTAGTCAGGCCAGCCGAGCAGATCGGCAGCGCCGCCAGCGATCACCAGCTGGTAGAGCACGAAGCCCGAACCCGACGAGTTGCCCCAGCCCTCGATGAACACGGTGCTGGGGTCGACGGTCGAGGTGGCCTCGCAGCGCAGCTGGAACATGCCCTCGTGCACCCGGTACCAGGCGTTGACCCAGTCGAAGGCGTAGCCATCGAGCACGTCACCGACCTCGTCGTCCACCGCGGCGGCCGCCAGCCAGGGGGGCTCGCCCAGCACGAACTCGAAGGAGGGCGTGAAGGTGGCGGTGCCGTCGGAGACCTCGACCTCGAGGGCCAGCACGTCGCCGGCGGCGCCCGCGGTGACGACGATGTCGAAGTCCTCTGAGCGGGAGTCCCCGGCCTCGATCTGGCCAAAGCTCTCTTCCTCGCTCAGGACCGTGGCGGACGCGGTGGAGCTGGGCAGGACCGCGAGGGTGCCGCGGGCGATGCCGTCGGTGTCCTGATCGCCGGTGTTGGCCACCTCGATCTCGAGGGTGGCGGTCTCACCGGGGTCGAGGATGCCGTCGTCGTTGTCGTCGTCCTCGACCTGCACCCGCACGATGCGGAGCACCGGCCAGGGCACGGCCACCTCGAGCTCGAGCTCGAACTGCTCGATCTCGTCCTCGAGGGTCAGCTCGAAGATCACCGGCTGGCTGTCCAGCTTGTCCGCGCTCACGTCGAAGGCGAAGGCGTTGACCAGGGTGCTGGTCTCGCTGGCGATCCATGCGTCGGCCGAGACCAGCAGGGGCCCGCCGTCGAGGATGGTGACCGCCGGGTCCGAGCTGGTGAGGCTGGCCAGCAGCGGCCCGCTGGAGGCGTCGCCCTGGTTGTAGAGGGTCAGGGTGGAGAAGGTGACGCCGAGGTCGCCCGGCTGCACGGTGGCCGGGGTGGTGACCAGGGTCTGCACCACCGGATCAGGGGGCTCGGGCAGGTAGACCACCTGCTCGACGCCCTCTTCGAGGGTCGGCAGCACCGTGGCTTCGTACTCGTCGCCGCCGAAGCCGATCCTGAAGGCGTCCACGCTCCCCGTGGTGTTGGCGGTCACCCGGGCGAACCAGCGGTCGTCGCCCGGAGCCGGGGGGAGCAGATCGTAGTCGTCGGTGATGTCCAGCTCGACCGTGCCTTCGCCCGCGGGCTCCGTGGCGGTGAGCACGGCGTGCTCGAGGAAGGGATCGTCGGGATCGCCCACACCGACGGAGATCTCGATGACGGCGGTCTCGTCGAGGGTGAAGTCCACCACGGCGCTGGACGGGTAGCCCAGCTGCAGCTCGAAGTCCTGGGTCCAGCTGTGCTCGCCGCTGGTCAGGGTGATCTCGTAGGGCAGCCGGCTGTTGTCGGGCAGGGTCTCGGCCAGATCGAAGAACAGCTGGCCCACGGACGCGCCGCCGCCGGGCACGTCGCCCAGCTCGACGCTGTCCTCGTGCACGCCGCCCTCGCCCATGTCCACGTACAGATCGATGATCACGTCGGTGGCGCTGACCTCGGTGGCGTTGTCGACCGTGAGCTCGAGCTTGACCTCGTCGCCGGGGTGGACCGTCTCGGGGTCGCTGGCCACCGCGGCGCTCAGGTCCGGCGCCAGGGCGTCCACGGACACCATGTCGATGGACCAGCTGTCGGCGTCGGCGCCCTGGTAGCGCCAGGCCAGCCAGACCACCCGCTCACCGCCGTAGTCCGACAGGTCGACCACCGCGGAGCGCGCCCAGTCCTCGCCGGGGGCCATCAGGGTCTCCACCAGCTCGAACTCGCCGTGGGCCGGGTTGCGGCTGCCGGTGGAGAGGTGCAGCTCGTGCTGGGCGAGCTCGGTCTGGGTGCCCAGCTCGTACCAGGACAGCTGGATCCGCTCCATGGTGGAGAAGTCCAGGGCCGGCGCGATGAGCCAGTCGTCCATCTGGTCGCTGGCGTCGCCGTTGCCCACGGCGTGGCGCACCGACGTGGTGCCGTCGGCGGCGCTGTCGGTGATCTCCCAGGGGTAGCCCGGGAACTCGGCCTCGTAGGAGACCCAGCCCAGATCCCGCAGCTCGTCCTGGCCGTCGCCCAGCTCGAAGCTCTCGCTGAACGGCAGGGCCTGGGCGGCCACCAGCACGTCGATCTGGAAGGGGGCGTTGCCGGCGTCGGCGGGCAGGTAGGAGACGGCGCTGTACTCGCCGCTGTCGGTGCCCTTGAAGTAGTACTCGAGGCCCGGGTCATCGAGCTCGAGGGTGGTGGACCAGCCGGCGTCACCCTGCTCGAGATCGGTCCAGTCCCAGGCGTCGTCGCCCAGGTCCCGGTGGTAGAGCCGCACCCCGGCGACGCCGTCGTCGTCGCTGGCGGTGACGGCGATCTCGAGGCTCTCACCCTCGACGAGGGTGTCCTCGCTGGGGCTGTGCTCGAGCACGGGGCCGTCGGCCACGAAGGGGGTGCCGGTGTCCTCGGGGGGCGGGCAGCCCAGCAGGAGCAGGGCCAGCCCGACGCTGGGGGCGGGCCTCATGGTGAGCCTTCCTCGGCGCTGGCGCCGGCGCGCTCGCCCGGGTCGATGGGCAGCAGCCGGTCCTCGGGGGGCGGCACGTCGCAGGCCGCGCGCTGGCCCAGGTAGTCCTGGTACATGTCGCAGACCGTGAAGCACTGGTAGTACTGGATGTTTCCGGAGTTGTCGACGAAGCCGTAGCAGTAGAATCCCGCCGGGCAGTCGGCGTCCCGGGTGCACCCCACCAGGCAGTAGTCGCCGTAGCAGTGGTTGCCTTCTGCCCCGCAGTCGTCGTCGTCGTTGCAGGAGCGGCAGTAGTAGCCGGAGGCCTCGTAGCACTCACCCGAGGCGCCGTTGCAGAACTCCTTGAAGGCGCAGTCCCGGTGCTGGTCGGTGCAGGGATCGTTCACGCACTGTCCGGTGGTCTCGTCACAGGCGTCGCCGGGGTAGCAGTCGGCGTCCTCGCCGCAGCCGGCCACGCAGGCCCCCTGCTCGCAGTGCTGCTCCATGCCGCACTGGCCACTGTTGGCGCAGCGCGCGCTCACACACTGGCCCTCCTGACAGGTCGCCCCGAAGGGACAGGGCGAGTCCTCGGAACACTCGGCCCGCTCGCCGCAGCCGATCACCACCAGGCACATCGCCACCAGGAACACCACCAACGTCGCGAGCGGCACCCGCTGTAGGCTGTGGGCTGTAGGCTGTAGGCTCATCGCGCCACCTCCGACTCCGCTCCCGTGTCATCCCCCGCGTTCGACGCCCCCACCGCGAGCACGCGGTACTCCGCCACGATGTAGTACTGGGCCGGGGGCACCTGCTCGTCCTCGAAGCGGATGGCGTTGCGCTCGACCACGTAGGAGTAGTCCACGTCCTTGACCAGCTCGCGCACGAGGCTGTCGTTGTCGTCGCTCTCGTACAGGCCCACCACCAGCGAGTTCTCGTCGCAGGACTGGGACAGGGCGAACTCGACCTCGAGGCCCGAGGCGGTCAGGCCCAGCTTGGCCGCGATGGGGGAGAAGTCCTCTTCGCAGATGGACTCGAGCACGCCCTCGGTGTGCTCCACCGCCTTGATGTAGCGGGAGCCGTAGCTGGCGTCGCCGTGCTCGGAGCTGCAGGCGGGGTCGCCCTCGAACTCCGGCTGGGTGGCGCCCACCACCGCGCTGACGTTGAAGATGCGGTGGTCGCGGTAGGCCTGCTCGCCCTTGAGGTCGGTGAAGAAGCGCAGGTAGTCGTCCACCTCGTAGGGGGAGCTGTCTTCCTCGTCCGAGAGGAACATCAGGGAGAAGCTGGCGTCGTCCCTCAGGAACGAGGCGTTGTCCTCGCTGTAGACCGGCTCGAGGAAGGCCGCGCGGGCGGCCTCGAAGCCCATCTCCCAGCCGGAGCCGGTGGTGCCCACCGCCACGTTCTCGGCGAAGACCTCGTCCGGGGCGTCGGTGGCGGGGGTGATGAGCAGGTCGTGGTTGTTGAGGGTGAAGCCGCTGTCGATGACGGCGTCGGCGCTCACCCCGCCGCTGGCGGAGCGGGCCAGCACCACGCGCTCCCCCGCGGGGAGCATCAGCCCGTCGGGCAGGGTCCAGCTGTTGGCGTCGTCGTCCTGCAGGGTACAGCCGGACAGCTCGAGCTCCTCGCCGCTGAAGTTGGTCAGCTCGACCCACTCGCCGGCGCTGTCCTCCACGTCGACCGGGTCCGCCATGAACTCGGTGATCAGCACCTCACCGGCCTCGTCGGGGCCGGGCCCCGCGCCGCCGGTGTCGCCGGGGAGGGCGGTCTCACCGGGCTCGTCGGTGTCCGGCGCCGGCGCCCGTGAGCAGGCGTGGTTGGCCGCACCGGGGGTGCCGGTGTCGCTGGTCGCGTAGACATCCGCCGCCGCGCACCAGGCCGAGGCCTCGTCGTTGCCCGCGGCGGTGGTGACCGAGGGATCGAGCTGCCAGGCCTTGCCCGGCTCGATGCCCCAGGAGCGGTCGTAGGCCACCCGATCGATGGTCAGGCCCGCCCGGTTGACCAGGGCGATCTCGTCGTCGCCCCCGTGCAGCCGGCCCTGGTCGGTCTCGGTGGTCATGTCGGTGGTGATGACCCCGATCTGCCAATCGACGTCGATGTCGCTGAAGACCTGGATGAACGCCTGGAAGTTGCTGGCCAGCTTGGCCTGTTCTTCGATCATGGACCCGGAGTTGTCCACCACCATCAGCACGTCGACCACATTGCGACGGTTCTGCTGGAACACGTCCACCGCGGTCTCCGAGGTGTAGCTGTACTCAGTACAGCTCCCCAGCAGCGGTGCAACCAAGAGAAGTCGTCTCATCATCGCTCCCGTTCCCGTTCCCGTTCCCGAATCGCAACTCAGCGCAGACCAGCGCCCCGCCTCACGCACCCGTATCCCCCGCACCATCCCCGGTATCCAGCTCTTCGCCGCCGCCCGGGTTCAGTCCGTCCACCACAGAGAACAGGATGGTGTCGGCCACCGTGGCGTTCTGTACATGCCAGTGGAAGGTGGAGAAGTAGACGTGGCCGGCGCCGTGGTTGAACGCCACCAGCAGGGGGACGTCGTCGAGCTCGGCCTCGCCGGACAGCTCGTCGGCCCGGTAGGCCACATCGCCGCTCAAGATCACCTCGACCTCGTCGGCGACCGACTCGATCACGGCCCAGTGGGAGAAGTCGTAGTCCAGGGAGACCACGTTCTGGCCCAGATCGTTGACCAGGGCCTCGCGATGGACCATCGCCTGGGTGGAGCCGCGCACACCGCGCTGGGCGTCGTCCAGCACCGCCTCGTCGCCCACGAAGGTGATCAGCTCGGGCCAGCAGGCCTCGACGAGGTCGTAGCCCCAGTCGCTGACCACCAGCACCCCGCCGCCGGAGACGAAGCGGGTGACGTTGTCGATCACCTCGGCGTCCGAGACCAGCCCGTCGTCAGCGTCCACGCCGTTGTAGACGAAGCGGCCCAGGCCCCGGGTGCCCGAGTTCACGAACACGGCGCCGTAGTTCTCCAGCTCGTCCTGACTGGCCAGCAAGCCCTCGACCTCGAGGACCATCATCTCGGGGTCCAGCTCGGGGTCGTAGGTGGCCCCGACGATGAAGCCCTCGTAGAGCTGGTAGTTGACCAGCTGCCGCAGCAGCAGGGCCTCCATGCGGTCGTAGTCACCGGAGGTGACCGCGATGGCGTCGATGGGGATCTCCACGAACTCCTGCTCGGGGGTGCAGCCCAGCAGCAGCATCGTCAACGGGAGCGCGGCGAATCGCATGGCTACTCCAGGACCATGTAGGCCGAGAGGTAGATGTACGACTCGGTGGGGTTGCTCTGGTAGATGCTGTCGGGCAGCCCGAAGTCGGGGCCCTCGATGGCGGAGTAGAAGTAGGGGTTGGCCGGCGCGGCCACCAGCTGGGACAGCTCGGAGGCGGTGTAGGTGTGCTCGCCGTCGTCCCAGGGGACGCAGCCCACGAAGCCGCCGTTGCCCGTGGCCTCGATGGTCCCCGGGATCCCGGTGACGAAGACCGCGTCGGGGTAGGTCTCCGCGAGGGTCCAGGTGTAGGTGAAGTCCTCGGCCCGGTTGTGGGTGTAGTCCTGGCACAGCTGGGGGCTGGTCAGCTCCCAGTCGGCGGGCACGGTGGGCTGGACCTCTTCGAGGGTGTACTCGGGCAGGCCGCCGTCTTCCCCCTGGTTGTGCAGGTCGTACCAGTACCCGGCCCCGTAGTCCTCGGCGGTCAGATCGAAGCCGTAGTAGTAGACCATGCCGCTGGTGGTGTCCTCGACCCGGTCGAGGGTGACGGTGTTGTAGTCGCTCTCGAACCAGACGTAGTCCCCGGCGCGCACGGAGGTGGGGGTGGGGCAGTCCTCTTCGCCGCCTTCGCCCGCCGGCGGGTTCTCGAACACGCCGTTGATGTCGTAGGGCTGGGGCCCCGAGCCCATGGAGCCGCCGCCGCCGCAGGGGGGATCGAGGGGGATGTAGTACCAGACCATCGCGAAGACGCTCTCGGCGACCTGGCAGGAGGAGTTGTCGATGCCCCGGGTGATGTTGAAGGCCATGTAGACGGCGACCTCGGACAGGTCGAGCTCTCCCTCCATCACCTCGAAGGCGTCGGGGATGACCACGCCCTCGTCGCCGGTGCTCACCAGCACGTCGCGGAAGCCGAGGCGGGCGGCGTTGGACAGGGTGATCTCGCCGTAGAGGTGGGTGGCGTCCTGCACCACCAGGCGGTCGATGGCGTAGTCGTTGGCGTCGTCACCGGCGTCGAGCACGAACAGCTCGGTCTCGCCATCGACGAAGTTGGTGCCCCGGGCCTCGATCTCGAAGTCCACGGTCTCGCCCTGGTCGATGACGGCGGGATCCCAGGCGGCCGCCAGGCCGGCCCGGTCCACCTGGAAGCCGTCGTAGAGCACGACCACATCGGAGCCGGTCTCCATCAGCACGTCCCGGGGCCCCGCGTAGGTGTCACCGGCGACGCTGACCGAGGCGAGGGCGAGCTGATCGGTGATGACGGTGAAGTCCATGATGGAGACGCCGTCGCCGAGGGACGGCCAGGTCACGCCGCCTTCCCAGGCCGTGTTCTGCCCCACGAACTCGACCTCGAGGGTCTCGCCCAGCATCCCGACATCGGGGGAGATGGTGAAGGACTCCTCGATGACCGTGAAGCCTTCCTCGAGGGTGCGGGTGTAGCCCGCCGACTCGATCTCCACGTCCCTGGCGCCGAGGACGGCGTCGTCGGCGATGGTGATGGCCGCGTCGATGTTCCAGGCGTCCAGCACCAGCAGCTCGTCGACGGTGATGCCGTCGCCGAAGTCCAACGCGGAGCCCTCGAAGTCGAAGGCGGACCAGGAGGCCGCGAGGCGGACATCCAGCGAGGTGCCCAGCCCACCGACCGCGGGGTCGAGGGTGAGCACATTGGAGCTGGGGCCGTCGTCTTCTGGGCCGGTGTCGGTGGGTTGGCAGCCCGACATCACAGGGGCGGCCATCGACAGGGCCGCGCCGAGGGCGCAGGTGGTGCGGAGGGTGTGGAGGGTCATGGGCGTGACTCCGGGCGGGGGCCGGAAGGGTGCCGCGAATGCGCGATATCAGAGGTTGTACTTCGACCGTCGCCGAACCTGGCTGCGCCTCGCTCCCGAGCAGTATAGCCGCGGCCAGAGCGCGGGGTCAACGCGCGGATCAGGGGGGTCTCCAGGCCGTGTTGGACGGCGCGATCAGCCCTCTGCGGCGTGGGCGAGGACGAGGCCTTCGAGCAGCGCGAGGGAGCCCCGCAGCGGGTGATCGTCCTCGACCTCGTGCAGGGTCACCTGCGGGCCTGACCGGGCGGCGTAGGCGCGGCTGTGCTCGATGGGGCAGATGGTGTCCTGCAGGCCGTGGATGAGGTCGACTTCCACACCCGAGGGCGCCATCAGGCTGCCAGGCTCCGTGTGTGGGGCCTCCACCCAACCCAGGGCGGGCGCGCAGAGCACCACCCCGGCGAAGCGTTCGGGGTGGGCCTGGACCAGCAGCGCCGCCACCAGCCCGCCATAGCTGGACCCCACCAGCACCAGGCCCCGCCGCCCGCGGGTCAGCTCATCGATGGCGTCGTAGCGCCCCTGCAAAGGCACCCCCCGCAGATCCGGGCACACCAGGCGCGGCTCCAGCCGACGCAGCAGCTGAGCCTTGGTCCCACCAGGGCTCCCTTCCAGTCCATGGGCGAAGACGATCATGGGATAGGAGTAGCGCAGGCACCCCCTCTCCGCGAGACCCCATGCGCCTCCACCGCCTCTGCACCCTCACCCTCCCCGTCCTGCTCACCGCCTGCGCCTCGGTGAAGCGCCTGCTGCCCGAAGGTCCCGCCCTGTCCGAGAAAGAACAGGCCGCGTTCGCCGAGGCCGCCGTGCCGTCGCGGGTGCGCTACACCACCGGCCCCCAGGTGGAGTACCCGGTGCTGCCGGTGCAGCTGTGGGGCCTGCACTACGCCATCGACATCGTGCTGGTCAGCGACCACCCGGACTGGACCATGCACGAGTACGCCCGCATCGACGTGCCCGGCCGCTCCCTGTGGATCGCCAAGGACGCCGACGCTGACGGCGACCAGAACGTGGTGGCCGAGCTCGATGACATCGAGTCCTGGCTGCCGGAGATCCCCGTGCCCCGCACCGCCGCGCCCGTGGTCGTCCAGGACCACAGCGACGACGCCCGGGTCGACCTGCGCATGACCACCCAGACCCCCAAGGGCCAGGCCGTGGAGCTGAGCTACCGGGGCGCGCGCCCCCAGAAGCCCCCTGGCAAGCGCAACGGCAGCACCATGGAGCACAGCCGCCAGGCCGTGGCCGCCGTGCTCGACCTGGCCGGCCAGCAGCACGGCGGCGAGGTCGAGCTGCTCATCGGCGGCCAGGAGCGCCGCATCGAGAAGGTGCTCGGCATCTACAGCATGAAGTTCGTGCTCGATCAGGTCCAGGCCGGCTTCGCCGTCGCGTCGTTCGAGCAGCGCCCGGCCGAGCAGGGCTTCGCCCTCGAGCGCCCCGCTCCCGGGGTCGACTGGCCCACCCGGAGCCTCGAGCAGTGGAGCGACGACGGGCGCTGGGTCGCCCGGGAGGATCCCATCGTCACGCTCCGCTACGACCTGCCCGTCACCCAGGCCGTCAACGGCGGCGAGGTGCGCGAGCTGGCCAGGGGCGAGGTCCTGCAGGCCGAGCACGACGAGCCCATCCTGCGCCTGCGCCTGGACCGCGCCCTGCCGGATCTGCGCCGCCGCTTCGAGGGCAAGGCCACCAGCACCTTCGTGCTCGACGTCAACGGCCAGGCGGCCCACGGCACCGGCACCATCGAGAGCTGGTGGACCCGCGAGGGCCCCGTGGTCGAGATGCGCCCCAGCGCCCCCTGGTGGCTGGCGGAGCGCCCCATGCGCACCACGGTCCGCTACACCGACGAGGGCGGCGCGGTGGTCTCCATCGAGCGCATCCCGGTGGAGTGAGCCCCGGGACCGGGCGTTGGCTCTGGCGTTGCGCGGAGCCGTTCGATACACTTCGAGCCTCTCCCCACGACCCCCCGAGGCTCGAGGAACCACCCCCCATGAAGCGTATCTACTACTGCCCCAAGTGCCGCGCGGTGCTGAACCCCAACGTCAAGATCATCCTGGCGGCCTACCGCCACGACCAGCGCGGGCTCGTGCTGCTCTCCCCGCAGCCCGGCAACTACCAGGCCATCATCGCCGACGAGCTTCCCCTGAAGCAGGGCGACCTGGTGGAGTTCCACTGCCCCGTGTGCAGCCACCTGCTCACCGCGCAGCACGACGAGAACCTCGCCGGCATGGACTTCCGCTTCTCCACCGGCCTCGAGGGCAAGGTCTACTTCTCCCGCCGCTACGGCGAGCACGCCACCTACTTCGTCGCCAACGACGACATCCGCTCCTACGGCGAGCACGTCGCCGACCAGGGCGGCCCGAACTTCTTCGGCGCAGGCGGCGATCGCTGGTAGCCGCGCAGAGCGCGGCAGCTGTCAGCCATCAGCTGTCAGCTGATAGCTTCAGAAGAGGTACAGCTCCTCGTCGTAGCAAGCGCCGTCGGCGATCTCGCCACACTCCTTGTCCATGATGCAGTCGCGCTGGTCGTAGTGCAGCTCGAGGACCTGGAGATCCTCCCACTCTTCGTAGAGGTTCTCTTCGCGCTCGCAGGCGTCGCGGCACTCCCACTCGGAGACCCGCGGCGACTCGACGTCGTCGCACTCCAGCAGCTTCACGCAGACTTCCTTGCAGGTGGGCGTGCAGCCCCCCGCGAGGGTCAGCAGAAGCAGCGCGGCGCTACCAGACAGGAGCGCAGTAGCCCTTCTCGAGGTCTTCACAGGCGGTCTCCGCGATGCAGTCCATCCACACGGCGGCCTGCTTGTCGTTGGTGATCTCGACGCTTGCAGAGGAGCCCTGGCGCTCGTCCGGGTCGTAGCCTTCCAGCTCGCCGGGCACCTTGAGGGCTTCCCCGCAGGCCTTCATGCAGGTGGACTTGAGGTCGCTCTCGGAGGTGTTGGGACGGGCGATGCCGCAGTCATCACCGGTCGAGCCATAGAGCTTGTCGCAGGTGGTCTGGCAGTTGGGGCCGCAGCCGGTGGCCAGCAGTGCGAACAGCGCAGCGCAGGTGAGTCCGAGGACCGTCCTCATCGTTCCTCCAGCAGAACGAGCCAGCACGCCCGTGGAGCCGGGCGGATGGTCAGGCGGCCATTAATGGACACGCATGAGCGGGTCAACAGTCCACGGGCGCGCCTGACGCCAGGTTGACTGGCTGTCCCGCCCCCGCTAGGGGCGTGACGGGCCCCACGGCCCCGCGGAGCACGCCGTGCACGTCCTGCAGGTCACCCCATACTTCCCCCCCACCTGGGCCTACGGCGGCATCCCCCGGATCGTCTACGGCCTGGGCCGCGCCCTGTGCGAGCAGGGGGTGCAGGTGTCGGTGCTGACCACCGACGCCATGGACGCCCGCAGCCGGGCCCCGGTCAAGCCCGATCGCACCCTGGACGGCATGCGGGTGTTGACCTGCCGCAACCTGTCCAACCGCCTGGCCTACGACCACCAGCTCTTCCTGCCCCGAGGGGTCGAGGATCAGCTGGCCCGGCTGCCGCGGCCGGACGTGGTCCACCTCCACGGCCACCGCCACCTGCTCAACAACGCCGCCGACCGACTCGCCCGCCAGCACTTCATCCCCACGGTCCTCACCGCCAACGGCACCCTGCTGCGACACGAGCGCAAGCAGCGGGTCAAGCTGCTGTGGGACATGCTGGTCTCCGGCCGCATCCCCCAGCGGGCCGCCCGCTGCGTGGTGGTCAGCCAGGCCGAGCGGCGCCAGCACCTGCAGGCCGGAATCCCCGACGACCGCCTGGTGGAGATCCCCAACGGCCTCGATCTGGGCGAGTTCTATCCCCTCCCCCCGCGGGGCCTGTTCCGCCGCCGCCTGGGCATCGACCCCGAGCGGCCCATGGTGGTCTACCTGGGGCAGCTGTCCCCGCGAAAGGGCGTCGAGCACCTGGTCTCGGCCTTCAACAGCGACTCCCCGGCCGGCGCCGCCCTGGTGGTGGGCGGCAACGACATGGGCGGCGGCAAGCTGGCCCGGGCCGTGGCCGACCCCGCCGCCCCCGTGCACTTCGTCGGCCTGCTCGAGGGCGAAGAGCGCATCCAGCTGCTGGTGGACGCCGACGTGCTCGTCTACCCCAGCACCGCCGAGGTCTTCGGCCTGGTGCCCTTCGAGGGCCTGCTCTCCGGCACCCCCGCCGTGGTGGGGGACGACTGCGGCTGCGGCGAGCTCATCCAGGGCGCTGGCGCCGGGCTGCTGGTCCGCCACGGCGACGTCGACGCCCTGCGCGCCCGCATCGGTGAGCTGATCGAGGATCGCGACCAGGCCTCGGCCATGGTGGAGCGGGGCCGCTCCTACATCCGCGACCACTTCGACTGGCCCCGGGTCGCCGCCATGCACAAGAGCATGTACGAGCAGGTCCTGGTGGAAGCCGGGGGCGCCCGGTGAGCGGCGCGCCGCGCCACACCGCCCGCTGGCTGGGCTTCGGCCTGCTGGCCTTGCTGGTCGGCCTGGCCTGGGCCAACGGCCTGGACGGAGCCTTCACCTACGACGACAAGGTCGAGGTGGTCGGCAACCGCACCATCCGCACCCTCGAGCAATGGCACGCGGTGGTCGGCTACAACGCGAGCCGCCCCCTGGTGATCCTCAGCTGGGCCCTGGACTGGCGCCTGTGGGGGCTCGAGCCCTTCGGCTACCACCTGGTCAACGTGCTGATCCACGCCCTGAACGCCGGCCTGGTGTTCCTCCTGGGGGAAGAGCTCTGCCGGCGGATGCGCCTGCCGCGGCCCATGCTGCCGGCCCTGGCCGCCGCCGCGCTCTGGGCCGTGCACCCGATGACCACCGAGGCGGTCACCTACATCACCGGCCGCTCCGAGTCCCTCTGCGCCGCCCTGTACCTGGGCGCGGTCCTCGGCTGGCTGCGCTGGCGCCGGGCGGGCGACGTCTTCCAGCTGCTGGTGGCCCTCATCGCCTTCCTGCTCGCGGCGGCCACCAAGGAGGTCGCGGCCACCATCCCCGTCACCCTGCTCCTCATCGAGCTGCTCCTGCCAGGCGAGCGCCCCATGGGCCGCCGGGGTTGGCTGGGGCTGGCGCCCTTCTGGGCCGTCCTGGCGGCGGGCGCGGTGGCCCGCAAGCTGATGTACGGGGTCTTCACCACGGATCTGTGGCTCCGGCCCCTGGGGGTGCAGCTGGCCACCGAGGCCGAGGTGGTGGTGCGCTACCTGCAGCTGTGGCTGCTGCCCGTGGGACAGAGCGTCTTCCACGACCACCCCGCGGCCGAGGGCTTCGCGGATCCCGGCGTGGTCGCCGCCCTCGCCCTGCTGCTGGCGATCGGGGGCATCGCCGCCTGGCAGTGGCGCCGCCGCCCATGGCTCGCGCTCTGCCTGGCCTGGTTCCTGGTGATCCTCGCGCCCTCATCGAGCGTGGTGCCCCTCAAGGAGACCATGGCCGAGCATCGGGCCTACCTGCCGGGCTGGGCCCTGTGCTTCGGGCTGGTCCTGGCCCTGCGCCCCCTCGCCGCCCGCTTCCCCAAGCCCGCCGTGCTCGCCGCGGCCGTCGCGGTGCTCACCCTGGGCACCGCCACCCACCTGCGCAACCAGGCCTGGGAGGACGAGGTCGCCCTGTGGCAGGACGCCACCTCGAAGAACCCCGACTCCGCCGAGGCCTGGTACGGCTACGGCGACGCCCTGCGCTTCACGGGGGCCTTCGACGTCTCCGTCGAGGCCTACCGGCGCGCGGTGGAGCTGGACGAGATGTTCCTGGACGCCTGGAACAACATGGGCATCGCCCTGGCGGAGCAGGGCCGGGCCGCCGACGCCCGGCGCGTCTGGCTGGACACCCTGCGCCGCCACCCCACCTACTGCAAGGCCCACAACAACCTCGGCTGGCTCTACTACCGGCAGCGCAAGTGGGAAGACGCCATCGCGGAGTTCCGCACCACGCTGACCTACTGCCCGGACAACACCCAGGCCCACTTCGCCCTGGGCAACATCTACTACGGCGCCCGCCGCGACCCCCAGCGCGCCCTGCACCACTACCACAACGTCCTCGAGGTCGACCCGGCCTTCCCCGAGCGCGAGCTCATCGAAGAGCGCCAGCGTCAGCTCACCTTCTGAACCACCACGCGGCGGCGGCTCCCACCAGCCTGGGTGACTCTCGCCAGGCGCCGCTCATCAGCGCCGCGGCGCCGAGCCGCGCCATGGGCAGCGGGCGCAGGTAGTGGCCCGCCCAGGCCCGGCGCAGCCAGCGGGACAGCTCGGCGGGCTCGAGATCCGTGAGCACGGCCCGGTCCAGGTCGGCGTCGACGAAGGAGCGCACGTCGGCCCCGTCCCCCGCCCGCGCCGCCAGCTGGGAGCCCGGCAGGGCGCTCAAGGTCGAGAACTGGGCGAAGTCGGCGCCGATGTGACGACAGAAGCGCAGGGTCGCGTCCAGCTGGGCGTGGCCCTCGCCAGGGGAGCCGAGGATCACGTAGGCCAGGGTCCCCAGGCCCGCGGCCCGGGCCATGCGGAAGGCGCGCTCCACCGCAGCTCGATCGAAGCCCTTGCCCAGGGCCTGCAGGGTGGGCTCCCACCCGCTCTCCACACCGAAGGCCACCAGCGCGCAGCCGGCGCGGCGCATCAGGCCGAGCAGCTCGGCGTCCACGCCGTCGACCCGGGCCTCGCAGTTCCAGCGCAGGTCCAGCCCGCGCCGGAGGATGCCGCGGCAGATGTCGACGACCCGCTGGCGATCGTGGGTGAAGTTGTCGTCGTACAGGTGCACGAAGCGCACGCCGTCGCTGGCGAGCCCGGTCAGCTCGTCCAGGACGTGCTCCGCGCTCCGGGCCCGCCAGCGGTGGCCGCCCACCGCCCGATCGCAGAAGGTGCACCCGTGGGGACAGCCTCGGCTGGTGAGCATGGTGGCCATGGGCCGTCGGGTGGCCAGCAGGTGGTGGTAGCCGCGGTGGGGCAGCAGATCCCGCGCCGGCGCGGGCAGGGCGTCGAGATCGGTCAGGTGGGGCGCCGGGCGGAACGCCCGTCCGTGGGCCCGCACACCCGGGGGAGGCTCACCGCGTGCCCCCTGGGCCAGCCACGCCACGAGGGCCGGGCCGCTGATCTCCGCCTCGCCTTCGACGGTGGCGTCCAGCGCCGGCATCGCCCGCAGGGCCGCCTCGCCCACGGCGGTGGGATGCGGGCCACCGAGCACCAGCCAGCGGCAGTGGGGGCGGGCCAGATCCGCGGCCCTGGCGGCCAGATCGGCCACGGGGGTGGCGGCGGTGATGCCCACCAGCTCTGGCTCTGCAGCGGCGACGCGCGCCCCGAGGCGACGCCAGCCCACGCCATCGGCGCGGGCGTCGAGGATGCTCACCTCGTGGCCGGCTCGCCGCAGGGCCCCCGCCAGGTAGGCGAGCCCCAGCGGCGGCACCGCGAGGCTGACGTCCGCCCGATCCCGACGGGGCGGGCGCAGCAGGAGGACGCGCATGGGTCGGGGGACTAAGCCGACACCAGGTAGCGGCCCTTGACGGCGAAGCCGTGGGGCGGGTTGTCGGTCAGGGCCTGGACGTGGGGGTCCAGGGGCCAGCGCCGCGCCGCCACGACCTCGGCGATGCGCACCCGCAGGCGGTTGGACTCTTCGGTGGGGTTGGCCAGGGTCGCCAGGAGCTTGTCGGAGGCCTGCTCGGTCTCCTGAGAGATGACCGCCTGGGCCGCGGCGTAGCGCACGCCCTCGTCGAAGTCATCGAGGAAACGCGCGGCGCTGTCCGGGATGCGCTCGTCCCGCTGATCGGCCAGCAGCACCAGCAGGTGGCGCTTGCGGTCCGGCTTGTAGTCTTCCTTCTCGGCCTCTTCGTCCAGCATCCCCAGCGCGGTGGCGAGCAGGGGCTCGGTGCCCCCGAGGGCCTCGATGAGCCGCAGCGGGTTGGCGATGTTCTTGCACCGCTTGCAGAACAGGATGGCCGGCTCGAGCACCGGCTCGCCCAGAGCCACGAGCAGCTCGAAGATGAAGGCCTTCTCGTTGCGGTCCTTCATGGCGTTCTCGATGCGGACATCGAAGCGGCCGAGCAGCCCATAGATGGCCATCTCGGTGCCGTCCTCCGCCAGGAAGAGGGCCGCGGCCTCGCGGTCTTCGGGCTGGGCGTTGATGTTCTGCACCCGCTTGCACTGCCGCTCGAGCTGCTTTGCGGGGCTACCGAAGATGATGTCGAGGAAACCCATGGACCCTCCAGGGGCGAGATGGCCGTGGCGTGCGCCCGCCATGTAATTCAGCGCTGATCCTGCGTCCCGTTCCCCGGGGCGTCCAGGCCGAAGCGATGTTCGATCCCCAGCGAGAAGAGCGCCGTCGGCGAGGCGGCGGTGAGGCCCGCGCCTGCACCGAGCGCCACCCGCCAGCGCTGCCCCCAGGCCAGGCCCGCGTCCAGGCCGGCCCGGGTGGGGTTGGCGGCCGAAGGCAGCGCCACGCCGCCGGAGGCGCTCAGCGCCGGCAGCCAGGGTGAGCGCTCCGCCGGTGCGGACCAGGCCAGGCCGGCCTGGAGGAAGACGATGTCGTCCTGGGCAGCGAGCTTGCCGGGGTCACCCAGGATGGCCAGACCACCCCCCGCCCAGCCCCGGAGGGGGCCCAGATCCCCCGCAGCGACGGCGTGCACGGTGACGTCGGTCTCGTCGCTGCCCAGCTCTCCCTCGTCGGCGGCGTTGGGCAGCTTGACCCGCCAGCCGAGCCCGAAGGAGGGGCCCTGGCGCCCGGCGTCCCGGGCGGCCGTCCGCAGCCCCTCGGCGATGGGGAGCCGCAGGGTGGTGCCGAGCTCGAGATCCCCGGGACCGGTCTCACGATGGCCGTCGGGGTGGAGGTCCATGATCATCGGCCAGCGGGCCTCGAAGAGCACCCGATCGGCCACCATCCAGCGGCCCTGGAACCCTGCCGAGACGCGGTCTCTGGGGCCGGCTCTGAAGGCCGGGATCAGGTCCTGGTCGATTTCCAGCAGCAGCCCCAGCGAGCCCTGCCCCCCGGGATCGGGATCGAGGGACGAAAAACGATCAGGAATCGCGCCGTGCGTCACTACGGGAAAGAGGGCCGAAAACCCCCCGAGCAGCGCGGTCAGGAGAGCGGTTGCGAACTTCGACATGCCAGTTGACAACGATCTCGTTGACGCCATCGGGTGAGTCTTTTTACAATGGCTCGACGCTGCGGGTTCCATGTTAGCTCGTAGTGTGGTCGGCATGACAGGATAGATCTATCCCGAAGTCGGCCGGGCCCCCCAGGCCAGCCCAGGAACAAGGGAGTTACGACATGTCCACGCGAGCCAGGCTGCTGCCTCTGCTGCTCCTCCCGGCTTTGGTCGCCGCTGACTGCAAGCAGACGGGCGACGACACCGCTCCTCCGGAGTGCGATCCCATCGCCAACGCCGGCGAAGACCTCGCGGTCTCCTTCGGCGACGCCGCGACGCTCAACGGCTGCGCGCCCGACTTCTCCCAGGCCTGCGACGGCCAGGAGTACACCTACGTGTGGACCTTCGAGTCCGTGCCGGTCGACTCCGACCTGGACGAGTCCCTGCTGTCGGACAACAACTCCGACACCGCCTGCCAGACCACCTTCACCCCCGACGCCACCGGCACCTACGTGCTGTCGATGGTCATGAACGACGGCGCGGACGACACCCAGCCCGATCTCGTGATCGTCAACGTCACCAGCGGCAACCAGGCTCCGGTCGCCGACTGCGGTGACGACGTCGAAGTCGACGTGGACGAAGCCGCGGCCCTGGACGGCTCCGGCTCCTACGACCCCGAAGGCGCCGCCATCGAGTACAGCTGGGCCCTCAGCTCCTGGCCCGAAGGCTCCTCCCTCGAGAGCGACGACGTCTTCAACGGCGACGGCGCCGAGCCCACCGTCATCCCCGACGTCCCCGGCGTCTTCCTGGTCAGCCTCGTGGTCTCCGACGGCGAGCAGTGGTCCGACCCGGCCTATTGCACGATCACCGCGGCCAGCGAGAACCAGGCCCCCGTGGCCGACGCGGGCATGTCCGACACCCTGCCCCCTTGCGCCGACAACGAGATCGAGCTGAACGGCTACGGCTCCTACGACCCCGAGGGCGCCGATCTCGAGTTCCTCTGGGACGTCCTCGAGGTGCCCGCCGGCTCCCACGCCGACGGCTCCCTGGACTCCGGCGACACCGGCCCCGCCGGCGACCCGGCCTTCGACGATCCCACCAGCGCCACCCCCACCTTCACCTGGGACGTGCTGGGCACCTACGTCTTCCAGCTCTCCGTCTTCGACGGTGACTTCTGGTCCGCGCCGGATGTCGTCACCTACATCGTGCCGGAAGCCACCGAGAACAACACGCCCACCGCCAACGCCGGCGAGGACGTCACCCTCGAGTCCGAGACCGAGTGCGACCTGGTCTCCTACGGCGTGCACGAGTGCGACCCCTGCGAGCCGGAGACCGGCGAGCTCGACGGCACCCTGTCCTCCGACGCCGACGGCGACGAGATCAACTACTACTGGTCGGAAGACTCGGGCGAGCTGACCTTCGCCACGCCGTACAACAGCGTCACGCAGGTCACCACCCCCGCGTCCACCGCCACCCTCGGCGGCACGACCACCACCTCCTGGGAGATCACCCTCGAGGCCGCCGACTGCATGTACAGCGACACCGACACCGTCAACCTGACCTTTACCTGTGAGGCCACCTACTAGCGCTCGCCGCTGGAAGGCCCACCACACTCCCGCCCGGGACACGCCATGCGCCGCCTCATCCCCGTCGCCGCCCTCCTGATCGCCCCCATCCTGCTGGGTGGTATCTGCGACGCCGACCCCAAGGACGACACCTCCCCCGAGGTGGTGAACAACGCGCCGATCGCCAACGCGGGCTCGGACGTCAGCCAGCCCGCCGACCAGGCGGTGGAGCTCGACGCCCACAGCTCCTACGATCCCGACGGCGACGTGATCACCTACCACTGGTCCTTCGAGCACCTGCCCGATGGCTCCACGCTCGAAGAGCGCGAGGCTCCCTTCGCGCGCAACCACGACTCCACCGCGGTGACCACCCAGTTCACCCCGGACGTGATCGGCACCTACGTCATCGAGCTGTTCGTGCAGGACTCCCACGGCGCCAACTCCGCGCCGGACTACGTGGTGGTCGTGGCCGAAGAGCCCGAGTCCATGCCCGTCGCCGACGCTGGTGACGATCTGGTGCTGGCCATCGGCGACACCGCGAACCTCGACGGCAGCGACTCCTACGACCCCCAGGGCCGTCCCCTCACCTACACCTGGACCCTGGTGGACCTGCCCGACGACTCCGCGCTGTCGTCCTCCGACATCAGCGGCGCGACCTCCGCGACCGCCAGCTTCGTGCCCGACGCCAAGGGCGTCTTCATCGCCAACCTCCAGGTGGACAACGGCCTGGTGGGCTCCCTGCCGGACGCCGCGGTCATCACCGTCACCGGCGAGAACGGCGCCCCCACCGCCAACGCCGGCGAAGACATCGAGGCCATGGACTGCTCCAACATCTCGCTGGACGGCACCGGCTCGGTGGACCCCGACGGCGACGAACTCGAGTACTACTGGGACCTGCAGTCCAAGCCCGCCGAGTCCGCCGCGACCGTCGATGACTTCAGCGCCCGCGACGTGGAGACCCCGACCTTCTGGGCCGACGTGGCCGGCGAGTACGTGCTCTCCGTGGCCGTCTTCGACGGCGAGTCCTGGTCCTCCCCGGATCTGGTCACCCTGACCATCACCGAGCGCTCCTACAACAGCTCCCCGGTGGTCGAGGCCGGCTCCGAGCAGAACTTCAAGGGTGGCGATGTCACCTGCACCGCCGCCGGCTACGGCTACGACTGCGAAGACTGCGACGACATCTCCACCAAGCTGGGTGCCGACGCCTCGGTCACCGACGCCGACAGCGACCCCTACTCCGTGCTGTGGACCGTCGTCGAAGGCTCCGCCACCATCCACGACGCGACCGCGCTGACCACCTCGGTGGTGCTGTCCGACATCGAAGTCGAAGAGCTCGACTGCGTCGAGAACGAGTTCGAGTTCGAGCTGTCCGTCACCGACTGCACCGGCGAGACCGTCACCGACTCGGTGACCTACATCGTGACCTGCTGCGGTGTGGAAACCAAGAGCACCAGCAAGTAGCACCACGCCTCGAGCCGCAATGCCCGCCGTGATGGCCCCCGCCAGGGGATGCTTCGCGGCGGTGCTGCTGTGTGGGGCCTGCGCCCCGGGCCCCGCAGACGACGGCGAGCCCCTGCCCTCCTGGACCGCCTTGGAGGCTGTGGCCGACCCGGAGCCCGTCGCCCTCGTGCTGGACGAGCCCGGGGCCTCGAGCCGCCGGCCCCTGCCTGCGCTGCACCACCGCTGCCGAGACCGCCGCTTCCCGGCCCTCGCCGGCCCCTGGGTCGTGGGCTGCGGCGCGGGGGGCCGGGTGGACCTGGCGATCCATATCGAGACCGGTCAGCGGGTGGAGCTGAGCGCGGCCGCCGATACCGTGGCCTTGTCAAGCCATGGGATCTTCGCCCCTGGCCGTGAGCACGGACACTGGCTCCTTCCCGGCCCGCGGCCCACGGACCCCTGGAGCCAACGCGACGAGCCCATCGGCCAAGCCGTGTCCGACGGACGCCGGGTGGCCATGGCCCTCGACGGCCGCATCGCCAGCTTCGTGAGCGGTGAACCCAACACCATGCTGCGCGACGCCGCGCCCCTGCCCTGGTTCCCTCCGGCCACCGACGACGGCGTGGTGTACTGGGCCGACAGCCGGGACCAGGAGATCAGCGGCACGGATCTGTGGGCCTGGGACACCCGCTCCGGCCCTCCCGTGCCCTTCGTGACGCGCCCCGGGGATCAGCGCCACGTGGTGGCCAGCGACGGTTGGATCGCCTGGACGGACGCCGACGGACTGTGGCTCCACGAGCGCGCCAGCGGGCTGCGTTGGCTGCACCGGGCCGACACCGGCTTCCGGGCTGGGCCGAGCCTCGACGGTTCCGTGGCATGCTGGGAGGAACGCGACACAGGAGACATCGACGTGCGCTGCTCCGACGGCCTCGAGGCGACCGGCGAAGGCGACCAGGGCTGGCCCAGCCGCTGGGGACCCTGGCTGCTGGTCCGCGACGGCGACATGCCCTGGCTGATCACGGCCGAGCCCGTCCAGGAGCCCAGCCCGTGAGCCGCGCCCGCCTGGTCGGGGCGACGCTGGCGGCCGCGTGGGCCCTGGCCATCGCGGCCGCGTTCGCCCTGCTCGAGCCCAGCGAGACCGGCAGCCTCGCGGTCCTGTGGCCCGCCCTGCGGGGTGTCGCGGTGGCGGTGGTGGCGGCGCTCGCCCGCGCCCGCGCCCGGGCCCCCCAGCACTCCCCCCTCCAGCCCCCCAGCCACGACCAAACCCACGGCAGGCTCTGGTCCACCCCCCCGGGCCTGGTGCTCTGGGGGCTCGTGTCATGGCCCGCCGCGGCCCTACTGGGGGTCACGCCCTGGCTGGGCGGCGCCTTGCTGGTGCTGCTGGCCGCGGGCTGGCTGCTGCGACCGGCCGTCCACCCCCCGCGGGTGTCCACCTCGACCATCGCCTGGGGCCTGGTGATCCTCGCCCCCGCCCTCATCGCGCTGCTCTCCCCCATCGCCGACACCGACGAGCTGTACTACCACCTCGCCCTGCCCGCCCGGCTGCTCGAGGAAAGCTCGCTGCTGGGTGGCCCGTGGATGCCCAACGGCAGCCGCCCCCTGGCGCTGCACCTGCCCTACACCTGGCTGGTGGGCCTCGGTGGCTTCGCGGCCCCGCGGGCCTTCCACCTGCTGCTCGCCGTGGGCCTGCTGCTGGGCGTGCAGCAGCGAGCCCGGGCGTGGTGGGGGCCGGCCGCCGGCGTCGCCGCTCCCCTGCTGCTGGTGGGCAGCACCTCCGTGCTGGACACCATGGGCCTGGCCTACGCCGACCTGCCCACCGCGCTGCTGGTCCTCATGGCCGCCGACGCGGTGCTCGCGGGGCGACTCCGGAGCGCCGCGCTGGCCGCCGGGGGGGCGCTGGCCATCAAGTACACCGCGGCGCTGGCGCTGGTACCGCTGTTCGCCTGGCTCTGCTGGCGGCAGCTATCGGCCAGCGAACACAAGGGCCGCACCGCCGGCCACCTGGCCCTGGCGGCCCTCGCGGCCGTGGCGGTGGTGGCGCCCTGGTGGTTGCGCAACCTGATCGACGGCCTGCACCCCCTGTTCCCGTTCAGCGGCTGGCAGGACGCCGGCCCCTTCGTCTTCCAGTTCCCCGAGCGCTACGGCATGGGCCACGGCTGGCTGGACACCCTGCTGCTGCCCTGGAACCTGACGGTCCACGCCGAGCACGACAGCATGGTCTTCCTGGGCCGCGTGAGCCCCGCCTTCCTGGCCCTGCTCCCTGCGGCCTGCTGGGCGGCGTGGCGCGATCGCCGCGCCCGCGCGTTGCTGGCGGTCTGCGCAGCCGGGCTGCTGCTGTGGTCCTTCGGCACCCAGTGGCTGCGCTACCTGCTGCCGCTGCTCCCCCTGGCCGCGCTGCTCGCCGCCGCCGGGCTCGCCCGCCTGCCCCGCTGGGGGATGGCCGCGGCGGCCCTGTGCTGGCTGGTGGGGCTCCCGAGCAACCTCCGGCCGGTGCTGAGCGACGCGGTGGACCGGGCCCCCGTGGCCCTGGGCCTCGAGGACCGGGACGCCTACCTCGCCCGCACGGTTGACGCCTGGCCCGCCATCCGCTGGATCAACGGCCACAGCCCCGCCGACACCAGGATCGCCCTGCTCTACAGCTGGCAAGCGGCCCTCATCGAGCGGCCCTGGCTGCTGGGCTCGGTCGAGGACCACGTCCCGACCCGCCACCTCGTCGCCCTGCACGGCGACCACAGCCTGCAGGCGCTGCGGGATCAGGGCGCCACCCACGCCCTCATCAGCCGCGTCAACCTGCTGCGCAAGAGCTACCCGTTCCTGAGCGACGAGGAGTTCGCCACCCAGTTCGACACCCCGGAGCAGCAGCTCGAGGACGCCCTGGATCGCGAGGCCGCGCTGGTCTTCGAGCAGGGACGCTTCGCCATCTACGAGATCTAGCGCCACAGAAGGTTTCGATCTTCGGCTGCCGGCGGGTCCAACAGGGTGCTAGTCTAAGAGACATCCCGGAGGCTCCACCATGCGCACCCTCACCCTCCCCCTGCTGCTCGGCCTCGCTGGCTGCTTCCAGAACGACGGCCTGACCGATGTGCTCCCGGACGAGCGCATCCAGGTGAACCTGCCCATGGACGACAGCGCGGCCAAGGGCCTGGCCAAGGACGAGGGCGACTGGGCCGAGTGGTACCTGTTCACCGCCGAGACCACCGAGAACATCAACACGATGATCGCCTCGGTCCTGTTCTGGGTGGACACCATCACCACCGACTACTGGCCCAGCTACGTCGATGGCGACCGCAACCAGGCCACCTGGGGGCCGTGGTCCACGGCCCTGGACCCGGTGGAGACGCTGCTGTGGGTCAGCTACGACACCGACAGCGACGTGCACAGCTGGGGCTTCGACCAGTGGCCGCGGGACGGCGAGCAGAGCGACGCCGCCACGGTCATCGCCGGCGTGGTGGACCCGGGGGCCACCCGCGAGGTCTCCACCGGCCGCTTCGAGGTGGACTTCACCACCATCAACGAGCTCGATCCCACCGAGCAGACCACGGGCTGGTTCGGCGTGGACTACGACATCCGGACCGACGGCGTGGGCGCCACCGCGGAGTTCGTGGACTTCGGGCCGGGCCAGCTGGATGCCAGCTACGTCTACGACCAGACCTTCGACGGCGACGGCCAGATGGACCTGGTGGTGATCGCCGACATCAACCCCGAGTCGGGCACCGGCACCGACGAGACCTGGTACACCCGCAGCCGCTGGCACGCCGACGGCTCGGGCCGCACCGACATCGTGATCACAGACGGCGACCTGGGCAGCACGTCGGCGACCATCACCGAGTGCTGGAGCGCGGCCTTCGAGTCGGTCTTCTACGAGGAGAGCCTCAGCGGCACCACCTGGGGCGACGCCGGGAGCTGCGGCTTCGACAGCCCCGACTACAGCGTCGAGTAGGAGGCGCCCGCGCTACTTGGTGGGCGCGGCGATGGCCGCGTAGCCCATGGCCACCCGCTCGACCCCCATGCTGGGGTCGTAGCCGCTGGCCGCCAGGTAGAGGTAGCCGCCGGTGGCGTCCACCCACACGGCGGTCTCGTCCACCACGAAGTCCACCTCGAAGTCCACCTGCTGGGTGGTCGGGGTGACGCCCGGCAGCCCGTAGTGCAGGCTCAGCTCGCCCAGGTTGTTGCTGGACAGGATGTAGAGCATGCCGCTGGGGGCCATGGCCGAGGACGCGGCGGTCAGCACGCCGGAGCTGTTGGTGATCTGCCAGACCGGCCGCACCATGAACAGCTCGGTCATGCGCACGACCGAGATGGCGTTCTCATCGGGCTCGGCCAGGACCAGGTAGCGGTCCGGGGCTGCGTCGAAGACCTGGACGCTGGCCGGATCGTAGCCGGCGATGCTGGCCTCATCGACCAGGGTGATGCCCTCGCCCGCCGCGGGCAGGGAGAAGCTGTAGACCCGCAGATCGGTGCGCTCCACGGTGGGGGCGAAGCCGGTGTCGCCGGTGTCGCCCAGATCCACGCTGCTGACCTCGCTGAGGATCAGGGTGCCGTCACCGGACGGGGCGTAGAAGTCCAGGTCGCAGGTGCGAGCGCGGGTCGAGTAGGTGGTGGTGTCGTCGTAGTTGCCACCGGCGATGGTGTCGGGCTCGGCCCACAGGTAGGCCAACGACTGATCGTCTTCGGTGTCGGTGCAGCCGAAGGCGTGGATGTTGCCGTTGCCGTCCATGGCCAGGGTCAGGTCGTCGAAGCTCAAGGGCGCGGTGACCGGCGGGTTGACCGCGTTGGCGTCGCTGGTGTCGCGATCCCACCAGCGCACCACCAGCTGACGGGTGTTGCCCGTGGCGATGCCGACACCGCCGTAGAGCACCTCGTCGGTGGGGTAGAGGTCGCAGCCCGGGGTGAGGATGTTGGGGGCCGGGTCGGAGAAGTTGCGGACCCAGGTGATGTAGTCGCTGTATCCAGCGGCGGGATCGTCGCCGTCGAACACCAGCGCGATGGCCGAGTCGTAGTAGGCGTTCGCGCCCACCACGAACTCCTCGGCGGTGGCGCCCAGGAAGACCTCGGTGTCCGTGCCGCGGAAGATCAGGCTCTGGGGGGCGACCCAGGAGAGGGAGTCCAGATCGGTGAAGCCGAAGGTGTCGGCGCCGCCGTCGCAGTCGTGGTCGGTGCCGTCACCGAAGACCTCGAGGGCACCGGGGTAGGAGCTGTCGTCCAGATCGTCGCAGTCGTCGCCGTCCTTGGTGGTGGCGGCGTCGCGGTGGCCATCGACGTCTTGATCGTAGTCGTCGTCGCCCATGCAGTCGGAGTCGACGCCGTCGTACCAGCTGTCCTTGGCGCCCATGTAGATCGAGGCGTCGGCGTCGTCGCAGTCGCCGCCGGGCAGCGCGCCGGAGCCGGTGACGTAGGTGGTGGCCAGGCCCTCGAACTCGTCGGGCACGTAGCCGTCGCCGTCCTGATCGTAGTCGTCGTTGCCCGAGCAGTCGGAGTCGATGCCGTCGTAGGCGAGATCGTTCGAGCCGGGGAAGATGGAGACCGCGTCGTCGTCGCAGTCACCGCCCGGCAGCGTGCCGGAACCGTCGACGCCCTCGGTGACCACGCCCTCGTACTCGTCGAGCACGTAGCCGTCGCCGTCCTGATCGAAGTCCTCGTCGAGGCCGCAGTCGGCGTCGATGCCGTCGTAGAACGCGTCCTCGGCGCCGGGGAAGATGGCCGCGTCGCCATCGTCACAGTCGACAGCCACCAGGTGGCTGCAGCGATCGTTGCCCTCGTAGCCGGCCTCCACCTCGTTGAGGGGGTAGCCATCGCCGTCGTCGTCCACCAGCTGGAGCTGACAATCCAGATCGGCGTCGGACACCCAGGAGCACCCGATCGACAGCACAGAGAGCAGCGCGAGATACCGCATGCGTAGCCTCCAGTCCCGAGCAGCGGGAACGGAGACTATAGCAGGTTTCCGAGGGCGGGCCCCACCCCCGACCCCGTCGGCGGGATAGGGGAGATGGGTTCCCCGACCCAGGCTCACACAGGCAGGAGTTACAACCATGGCAAGCAAGGTCCTGGTCGTCCTCTCGGGCTGCGGCGTGTTCGACGGCAGCGAGATCCACGAAGCGGTGATCACCCTGCTCACCCTCTCCCAGGAAGGCGCGCAGGTCCAGTGTGCCGCGCCCGAGCTCGAGCACCCTGTGGTGGACCACCTCGCGGGCCAGCCCGCCGACGAGACCCGCTCGGTCCTGGTCGAGTCCGCCCGCATCGCCCGCGGCGCCATCGTGCCCCTGTCCTCGGTGGACCCGGCCGCCTACGACGCCCTGTTCTTCCCCGGCGGCTTCGGCGCCGCCAAGAACCTCACCAGCTTCGCCTTCGACGGCCCCGAGTGCTCCATCGAGCCCGAGGTCCTGCGGGTGGTCCAGGGCTTCCACGCCCTCGGCAAGCCCATCGGCGCGGTCTGCATCGCCCCCGCCGTGCTGGCCCGCGCCCTGGGCGAGCACAGCCCCAAGCTCACCATCGGCAACGATCCCGGCACCGCCCAAGCCCTCGAGGCCCTGGGCGCCGAACACCATGTCCGCCCCGTGACCGACTGCCTGGTCGACCCGGCGAACAAGCTGGTCACCGCCCCGGCCTACATGCTCGACGCCCCGCTGGCCGACATCGCGCTCGGCATCGCCGCCGCAGTGCGCGCCACCCTCGCCCTCACCTAGACGCCCCTCATGGCCGCCCTCAACCCCGACATCGCGGTCCTCGTCGCGGTCGCGCCCCAGGGCTCGCCTCTCCGGGACCAGCTCGCCGAGCTGGTCGAGGCCGCAGGCCTGGGCCTGCTGCCCGAGGACGCCCGCGTCGAGGGCCACGCCGCCCCGCTGCTGTGGGTGCTCGATCGCAGCGTCGATCCCGCCGCCTCGCTGCCGAGCACCCGGGGCAACCCCGTGGCCAACGGCGACGTCATCGAGATCGCCGAGTCCCCCGACCCCGCCTTCTTCGACAGCGTCCACCCCCAGCAGGTCGAACGCCGCCTCCCCCTGGCGCTGGGCAACCTGGCCCGCCAGGTGCAGCTCGCCCACCAGGTCCGCCAGGAAGAAGAAGCCGTCACGATCCTCAACGAGATCGGCCACGCCCTCTCGGCCATCCCGGACCGCGACGCCCTGCTGCACGCGGTGCTGTTCCAGACCCGGCGCGTGGTCAAGGCCGACGGCGGCAGCCTCTACCTGGTCACCGACGACGGGCAGCTCTACTTCGGCGCCGCTCAGAACGACACCGTCGACTTCGAGCTGGTGGCCAACACCATGCCCATCGATGACAGCTCCCTCGCGGGCTACGTCGCCTCCCACGGGGTGGTCCAGGTCATCGACGACGCCTACGACCTCCCCCCCGACGCTCCCTACGGCTTCAACACCGAGTTCGACCAGCGCTCCGGCTACTGCACCCGCACCATGCTGACCGTGCCCATGCGCGACCGCCAGGGCCGGGTCATCGCGGTGGTCTCGCTGATCAACCGCAAGCCCCAGTTCGGGGTGCCCCTGGGCAGCTTCGACGACGTGGAGCAGTTCTCCCGACGCGACGTCGCCCTGGTGCGCTCCATCGCCGCTCAGGCCGCGGTCGCCCTCGAGAACCACCGCCTCTACGAAGACATCCGGCGCCTGTTCGACGGCTTCGTCGAGGCCGCGGTGACCGGCATCGAAGCCCGAGACCCGGCCACCGGTGGTCACAGCCACCGGGTCGCCGCGCTGACCGTCGCCCTGGCCCGCGCGGTCAACGCCAGCAAGGCCCCGGCCTTCACCGGCGTGCACTTCACCCAGGAAGACCTCACCGAGCTTCACTACGCCGCCCTGCTGCACGACTTCGGCAAGGTCGGCGTGCGCGAGGAGGTCCTGCTCAAGGCCGAGAAGCTCTACCCCTGGGAGCTGGACATCCTCGAGGGACGCTTCCGCCTGTACGCCATGCAGCTGCGCCTCCAGCTGGGCGACGACGAGCAGCTCAGCGAGCAGCTCCAGCAGGTCAAGGCCGGCGTGAGCGCCCTGCGCCGCATGAACCGCCCCGGGGCCCGCATGGAAGGCCCCGACGCGGCCATGCTCCAGCGGGCGGCCACCGAGTGGATCCTCATCGACGACAACACCCCCGTGGTGCTGCCGAGGGACCTCGAGCGCCTCTCCATGCGCAAGGGCTCCCTCTCCGACGACGAGCGCCAGGAGATCAACGCCCACGTGGAGCACACACGGCAGTTCCTGGATCACATCCCCTGGACACCCAACCTCCAGGGCATCCCGGAGCTCGCGGTGGCCCACCACGAACGCCTCGACGGCAGCGGCTACCCCGTGGGCCTGTCCGACGAGCAGATCCCCATGGGCGCGAAGCTCATGGCCGTCTGCGACGTGTTCGACGCCCTCACCGCCGGAGACCGCCCCTACCGCAGCGCGATGAGCATCGAGCGGGGGCTCTGGATCCTCCAACTGGAGGCCAAGGACGGCAAGCTCAGCCCCGACGCTGTGCAGCTGTTCATCGACGAGGCCATCTGGCGCGGGATCACACCAAAGGCCGCCACTACCGCAAGTCGCTGATCCCCTTGCTGTGCGGTTTGTCGGGGGTTATCGCCCATACACAGATGGACGATCACAGCACTGTCAGAGGTGATGGATGAGCACCCCCAAGAAGACCCGGTACGCCCCCCTTTCCCAAGCCGCGAGGGACCGCCTCGAGCCCTACCGCGACCTGATGGGCAAGCGGCCTGACGGCGAGATCGCCAAGCTCGCCGGGCTCGACCGCCGCTACGTGGTCGTCTTCCGGGTCCACAACGACATCCCGGCCTACCGCCGGGGCAGCGCGGGGAAGTCCAAGCCCGCTGGGGCCGGCAAGCCCCGTCGCTTCCGCAAGTCCAAGCTGGACGAGTTCCGCCACCTGATGGGCGAGGTCCCAGACGGCCGCATCTCCGAGCTGGCCGGCTGCTCCCGCGAGGCCGTGATGCGCTACCGCAAGCGCTACGGCATCCCCGCCGCCCCCAGGGGCCGCCAGCCCGCCGCCGCCGCGCCCCCCGAGCCCACCCCCGCCGTGGAGCTGGTTGTCGAGCCCGGCGAGGCACCGGCGCCCGAGCCCCCCGCGCCCGTGGCCGAGCCCACCCCCGCCGACGACGACCTCCCCCCCGAGCTCGACGAGGTCCTCGAGGACCAGCCCGACGCCGTCGAGGATCTGCCCGAGCCCGCCGACGACGACCCCGCCGACGTGCTCGAGGGCTACCTGGTCACCGTCCGCCACGACGACGAGATCGCCGAGTGGATGGTGCTGGGCACCGACCTGACCCAGGCCGCCCGGTCCGCCCTGGCCCTGGTCGGCGAACGCCAGCCCGGCGCCCAGGTCGTGGAGCTCCGCTACTGCGCCGACCTGCTTTAGGCATCCGAGCGGGGCGCCAGGGCCACCGAGCTCAGAGCCCCTACTCTTCCGCAGCCTCGGTCTTCTCGGGCTCGGCCTTCGCCTTGGCCTTGGCCTTGGCCGGACGCTCGTAGGCCGGAGGGCGACTCTCGCCCGGCGGCACCGGGAACTCGACGTCCTGGGGCCAGACCTGGCGCAGCTCGTACAGGGCCCGATCCCAGCGCGCCAGCATGGGCGGGATCGAGAACGGCACGCTCAGGGTCTCGAAGCGGGGGCCGGCTTCGGCCAGGGCGTCGAGCAGGCCGAGGGGCTCGCGGCTGTAGATGCCCAGGGCCGGCGCGTGCTTGTCCAGGTGGACCAGCGCGATCCAGGGCACCAGCTCGAGCAACAGGGGCAGCGCCGAGGGCTGGAAGCGCCGCACCGGCTGGCCCAGCCGCTCGCCGTGGCCGGTGAGCAGGAAGAGGGCTTCCTCGAGCTCGGGGGTCAGCTCGCCGGTCCACGGCAGGAAGCCGTCCGCGGCCGAGGGGTGCTCGCCCACCAGCGCGTCGATGGCCTCGGGCCCGGAGACCGTGGCGCGCCAGCGCACGCAGCGGTCGAAGCGGCGGCCACCGTAGCGGGGCTGCACGTGGGGTTCGATGGCCACGGCCGCAGGGGGCACGGACCCGATCTGACCTTGCTCGCAGTAGGCCAGCAGGGTGAGCTCGGGGAAGAGATGATCGAGGATGGTCCCGCAGCTGATCCCCGCGAAGGGCAGGCCGCGCTTGGCGTCCCGGGCGGTGTCGTCGGAGAAGACGGCCCCGCTGATGACCAGGCGCTCCATGCTGCCGGAGGCCTCGATGGGGAAGCCTTCGACCCAGCGCTCCCGACCACGGCACAGCCGACCCGGGTTCTGCGGGTCGAAGAGAGTCTGTGAGTATCCGAGGGCCTTGACCATGACGGGGCGCTCCCTATCCACGGCTAGGTGCCGGAGCAAGGCTCCCTTGCCACCCTGTCGTGATAGATGCAGCACCCCGAACAAGGAGGAGCGCAGATGTCCGACCGCGACTACCGCCGCCAGCCGTTGCGCGAGTTCACCCCGTACGTCGCAGGCAAGCCCCCCGAAGAGGTCAAGCGCGAACTGGGCCTCGAGGGACCCATCGCCAAGCTGGCCTCCAACGAGAACCCGCTGGGGCCGAGCCCCAAGGCCCTCGAAGCCATCCGCGGTGTGCTCGACAAGCTGCACATGTACCCGTACGACAACTCCTACTACTTCAAGGAAGCAGCCGCCCGGCACCACGGCGTCAGCGAGGACATGATCTTCGCCGCGGCCGGCTCCGTCGAGGTCATCGAGCTGTGCGGCACCTGCCTGCTCGAGAAAGGCGACGAGGTCCTCACCTCCGAGCGCACCTTCGCCATCTACTACCTGACCACCTGGAAGGCCGGGGCCGAGCTCGTCACCGTCCCGATGTCCGACGGCTACACCTACGACCTCGACGCCATCGCCGCCGCGATCACCCCGCGCACCAAGATGATCTTCCTGGCCAATCCCACCAACCCCACGGGCACCTGGTTCACGGCCGCGCAGTTCGACGCCTTCATGGAGAAGGTGCCCGAAGACGTGTTGGTGGTCTACGACGCCGCCTACCACCCCTACTGCACCACCGACGACATGCCCGATCCCGAAGCCTGGCTGGCTCGGGGGCGCGACGTGATGGTCATGTACACCTTCTCCAAGGCCCACGGCCTCGCCGGCATCCGCGCCGGCTACGCCGTCGGACCGTCGCGGGTGATCGCCTCCATCAACCAGGGCCGCTTCCCGTTCAACATGAGCATCCCCTCCCAGGTCGGCGCCATCGCCGCCCTGGCGGACCACGAGCACATCGAGCGCAGCCGCGCCTACAACCAGACCGAGCTGGCCTGGATTCGAGAGCAGCTCGCCGATCTGCCCGTGACCATCCCTCCCAGCCAGACGAACTTCCTGCTGATCGACACCCAGGCCGACGCCAAGTGGCTCTTCATCGAGCTGCAGAAGCGCGCCGTCATCGTCCGCCCCATGGGCGGCTACGGGATGCCCTGGGCCATCCGCGTGAGCCCCGGCACGCGCGAAGAGAGCCAGCGCTTCGTCACGGCCTTCCGCGAGCTGATAGGCTAGCCCAGCGAAACCCCGGGACCGACCGGACCTCTCCCCAAGGAGCGCGACATGCGTACCAAGCGATCCGGCCTGCTGGCCTCCGTCCTCCTGCTCTCCGGCCTGCTGGCCCTGGCCTGCGGCTTCGGCGACAAGCTCAAGGAACAGGCGGCCGAGGAGGTCTTCGAGAAGGCTCTCGAAGAGGCTGGCGCCGAAGGCGACGTCGAGCTGGACATCGGCCAGGAGATCGACATCTCCGACCTGCCCGAGTGGCTGAACTACCCCAACGGCAAGGCCACGGGGAAGATGACCCTGGCCCAGGAAGGCGAAGAGGGCACCATGTACGTGCTCGAGACCGCCGACCCCATGGACACCGTGGCCACCTGGTACAAGACCGCCCTGGCCAACTGGGAGCAGTCCGCCAGCTTCGAGACCGCCGAGTCCGTGCAGCTGGTCTACAGCGACGGCGGCGGCCAGGCCGTGCAGCTGACCCTGGCGGCGGTGGACGCCACCACGACCATCTCCTGCTGGTACGCCAAGACCGAGCTCGCGGCCGAAGAGACCCCCAAGACCAAGGTGCCCCCCGAGCGCCTGCCCGGTCCGGGCCTGCGCAAGGTCGGCCCCGGCCAGAAGGGCATCAAGGGCAAGAAGCTCAAGGGCCGCTAGCCCGCCCGCGTCGAAGTTTTTCGGCCGAGCGTCGTCAGCGTGGGGCCTCCGTCTACACGGAGGCTCGAAGCGGCGCTATGCTTCCAGCACGGCGCGCCGTCCCGCCGCCCCTCTGGAGGAGTCCCATGGCCCGCACCCTTCCCCTGTCCGCCCTGCTGCTGATCGCCACCACCGGCTGCACCCAGGAGCAGCTCGAGGACCTGCTCTTCGACACCTACCTCGTGCGCCTCGACAGCGAGCCGGCCGAGGTGGTCACCACGGTGAACAACATCGCCGACGTGTTCGAGGTCGAGCCGATCCACATCTTCGAGCAGGCCACCCAGGGCTTCCAGGTCGATCTGCCCATCGGCGTGGCCGACGAGATCGCCTCGTGGGACGAGGTCCAGTACGTGGTCATCGACAACCCGGACTCCTACGCCCCGCCCCCCGACTGGGAGGATCCCGAGCTGGGCGACGGTGAAGTACCCGAAGGCGTCGAGCGCATCGGCGGCGCGGTCACCTCGGTGGACTTCTCCGGCATCGGGGTCGCGGTCATCGACACCGGCGTCGATCTCGACCACCCCGACCTGAACGTCGTGGGCTCCTACGACGCCGTGGGCGAGTCCGGCGGCAGCGACAACGGCGGCGACGACGGCCACGGCCACGGCACCCACGTGGCGGGCACCATCGGCGGCGACGGCGGCGGCGACGGCGTCGCGGGCGTGGCGCCCGGCATCGACATCTACGCCGTGCGCGTGCTGGACGACAACGGCTCGGGCACCTACGGCAACATCATCGCGGGCCTGGACTGGGTGCTGACCCAGCAGGACGTCCGGGTGGTGAACATGTCCCTGGGCGGCGCGGGGGACCCCGCCAGCAACACCATGCTGAAGGACTCCATCCAGGCCGTGCTCGACGCCGGGATCGTGGTCTGCATCGCCGCGGGCAACGACGCCACCGACACCGCGGGCTTCATCCCCGCCGGCTACGACGTCGGCATCGTCGTCTCCGCCTACGACGCCTACGGCGGCGACAACGGCTTCGCCTACTTCTCCAACTACGGCGACGCCGTGGACATCGCCGCCCCCGGCATGACCATCACCTCGACCTACCCCGACGGCGACTACGCCGCGCTCTCCGGCACCTCCATGGCCACCCCCCATGTGGCCGGCGCCGCCGCGGCCTACATCGCCATGTACCCGGAGCTGAGCCCCGACGAGGTCCTGGCAGACATGCTCGCGACCGCGGAAGACGGCTTCACCGGCCAGGGCGGCAACAACCCCGAGCCGCTGCTGGACGTCGCCTCGCTCATCGGGAACTGATCGCGCTAGCCAGGACTCACAGGGAGGACGCGGAGAGCGCGGAGGCTGCCGCCGCGCCCCGGCAGGCGGAAGCCTCCGCGTCCTCCGCGCTCTCCCTGTGCAGCTCGAGTACGGCGCCGCTGGACGATCCGGGGCGGGTGCCTAGCTTCTGAGCGTACCGGAGCCGCTGAGCGGATAGGCTCATTGGACGGCGGCTCATTGCAATCGTTCAGGAGTTGGCATGAAGTTCGATCGCTTTACGGTGAAGGCCCGCGAGGTCATCCACGACGCCCAGAACCTCGCTGGCAAGATGGGGAATCCCGAGATCCGGCCCCACCACTTCCTCACGGTGCTGCTCACCCAGGACAAGGGCATCGCGCCCCGCATCCTGCAGACCATCGGCGCCGACGTGATGGGCCTGACCCGCGCCGCCGCGCAGCAGCTCGACGAGCTGTCCAAGGTCAGCGGCGGGACCAAGGCCCGGCTGTCGCGCCAGGCCAACCAGGTGATCGAGGCCGCCACCGCCGCGTCCCGGGAGCTGGGCGACACCCACGTGGCCACCGAGATGCTGCTGGTGGGCATCGAGGACGCCAAGGACAAGCCCCGGGATCTGCTCCACGACTACGGGGTCACCCGCCAGCGGCTGCTGGAGGCCATCCACTCGGTGCGCGGCGGCCGCGGGGTCACCGGCGAGGACGCCGAGGGCCAGTACGAGGCCCTGGACAAGTACACCCGCGACATGACCCAGCAGGCCCGCGAGAACAAGCTCGACCCGATCATCGGCCGCGACACCGAGATCCGCCGCGCGCTGCAGGTCCTCTCCCGCCGCAGCAAGAACAACCCCGTGCTCATCGGCGACCCCGGCGTGGGCAAGACCGCCATCGTCGAAGGTATCGCCCAGCGCATCGCCACCAACGACGTGCCCGAGTCCCTGCAGAACAAGCGCCTGCTGGCCCTCGACCTGGCCGCCATCATCGCCGGCGCCAAGTACCGCGGAGAGTTCGAGGAGCGCCTCAAGGCCGTGCTCGAGGAGATCGAGAACTCCCAGGGCAACATCATCCTGTTCATCGACGAGTTGCACACCATCGTCAACGCCGGCGGCTCCGGCGGGGCCATGGACGCCGGCAACATGATCAAGCCGGCCCTGGCTCGCGGCGAGCTGCGCTGCATCGGCGCCACCACCGTGGACGAGTACCGCAAGCACCTCGAGAAGGACAAAGCCCTCGAGCGACGCTTCCAGCCCGTGATGATCGAGGAGCCCACGGTCACCGACACCGTGCGCATCCTGCGCGGCATCAAGGAGCGCTACGAGACCCACCACGGCATCCGCATCACCGACGACGCCATCGTCGCCGCCGCCACCCTGTCCGACCGCTACATCGCCGATCGCCACCAGCCCGACAAGGCCATCGACCTGGTGGACGAGGCCGCCTCCCGGGTGCGCATGGAGATCGAGTCGATCCCCCAGCCCATCGACACCCTCGAGCGCCACATCGCCACCATGCAGGTGGAGCTCCAGGCGCTGAACCGCGAGAAGGACGACGACAACGCCAAGCAGCGCGCCAAGCAGATCGAGAGCGAGATCGCCGACAAGCAGGAAGAGGCCCGCGAGCTGCGCCTGCGCTGGGAGCAGGAGCGCGCGGCCCTCGAGGCCATCAGCGAGCTCAAGGAGCGCCTCGATCAGCTGCGCCACGAAGGCGAGACCGCCCAGCGCAACGCGGACTACGAGCGCGCCAGCCAGGTCTTCTACGGCGAACTGCCCGGGGTGCAGGAGGCCCTCAAGGAGCGCCAGGCCACCCTGGCCGAGCTGCAGAAGGACGGCGCCATCCTGCGCGAGGAGGTCAGCGACGACGACATCGCCGTGGTGGTCAGCGCCTGGACCGGCGTGCCCGTCACCAAGCTGGTCGAGAGCGAGCAGGCCAAGCTGCTGCTGATGGAGCAGCGCATCCACGAGCGCCTGGTGGGCCAGGAAGAGGCCGTGGTGGCCGTGGCCAACGCGGTCCGTCGCGCCCGCGCCGGCCTGCAGGACCCCAACCGCCCCATCGGCAGCTTCATCTTCCTGGGCCCCACCGGCGTCGGCAAGACCGAGCTGGCCCGGGCCCTGGCGGAGTTCCTCTTCGACGACGAGAAGAACCTGATCCGCATCGACATGTCCGAGTACCAGGAGAAGCACACCGTCGCCCGGCTCATCGGCGCTCCTCCGGGCTACGTCGGCTACGACGAGGGCGGCCAGCTCACCGAGGCCGTGCGCCGGCGCCCCTACTCCGTGGTGCTCTTCGACGAGATCGAGAAGGCCCACGGCGACATCTTCAACGTGCTGCTGCAGGTGCTGGACGACGGCCGCCTGACCGACTCCAAGGGTCGCACGGTGGACTTCAAGAACGTCGTGCTGATCATGACCTCGAACGTGGGCTCCCCGCACATCCTGGCCGGCACCGAGCAAGGCCTGCCCCAGGAACAGATCGACGCCATGGTCCAGGACGAGCTCCGCAAGACCTTCCGGCCGGAGTTCCTCAACCGCGTGGACGAGATCACCACCTTCCACGCCCTGCGCTACGAGCACATGGACGGCATCCTCACCATCCAGCTGCGCCACGTGCGCAAGCTGCTCGACGCGCGCCAGCTGCAGCTCGAGATCTCGGATGCCGCCCGCAAGGCCCTGTGTGACGCGGGCTTCGATCCCCTCTACGGCGCCCGGCCCCTCAAGCGCGCCCTGCAGCAGTACTGCATGAACCCCATGTCGCGGGCCATCGTGGCCGGAGACTTCGGGGCCCGGGACACCATCGCGGTGGACGTGAAGGACGACAACCTGATCTTCGCCCGCATCCCGGCCCCGCCCCTCGAGGACGAAGAGCCCGCATACGACGGGCCCCCGTTGAAGTCGCTCTAGCGTGGGCTCGACCCTGCGCCGGGAGCTGGCGGCCCTGATCGTGCTGGGGCTGGCGGTGCTGGTCGCGGCGCGGCACCTGCTGCTCGAGCCCGGCTTCGCCACCCAGGACCCCACCGCCCTGGGGGAGCTGCTGGCCATCGAGCAGCTGCAGCGCGTCGTGACCGGCCAGCAGGCCTGGGGGGAGGCCTGGCTGGGCTGGCCCGTGGGACCCGGCGTGGCCCAGGCCGACTGGCTGCTCGGGCAGGCCCTGCTGGCCTGGCCCCTCGCAGGTCTCGACCCAGCCAGCGCCTATGCCCTGCTGGCCCTGCTCGGCATCTTCGCCACCGCGTGGGTGGGCCATCGAGCCGCGGCTGAGCTGATGGGCCCGAGCCCCGCCACCTGGATCGCGGGGGCGGCCGCGGGGCTGGCGCCGATCCTGCTGGGGCTGGGCACGCCCCTGGGGCTGGTGCACGCCTGGGTGCCCATCGCCGGTGCGCTGCTGCTGGGGCGCGGGCTGTCCCGCAGCCGACCGTGGCAGGCCGGGCTCGGCGCCGCGCTGCTGGCCGGCAGCGCCCACTGGGGCTGGCAGCAGGGGCTGCACGCCCTGATCCTGCTGCTCGTGGTCGCCGGCCTGGCGGCGGCCCGGCGTTGGGGAGACCGCCGCACGCTGCTGGCGGCGGCCATCGGCCAGACTGTGGGCCTCGTCAGCCTCATCCCGCCCGCGCTGGCGGTGCTGGCGCTGGTGGGGCCTCAGCACGCCCGCTGGGACCCAGTGCTCCCCGGCGCGCGCTGGGGTGTGCTGCCGGTGGCTGCGCTGGGCCTGGCGGCGGCCGCGCTCCTGACGCGCCGGGAGCTGGCGCGGCTGCCAGCCATCGGCCGGCCCGTCCTGGTCGTGATCCTCCTGGTGCCCATGCTGCTGGTGGCGCCCTCGCCGACGGACCACCCCCGACACGGCCACACCATCCCCGAGGTCTACGTCGGCCTCGAGGCCATCGTCGACGGTCCCCTGTACGAGCGCCACACGGCGCTGCCCCACCGCTGCACCTGCGACCGCGGCCCAGCCCGCGCAGCGGCGTTGCTGCACGGGCGGCCGATGGTCGGCGGGAGCTGGGCCTGGGACAGCGCGGCCCTCGCCGAGCTCGAGGCGGTGGCCCGGCGCTTCCCCGAGGCCCAGGCCGCCGAGCTGCTGCGTATCCTCGGGGTCACCGTGGTCATCGAGCACGCCCCGGTCAGCGGCCCGCCCCCCGACGGGGCGAGCTGCCAGCGTGTCGCCGACCACCGGCTGTGCGTGCTCGAGCCCATGGTGTCGGGGGGCCTGCCGGTGCTGCAGGAGGTCGAGACCATGGGCCACGGCCCGGTGGTGGGCCTGCGCTTCACCACCCCGCCCAGCGCCGACCGCCTCCAGCTGCGCTGCGAGCAGCAGCGGCCATGGCGCACCACCGTGGAGGCCTGGTCGGTCCTGTCACACCTGCGCCAGGGGCCCTCGGCGACCCAGCTCGACGTGTACCTGCCGGAGCCCTGCCCCACCGTCCCGAACGTGAGCGAGGGTTCGCCCCTGCCGCTGTACGCCGTGGGGGCTATGGATTCTCCATGAGCAGCCGCCCCGCCTCCGCCCTGTACGCCGCGTTCCTGTGGTGGATCGCCGTGCTCGTCGCGCAGGCGGGGATCGGGACCGTGGTGTCTGGGATGTACTTCCAGCTGCTCTACAACGGGGCCAGCGCCACCACCCTGTTGGGCGTCGAGATCGGGCTGGCGCTGCTCTCCTTCGCGGTGCTGTGGCTGGGCATCGTCCTCGCCCTGCGGCCAGGCGGGCTCGAGCCGACCCCGCTGCTGCGCCACCCCGCCGTGCCCGGCGTCGCGGTCCTGCTGATGTTCGGGGCCATGGCCGTGGCGCAGCTCATGCCCACCGTGCGCACCGCCCTGCTGGCGGACGTGCTGGGCGCCGAGGGCCTGGCCTACGTGGTGCAGCGCCAGCAGGTCATCGCCATCGCGAGCCGCATCCTGCACGGGATCACCTGGGCGACGGTCCTGGCCGTCCTGTTCGTCCGCATGCGGGCAGAGCCTCGTTAGGGGTCCCGCTGGAGGGTTCATGAACCGCCTGGCAGTCCTCGCCGTCGTCGCACTCACCGCGTGCCAGCTGGCCGCCGATCCCCCCCCGGCGCCCGTCGCGACGATCGAGCCCGCCGTCCCGCTCCCCGCCCCTCAGCTCGACGCCCCCGCGCCTCTGATGAAGGCCCTGGCCGACCGCCACAGCACCCGCGCATTCGCGGACACCGCGCTGGACGACCAGCAGCTGTCCGACCTGCTCTGGGCCGCCTTCGGCCAGAACCGGGACGACGGTGGTCGCACGGCCCCCAGCGCCTACGGCAACCAGGAGATCGACCTCTACGTGGTGCTGGAGCGGGGAGCCTACCGCTACGACCCCGCCGTCCACGGGCTCACCACCATCGTCGAGGGCGACCTGCGCGCCCTCACCGGGACCCAGGACTTCGTGGCCGACGCGCCCGTGAACCTGGTCTACGTCGCGGACACCACGCGCATGGATCGCATCGACGAGCTGAACAAGCGCTCCACCGCCCAGACCGACGCAGGCTTCATCGGCCAGAACGTGTACCTGCTCTGCGCCGCCCAGGGCCTGGCGACCGCCTTCCGCGCATCCGTCGACGCTCCCGTTCTGCACAAGGCGCTGGGGCTCGAGCCCACCCAGATGGTGCTGAACGCCCAGACCGTGGGGTACGCGCGCGGAGAGTGATCAGCGCCCCCGCAGCACCAGCAGATCCCGGAGCAGCGGCTCCAGCTGGTCCAGCGCCAGCATGTTGGACCCATCGCAAGGGGCGCGGTCCGGATCCGGGTGGACCTCGAGGAACAGGGCATCGACGCCCACGGCCACGGCCGCCCGGGCCAGCGTGGGCACCATGGCCCGCAGGCCCCCCGTGCTCGCACCACCCGTAGGCGGCTGCTGGCAGGCGTGGGTGGCGTCCATGCAGACCGGCACGCCGAGCCCACGCATGATGGGCAGGCCCCGGTAGTCCACCACCAGGTCCCCGTGGCCGAAGCTCGAGCCACGCTCGGTGAGCACCACCCCGGCCGCGCCAGCGCTGCGCAGCTTGTCCACCGCCGCGCCCATGGCCTGCGGGGCCATGAACTGGCCCTTCTTGACGTTCACGGGGCAGCCCGTGGCCGCGCAGGCCAGCAGCAGGTCGGTCTGTCGGCAGAGGAACGCCGGCACCTGCAGCAGGTCGACGACGGCGGCCACCGGGGCGGCCTGCCCGGGGGCGTGGACGTCGGTGCAGAGGGGCAGGCCGGTGGCGTCGCGCACCGCGGCCAAGCTGGCCAACCCGGCCTCGAGACCGGGCCCGCGGTAGGCGGACACCGAGGAACGGTTGGCCTTGTCGAAGCTGGCCTTGAAGATCAGGGGAACAGCGACGCGCTCGCAGAGGGCCTGCAGCTCCCGGGCGACGGCCACGGTGTGCTCGGTGCTCTCGATGACACAGGGGCCCGCGATGAGCACGAGCTGAGGGCCACCGATGGTGACCGGGCCGACATCGACAGGCTGGAAGGTCATGGGGACAGCCTACCCCAGCCCGGCCTGGACCAGGTCATGGATGCGCACCAGGCCCACCACGCGCTCACCATCCAGCACCGGGAGCACCGCGATCTGGCTGGGGCGTTCCTCCATCAGGCGCAGGGCCTCGCCGATGGGCGCGGCGGCCTGGACCGTGACGGGGCTGTGGGTGGCGATGGCGCTGGCGCTGGCGTTCAGCACCGCGCCGCCCTGGTGCTCGACCGCCCGACGCAGATCGCCGTCGGTGATGATGCCCACCAGGCGATCGTCCCGGACCAGCAGCACGGCCCCGAGGCCGCGCTCGCTCAGGGCACCGAGCACCGCGGGCAGCGGGAGCTCCGGGGCCACCACCGGCGGCGGGTGCATCACCCGCGACACCGGGATGCGCTGGGCGCGGCCGATGGAGCCGGCCGGGTGTTGGGGATCGGCCGCGGGACCGGCCAGCAATGCGATGGCGTCGGCCACCGCGGCGGCGGCGAGGGTGCTGGCGCTGGGGGGGCCTTCGGGATCGGGCACCGGCCCGCAGTCGAGCACCAGGGCCGCCGCTCGACCCAGCCGGCTGCCGGGGCGGGCCGTGAGCGCCAGCACCGGGCAGGGCGCGGTGATGGCCAGGGACACGACCTCGTCGCTCTCCCCGGAGCGGCTGATGGCCACCAGCAGATCGCCGGGACCCAGCAGGCCCGCCTCGCCGTGGGCGGCGCCCCCGGGATCGAGCCAGCAGGCCCGGCGCCCCTGGGTGCTGAGGCTCGAGGCCAGCTTGCGCGCCACGAAGCCGCTCTTGCCCGCGCCGGTGCAGACCACCAGGCCGCGGCAGGCCCGCACCCGAGCTGCCGCCTCGGGGAGCTGCTCCGCGGACGCCTCGCATGCCCCCCTGAGGGCGTGGACGAAGTGATCGAAGAGCGCTACCGGGTCCATGATTCCGCCGGGTGACGGGTGCCTCGGGCCCCTATCGCGCCGGACTCCCAGAAGCTTTTCGGGTCAGTGACTCAAACTTGAGTTACGATGTCCGAGGAGATCATCATGACGCCCCGCGTAGCACTCCTGCTGACCTGCCTCCCCCTGCTCGGCTGCCCACCCGAGTACGAGCCCGCGGCCCAGGCCCGGGTGCTCACCACCGACCCGCTGCTGGACGCCGGTGCCATCGCCGTGGGCGATCGTGCCACCGTGGGTCTGGAGCTGCGTTCGGTGGGTGCGGCGCCCATCACGGTCACCGACATCACCGTGGCGCACGAAGGCGACAGCGAGCCCTTCGTGCTGCTGGACTGGGCGGAGCCCGACGGCAAGCTGGTGCTCTCCCGCGGCACCGAGGCCTCCCCCACCCTCGCCGTGGTCCAGCTCAGCTACCGGCCCGAAGACGCCGGCACCCACCGCGCGCTGCTCACGGTGCACTCCAACGACACCCAGGTCGAGGACGGCCAGTGGCACGTGGCCCTGCGGGGCCTCGCCATGCACCCCTGCGCGTCCGTCAGCCCGTCCTTCGTGGACTTCGGGCCCCGGGCCTCCGGGAGCTTCTCGAGCGACACGCTGTCCCTGGTCAACTGCGGCCAGGTGGAGCTGACCGTCGCCGGCTTCGATCTCGGAGCCTCGAGCACCTACTCCGTGCAGACCCCGGACCCCATCTACGTGCAGCCCGGCACCACGAGCCACGTGACCGTGGCCTGGGTCCCCGCCGACGGTGAGCCGGACGCCGCCGTCGTGGAGCTGCTCAGCAACGACCCCGAGCACGCCCTGCTGGTCGACCTGCAAGGCAACGACTGCGACGCCTCCCTGCACCCCGACTGGGACGACGACGGCGACGGCTGGTTCGCCTGCGCCGGCGACTGCGACGACACCGACGCGCTGGTCAGCCCCTCGGCCGTCGAGCTGGCCAACGGCCACGACGACGACTGCGACGGTGAGATCGACGAGGCCGCCAACCCCAGCAGCGACGACCACGACGAGGACGGCTGGAGCGAGGACGACGGCGACTGCCACGACGCCGACCCCGACAACCACCCCGACGCTCAGGAGCTGGCCGACCGCATCGACAACGACTGCGACGGCGCCATCGACGAGGGCACCACCCGCTACGACGACGACGGCGACGGCTACTCCGAGCTCGAGGGCGACTGCGACGACAACGAGGACGGCGTCTACCCCGGGGCCCACGAGTCCATCTCGGGCGTGGACGACGACTGCGACGGCCACGTGGACGAGGGCTCCACCAGCTTCGACGACGACGGCGACGGTTGGTCCGAAGAGGCCGGTGACTGCGACGACGACAACCCCTGGGTGCTGCCCGACACCGTCGAGGACTGCGACGAGCTGGACAACGACTGCGACGGCGAGATCGACGAGGATGACGCCTGCGCCTACCTGGCCGAGCGCACCATCGACACCGGCCTGGGCCAGCCCACGGGCTGCAGCTCGGCGCCCGCCGGGAGGGGCGCGGGGCTGCTGCTGGCGTTGCTGGGCCTGCTGGGCATCACCCGGCGGGATCTGCCCTGGCCGATGTAGGGATCAGTCGCCCCAGTCGCTCGACAGGTAGATCAGCACCTGGCCCGCGCTGTAGCTTGCGTCGTCGGCGTCATCCCATCCCAGCGCAGAGATGACCAGATCGGGCAGCCCGTCGCCGTCGAAGTCGGCGTCACCGAGCAGCGACGAGCCGATGTAGTTGTCCGAGTCGTCGCCCTCGAAGCCCATCAGGCACACGTCCTCGATGGCGGCTTCGCCCGAAACGAGCTCACCGTTCACCAGGTACACGCGGCCCACGTCGAAGGTGCCGCCGTTGGGCTCGGACACCAGCAGCTCCTCGTAGCCATCGCCGTTGATGTCCCCAGCTCTCGCGAACTCGTAGCCCAACAGGCCCTCGTCGAAGCTGCCGTAGACATGGGCGTCCGCGTCCGCCGGACTGCCCGTCTGCACCGAACCAAGGTAGGAGGCGAGGTCCGAGAAGGCGTAGAACGCACCCGCTTCGTCCCCATCGGTGCTGTCGCCAATGGCGCCGAAGATGCCGTCCGTGGCCCCGTCGCCATCCAGGTCGGCGCCCACCGCGTCGAACCCGAAGTAGCCCAGCTCATCGACGCCGAGGATGGTCGCGTAGGCCGACTCGAGCAGCGTCTCGCCCTCGAGCGTGCTCAAGTCCGACAGAAACGCCCCCATGCCTTCGCGGCTCGAGTCGTCGTCATCGGTGAGCCAGTCGCCGGTGTCCACCGTGAGGGAGTAGTAGGGCTCGCCCGCGAACAGGTCGAGCAGGCCATCGCCGTCGAGATCCTCGAACACCCGGAGGTAGGTGAGGTCGCCGTACAGGCTGGTGCTGACGTAGTTCAGCACCTGCTCATCCAGGTCGAGGTCACCGGTGTACTGGCCACCGGGCAGCAGGAGCACCGAGCTGGTGTCGTAGCCGTTGCCGTAGCCCCAGTCGACAATGATCTCCTCGGCCCCATCACCATCGAGGTCACCGATGGCCAGCTCGGTCGAGTAGACGCTCACCGACTTCCCGCCGGACTGATCATCCGTACCGAAGGTCAGCGTGAGCTCGGCGTCGGCATCGCCATCCTCGAGCGCGGGGTCAAAGCCGGTCCCATCCCCATAGTAGATGAGCACGGCGAAGGCCTGGTCGATGCCGGCGTCCGCGTAGTACAGCTCGCCGCGGCTCATCACCAGGTCGTCGTGCCCGTCGCCGTTGACGTCACCACACTTGGGCGCGAAGCCCAGGAACTCGTACTGGCTGCTGCCCTCGACGAGGGTGTCGGCGTCGTCGATGGCCATACCGCCCGTCCAGAGCCCCGCACCGTTGCCGTAGAAGATGCCGACCGCACCGTAGTAATAGTAGTAGCCAGAGCTGGCGTTGTAGCCGTAGAACGGCGCAGCGACCACGAGATCGTCGAGGCCATCCTCGTCGAAGTCGCAGCTGTCGATGCCGTGGCCAACGAGGGTGCTGAACCCGCTGTCGCCGTCAATGGTGATGCCAGCGTCCGCCAGGTTCAGGTAGCTGCCGATGTCGCTGCCATCGCAGTCCTGGTCCACACCGTCGTTCCACCACTCGAAGCCGTCCGGGTTGATGGTCGGATCCGAGTCGTCGCAGTCGTCGCCGCCGTAGTCGGCGTCGTTGTAGCCGTCGCCGTCGGCGTCGGCGGAGTCGCCGTCCTGGCAGTCGTTGTCGATCCCGTCGAAGGGGATCTCCTTGTTGCCCGGGAAGACGTCGGCGTTCTCGTCGTCGCAGTCGTTGCCGCCCGCCTCCTCGGCGATGAAGCCGTCGCCGTCGACGTCGGTGACGTCGTAGCCCTCGCAGTCCTGGTCCACGCCCGCGTAGGGGACCACGTCCGCC
>CAYZVO010000015.1:0-71981 GCA_964481655.1 uncultured Enterobacterales bacterium | reverse complement strand
CCTGGCCGTGGACGACCACCGCATCGTAGACGACCTGGGCCGGGACGTGCTGCTGCGGGGGGTCAACATCACCTCGCTGGGCGAGTACTGGCAGGGCCACCCCGAGCTGCCACCCACCCAGCCCACCAGCGACGACGACTGGGACGCCATGGAGGCCGCCGGGCTCAACGTCATCCGGCTGGTGGTGCACTGGTCCCGCATCGAGCCCGAGCGAGGGGCCATCGACGAGGCCTACCTCGACGACATCGAGGCCTACGTGGATGCCGCCGCCGAGCACGGCATCTACACCGTGATCGACATGCACCAGGACGCGTACTCGGCGTTCATCTACACCCCCGATGACGAGACCTGCCCCGAGGGCTCATCGCCAGGCAAGGGCTGGGACGGCGCCCCCGCCTGGGCCACCATCACCGACGACCTGAGCACCTGCACCACCGGCGACCGCAACAGCGCCCCCGCCGTGATCGCCGCCTGGAATCACTTCTACGATGACACCGACGGCATCCAGGACCGCTTCGTGGCGTCGTGGACCGCGGTGGCCGCGCGCTTCGCCGATCGCCCCGAGGTGGCCGGCTTCGATCTCATCAACGAGCCTGAGACCTCCCGGCACCACAGCGAGCTCACCCCGCTGTACGAGGGCTTGCTCGGGGATCTGGTCCGCGCCATCCGGGGCACCGGGGCCGAGCAGCTGATCTTCCTCGAGCCGGCCCTGCCCGCCGCGGACAACAGCCTGGGGCTCATCTTCCCCGACCCGGAGGGCATGGGGGTCGAGCCGTTCAACCTGGTGGGCTCCACCCACAACTACGCCGAGTCCATCGACACCACCGGGCTGTCCCTCGAGGCCACCAACGCCATGATCCACGCCCTGGCCGAGTCCCAGGACACCGCCGTGTGGATCGGCGAGTACGGCTTCTGGAGCACCAGCGAGAGCGTGCTCGAGGTGGCCGGCCGCTACGCCGCCAGCGAGGACGCCTACCTGCAGGGCGGCGCCTGGTGGCAGTGGCGTCAGCCCTGCGGCGATCCCCACAGCCTGGGGTGGACCGACGACGGCTGGCAGCCCCACGACACCATCGTGCACCTCAACAGCATGGACTGCACCGCCGACACCGACCTGGGGCAGACCGCCGAGTTCTTCGCGCTGCTGTCCCGCGGCTACCCCCGGGCCGCGCCCGGGACCCTCACCCTGATCGAGAGCGATCCCGAGACCGGCACCCTGCGGGTCGAGGCCGATGCCGACGAGGCCGGCGGCACGGTCGTGGTCTGGACCCCCACCGAGGACGCCACCCACGCCGCCTGGAGCGAGGGCCTCGACGGCCTGGACGAGCGGATCGCACCCGGCGGGCGCCTGCTGGTGGGCACCGTCACGGCCGCCGGCGCCTACGCCGTCGGAGTGGACCCCCGGTGAAGGCCAGCACGCCCCCTCCGGTGCTCCGGGCGCTGGGCTTCTTCGCCCTGGTGGCGCTGGTGGTGGGCCTGCCCGGCTCCCTCATGCCTGAGCGCGCCGTGCTGGGGGATCCCCTGTCGGACATGTGCACCCACCTGTGGGGCATGTGGTGGACCGGCCAGGACGCGAGCGGCCTGTTGCCCTGGATGTTCGAGCGGGCCGACAGCATCAACCACCCCCACGGGGGGGCGCTCATCAGCTGCACGCCCCTGAACGACGCCCTCGCCCAGCCCATCGCGGCGCTGCTGGGCATCGAGGCCGCCTACAACATCGTGATGCTGGGCAACCTGGCCCTCGCGGCCACCGGGGCCTTCCTGCTGGCCCGCTGGCTCACGCGCGACACCAGGGCGTCCCTCATCGCCGGGCTGGCCTTCGGCTTCACCCCCTACGCCCTGTCCTACGGCCTGGCCTCGGGCGGCACCGAGATGGTCGCCATCGGCTGGCTGCCGCTGGCCACCCTGGCCCTGCTGCGCACCATCGACGCCCCCAGCTGGCGCTGGCCCCTCATCGGCGGCGCCTGCACCGCGGCCATGGGGGCCAGCTGCGTCTACTACGGCCCCGTCTTCGGGCTGCTGGGGCTGGCCATCGCAGGCCGCTGGCTGCTGCGGCTGATCCGCGACGCCGAGCTGCGTGCCACCGCCCCCCGCACCGCCGCCCGCATGCTGCTCTTCGCGGTGGTCACCATGATCCTGGCGGCCCCCCACCTCTCCCGGCTGCACACCGCGGTCACCAGCCCCGACGCGGTGCTCGAGCCGGCTCGGGTCGGAGACCTGACCAGCCGGGTGTTCCCCGTCGAAGGCGCCGACGGCGACTACCAGCACATCCTGGACGGAGCCAGCGCCAGCGCCATCGGCAACATCTTCCTGGCCAACGTGATCACCCCCGGCCCCGGGGGGGTGCAGCTGAGCGAAGAGGTCACCCGCTTCTACCTGGCGCCCTACATCGGCCTCAGCGTCCTGGCCCTGGCCTTGCTGGGGCTGTGGAACCCCGGCCGGCGCCGGCTGGCCTTCTGGTGGGCGGTCTTCGGGGTGTTCCTGCTCATCGCCATGGGGCCGCGGCTGGCGATCACCGAGAGCCTGCACCTGCAGGACGGGCTGTCACCCGCCTTCCTGGCCCTGTACCACCTCTACCCCCTGCACCCGCTCAACCACGACGCCTGCTACTACGCCGTCAGCCTGATGGCGGCCTCGGTCGCGGTGGCCCATGGCGTGGTGGTGCTGCAGAGCAAGCTACCCGCCGCCTGGCGTCAGCTGGGGCTGGCCGCCGTCGGCGCCCTGGTACTGGCCGACCTGGTGCTGCTGTCCGGGCTGGGCTGGCCTCTGCCCGCCGGGCCCATCGATCCGCCCCAGGCCTGGGCCGCGCTGGCCGAGCGCGACGGTGGGGCCGTGGTCGAGCTGCCCGTCTTCCACCAGGCCAGCCGGGTCTTCGAGCGCCCCCACTTCTGCTGGCAGCCGACCCACGGACGCCCCATCGCCGACACCCTGATCGGCTTCCCGGCCCGCAGCTTCGAGGACAACCCCCTGCTCAACAGCCTGGTGGGCCTCGAGATGCCCCGTGCCCCCCTGCGCCGCTCGTACACCGAGCTGGCTCGCGGGGCGGCGCTGCTGCGGGATCAAGGCTTCACGGACGTGCTGGTGGAGCCCGCGGCCTATGATCCAGTGGCCTGGACGACGGTGAGGGCCACGCTGGACCTCTCACTCGGCGCTCCAACGGAGTACGTGGACGGCTCCCTTCGCTACGCCCTCGAGCACAGCGAGCCCACCCTCGGCGCGGAGGCCGATCGACCATGATGCCCACAGCCCGCCGCGCGAAACGCTGGGGGAGGATCGGCGCTGGTGTGCTCGCCGCCCGGTTGGATCGTGGCTCCATCCCCCTGCACGCCAGCCTGGCTGTGACCTGGCGCTGCAACTACAGCTGCAGCTACTGCGGCCGGGCGAACCTGAAGGGCGACGAGCTGGACACCCGGCAGTGGTGTGCGGTCCTCGACGAGCTGTACCGCCTGGGCTGCCTCGAGCTGAGCATCACCGGGGGCGAGCCCCTGCTGAGGCCCGACCTGGGGGAGATCCTGGCCTGTGCGAGCCGGCGAGGCCTGCGGGTCAACCTCAACACCAACGGCGCCCGGGTGCCCGAGCGCCTCGAAGAAGTGCGCCACGCCCACCGGGTGACCATCAGCCTGGACGGGACCCCAGCGATCCACGACGCCCAGCGGGGTGCTGGCGCCTACGAGGCCGTCCAGCGCGCGGCCGACGCCCTGTCCGAGGCGCAGATCCCCATGTCGTTCTACACGGTGCTGTCGCGCCACAACCTGGACCGGCTCGACGCCGTGCTCGCCGAAGCCCGGCGGCGCAGCGCACGGGTGGTGTTCCAGCCCGGGACCGCCATAGCCCTGGACGGCTGCACCCCCAACCAGGACGCGCCGGAGCCCGAAGCCTATCGCGAGGCCATCGACCGGCTCATCGCCTGGAAGCGCGCGGGCGAGCCGGTGGGCAACTCCGAGGCCGCCCTGCGCTACCTGCAGCGCTGGCCAACACCCCAACCCATCCAGTGCGCCTGGCGCATGTTCTGCCGCATCGACCCCGACGGTGGGATGCACGCCTGTGGGCGAGACGGCCAGACCGGACTGCCCAACGTGCGGGACCATGGCGTCGCGGGTGCGCTGAAGCAGCGCCAGGAGCCTCGCTGTGGCTCCTGCTGGTCCGCGGCCCGGGTCGAGGCCCACCTGCTGACCGCCGGGGAACCCGGCGTGCTCCGCGAGCGCCTGCTGGGCCTGCTCGAGCGACCCCTCGGCCGCCGCCCCATCCGCCCCTGAGGATCAGCCTCCGCAGGCCGCGGTGCTGAACAGCTGCCAGCCGACGGGCAGCGCCGGGTGGGTGGTCTCCAGGACCGGCCGATCGCTGTCGACCGTCACCGTGCCGCCGGTCCCCGGCCGGACCAGCACCCGGGTGCAGCCCTTGTCCAGCCCGATCTCCAGGCGACGGCCACCGGAACGCTCCAGGCTGCGGCCGCCGTCGCGCAGCTGCTCCCGGATGTCCACCAGGTCCTCGGGCCGGGGCTCGGACTGCCAGAGGTTCGGGTACAAGGACGCCAGCCAGTTGGCCTCGCTGTCGACGTCCGCGTCGAACACCAGCCAGGTGGCGTGCGCGGGGTGGGCGTCCACCAGCGGGGCCAGGGACGCCGGCGTCGCCAGCGGGGCCGTCGGCGTCGGCCGGGCCGCCACCAGCGCCCAGAGCACCAGGGGCACCACCACCGCCCACAGGCCCCACGCCAGCCTGGGGCCACCTCGGCGCAGGATGACCGCGACGCCGGCGGACGCCAGCACAGCCAGCCCCAGGGACGGCCACAGCAGCAGCAGGTCGGGCCGGCGCGCCCGCCACAGCAGGGGGGTGTCCCGCAGCAGCGGCACCAGCTGATCGGGGAAGGCCGCCACCAGCCCCACGGCCAGCAGCAGGATCAGGCTCGTGCCCCCCAGCACCAGCCGAGGACGCCGCCCCATGGTCCCCGGGACCAGCGCGCCCACCAGCCCGAGGACCACCACCAGCACCGTCCAAGGGCTGGAGGCCAAGGCACCGGCCTCCATCCAGAACGAGCCGAACATCGGGGTCTGGGCGATGAGCATCTGGGAGGCGCCGCTGCGTTGATCGGCCAGGTTGCGCACCAGGGGCGACACCAGGGGGGCGATGAGGGCGAGGCTCAGCACCCCCGCGCCCAGCAGCCGCCCGACGGGACGCCACCGCCCACCGGGCTCGTCGCCCGGGACAACGCCCCAGGCCAGCAGGGCCAGGGCCCCGACGACCAGCAGCCCCAGGGCCTGCAGCGGGCTGGACAGGGCCAGGGCCGCCATGGCCAACCCCGCGAGCAGCGGGCGCAGGAGGCCCGGCCGCCGTGCCGCCTCGAGCAAGGCCAACACGCACAGGGGCAGCAGCGCCAGCAGGCCGTAGTCCAGGCTGTTGCAGTGGTAGACCGAGACCGCGAGGGGGGACATGCCGAACAGCAGCCCCCCCAGCACCGCGCTGTCCCAGCGGCCCACCAAGCGCCGCACCAGCAGCGCCGCCAGCAGCGCCGCCGCCAGGGCCGCCGCCACCATGGTGATGTTGTAGGCCAGCACCGGCTGCAGCAGGCCCACCGCCGGCTGGAGGATCAGCTGGGGCAGGATGGTGAACAGCTCCTGATGCTCCAGGGCCTCGTTGCTGGTGACGCTGTGCCACAGCGCCCCAGCGCGCCCAGGCAGGTGGTAGGCCACACACAGCTCGTCCACCGGGTCCACCTGGTGCCGCGATGGGCAGCTCGCGGCCAGCAGCCAGCGGTCCAAGGTCGCCAGCTGCGGGCCCTCGACCCACAGCAGCGCCACCAGGAAGACCACCCCCACCAGGCCCCAGCGCAGCAGCGGGCCCCCTGCCCGAGCTGCGGGCGTCGCCCCGGACCGACCGCTCATGGCCGGGGCCCCAGCTGCCGCAGCAGCGCCAGACCGAAGGGCACACCGAGCACGGCCGGCAGCAGGTAGAAGACCGAGGACCACAGCAGCCCGCCCGCCAGCAACACACCGGGCTCCGCCGCGGCGGCGAAGAGCACCATGATGACCGCCTCGCGGGTCCCCACACCGCCCACGGTCAGGGGCACGTTGGAGACGACCACCGCGGCGCTGGCGCCGAACATGAAGTGCAGAGGCCCCAGCTCCGCGCCCACCGCCAGGAACAGCAGGTAGACGCCCCCCAGCTCGAAGAGCAGGATCGCGGTGGAGTAGACCATCAGCCAGAGCTGATCCCGGGGGGGCACCTGGGTCAGGGCCGCCAGCAGGCCATCGACCCAGCGGGCCAGGCGCGGACTGACACGGCCAGCCAGCTCCGCCGCCACGCCGTGGAAGCGCACGATGATCGCCAGGATCACGACCATGCCCACCAGCGCCACCGCGGCCTGGCCGGCGAAGCCGAAGCCCGCCCCGATCCCGGTACCGAGCACCGCCCCGAGGGAACCCACCGTGCCCAGGGCCAGCAGCACGGCGAGGTTGTGGACCCGCGGCAGCCCGAAGCTGCTCAAGGCCACCGCCGTGTGCAGCCCGTGGCGACGCTCGAGCCAATGGGCCACCAGCAGCAGCCCCGCCTTGCCCGGGGTCAGGAACTGCATGGGGTGCGAGGCGATGGCCGTGAAGACCGCGACACGCCCAGAGATGGGGTGGTCCAGGGCCACCAGGATCCGCCGCCAGCGATCCGCCGACAGGGGCACCCGCACCAGCAGGCTCACCACGCAGGCGCCCGCGAGCAGCAGGGGATCGCTCCGCAGCAAAGCGTCGCTCAGCTGCTGGGTGTCCACCCGGACCACCAGCGCCCGCAGGAGCACGACGGCCACCAGCACCGTGATCAGCCAGCCCAGCCAGCGCTGCCAGGCGGGACGGGCGGGGTCGGACGGCCCGCTCAGGGAGCACCTCCGGGGGTGTCGAGGAGCGCGCGGCCGGTCATGGCCTCGAGGCTCTCGAGGATCCGCGTCGCCAGGTGCTCATAGCCCGCAGGGGTCAGGTGGCACTTGTGCCGGTCGAGGAAGAGGTGGCCCACCTCGGCGGGATCCGCCGCCAGGCTCAGCTCCGGGAGATCCAGGGACGGCGCCCCGGTCTGGGCAACGGCCCGCTCGAAGGCCTCGCGGTAGGCCCCGTAGTGGGGCTGGCGCAGCAGGGTGACCGGGTTGGCGGGCTGAGCCACGAACAGGGTCTGGGCCCCCGCGCGCTCCACCTCGGCGTGGATGGCGACCAGGTTGGCGGTGAAGTCCTCGGGGGGGACCCGCAGCAGCTGCCCGTCGTCGCAGTGGGGCTGCATCAGGCTGCGCGCCTCCTCCCGGGACAGCCGGCGCAGGGCCCAGAGGTTGTGCAGCCGGGAGCCGGCCAGCAGGCTGTCGGTGCGCAGCAGCCGGCGGTTGTGCTCGTACAGCTGCACGTCGTGCAGGCAGCCCTCGTCCTCGTCGTTCTGGTAGAAGCTGACCACCACCACGTCGGCGTCCCGGTGGGGGCGGTCCACCCGCAGGGTCTGCAGGCCCTGAAAGGACGAGTACCCCACCACGCCGGCGTTGACGCTGACGACCCGCCCGCCTGCGAGTCGGGCCGCCGCCGAGGGCAGGCTCTCGTCCCAGGCGGCGTCGTGACCATAGGTGACCGAGTCCCCCAGAAAGAGCACCCGCAGCGCGTCCCCGGTGGGCTCGGGCTGGAGGGTCCGGCGGTAGCCCCGCGCATCCACCTCGCCCTTCCCCGGTGTGTTCTGCCACAGGCGCGTGGGGTGGGGCTGCAGGAAGTTGTGCTCGAGGATGGCGCCGTCCAGCTGGGCGGTGACCACTCGATAGTCCGGATAGACCCGCTCGGGGACCCCCAGCAGCCGCACGGCCAGCTCGGCGCCAGCGATGGCGATGAGCAGCGCAGCCACGCTCACCACCGCCCCGAGCAAGAGGCGGCGACGCAGCGGCAGGGGGGAGCGTGGAGCGGGCATCGGGGTCCGGGAGGGGCTGCAAGGAATCCTACCGGACGCGGCCCCGGCGCGCCCAACCGAGCTCCGACGGGCACCTGCACGGCGATCTCTGTTACGGCTTCCTCGGTTCCCGTACTGTCGCGCGGATCATCGGAGCGCTCGGACCCTGATCGCGGCCACGACACGATCGCTGCCCCTGCTGGCGGGCCTGGCCGCGCTGGCCGCCCTGTGGTGGGGTCCCCTGCCCTGGCACGGCTTCGATCTGGTGAACCCCCACGAGGTCGAGTACCTCGCGCCCAGCGCCGCGGTGGCCGACGCCATCAGCGCAGGCAGGCTCGGCGAGCTGCTCGCCATCCTCTTCGAGCCGCGCAAGCACCCCTTCGTGACCGTGCTGCTCGCGGGCCTCACCGAGACCGCGCTCCGGCCCCTGGGGCTGGACACCTTGCAGGCCCTACGGGCCCTGTACTTCCTGTGCACGGCCGCGGTGCTGGTGGCGGGTTCGGGCATCCTGCGCGCCTGGCAGGGGCGGGTGAGCGCGGTGTCCCAGGCCGCCCTGGCCATGCTGGCCCTGTCTTGCCCCTTCGTGCTGCAGTGCCTCTTCGCCGGCGAGACCCCGGAGGACCTGGTGGCCATGGCCCTGCTGTTCGGGGCGCTGTGGGCCCACGCGGGCCTGCGGGGCGCCTGGCTGGCCCAGGCCCGGGGACGCGCCATGGGCCTCGCGGCCGCGCTGGGCGCGCTGCTGTGGCTGTGCACCTGGTGCCGCTACAACGTGGGCATGGCGCTGAGCGCCGCGCTGGCCCTCGAGCTGGTGCTGTGGGCCTGGAGCAGCCCCGAACGCCGACGGCTGCTGTGGTGGTGGCCAGGGGCCGCCGTCTTCGCGCTGTTGACCCTGCCCACCGCGGCGCTGCAGCTGCAGCACAGCTGGAACGCGGCCGAGGTGGTCGCCGGCCAGGTGGGGATCACGGGCGGAGGGCTGGAGCCGCTGCTCTACGCGAAGCTGCTGGTCACCAACAGCGCCCCCTTCGAGTTCGCCGAAGACGGCGTCTGGGTGCGCAAGGGCCACTTCGCCGTGCGCTACTTCACCCACTGGGGTCAGGGCCTGCTGGCCCTCGCCGCGCTGGCGGCCGCCTCCGCGCTCGCGCTGCACCGGGGGCGCCCGGTGGCCTGGCTCGTGCCCACCGCCTTCGTCTGGATCCACCTGATCTTCTTCGCCCTGACCACCTACAAGCGGGTGGAGGCCATGCTGCCGGTGGTGCCGGTGTTGTGGCTGCTCGCCGCCCTGCTGCTGGGGGGGCGTCGCGAGGACGCCGGGCGCCGGCCCCGCTGGCAGTGGGCGCTCGCCGGGCTGGCGCTGGCCTACCTGCTGGGCTGCGCCGGAGCCCAGCTGGGTGCCACCGCACAGCAGCTGGGACGCTTCCTCGCTGTGCACGATCTGGACGCCATCTCGGCCTCTTCCAACCGCGAGGTCGACCTCGCCATCACGCTGGCCGAGGAGGTCGACGCCGACGCATGGATCGCGGCCAGGACCAGCGACGACGACATCGGCTTCGCCGAGTTCCACCTGCTGTCCCTGCTCCGCCAGCGAGTGGGCGAGGTCATGTCCCCCCGGGACCTGGACGAGTACCCCGACGGCGCCGAGATCACGGTGCTGCGCACGACCTCCTCGGTCTCCGGCGACGCCGTCGGGCTCTCCGTGGACAGCCTCGGGCACCGGGTGCGGGTGGACGACGGCGACTCCAGCATCCTGCGCCTCGAGGAGCGGATCCTCGCCGGCGGCTGGAGCCAGGTCGAGCTCGAGCGCATGGAGCGCGTCACCACGGTCGATGTGAAGTACTTCCTGGTCGAGGCTCGCCAGCCCGGCGCGGCCTGGTGCGTCGAGCCCAACGGCGGCATGGCCTGGACCCGGGTCCGCGACCGCGGGGGCGAGGCGTCGGCGGCCGAGGACACGGTGGGCTTCGAGCGCACCGAGCAGGGCTGGCGGATCGCCGCCCGCGCCGGACCACCCCGCAGCGAGGACGCGCACGGCTGCCGCGGCACCCCGCGCACCAGCCTGACCGATCCCCACGGCCGCCACTGGCACGCCAGCGGCGCGGCCCTGTGCGGCACGGGCATCGACGGCGAGACCACCTGCCACCAGGCCGGCGACAGCCCGTTGGGGAAGGACCCCATCGCCGCCATCGCCTGGGACGCCCGGGGCGGACGGCTCCTGATCGCCGCAGGCGATAGGCTGCTGACCCTGCGGCCCCCGGAGCGCGCCGCGGAGCCGGCGCCATGACCACCACCGACCAGCACCCGCCCCCCCAGAGCGATGGCTCCCCTCGGCTGGTGCCGTGGGCGGTGGTGCTGGGGCTGACGGCCGTCGCCGCGCTGCTGCGCTTCCTGGATGTGGCCGCGCGCCCCCTGGTGGGCACCGAGACCAACAGCTTCCTGGCCGCTCAGTTCGGCGTGCTGGAGCTGTTCACGCCGCCGCCGCCCTACGGCCTGTTCATGATCCCGCTGACCTACGCCATGCAGAGCGTGGTGCTCGAGGTCCTGCCCACGGCCCTGGGGCTGCGGCTGCCGGGGCTGCTGTGCGGGGTCGCGGCGGTGCCGGTGCTCTACGTCGTCGGTCGGCGCTGGTTCGGCCAGCGCGCCGCCCTGCTGGCCTGCGCCCTGCTGACCTTCGCCCCGATGCACGTCTTCCAGTCCCAGCTGGCCAAGTTCTACCCCTGCATGGTGCTGCTGGGCCTGGGCACCCTGTGGTGCCTGCAGCGGCTGCTGAAGCGGGGCGACGTCTGGTCCATCGCGGGCCTGGCGCTGCTCTCCCTGCTGTCCTTGTACAACCAGTTCTACACGGCCCTGCTCATCGCCTCGAACATCGCCTGGGCCCTGGTGGTGATCGCCCGCCAGCCCCCCCTGCGCCGCCGGGTGCTCACCGGGCTGGGGGTCTCCACGGGCGTGGTGGTGCTGGGCTACCTGCCCTATCTGCCCATCTTCTTCCGCACGGTGGTGAACAACGACGGGGTGGGCATCGGGCGCTGGGCCACCCCGCGGCTGTACGCCGACCTCGACTTCGCCCTCGAGCTGCTGGGCCTGTACGGCCCCGGGCCCGGGCCTGCGGTCTGGCTGTTCGCAGCCCTGCTGGTGGTCGGACTGGCCGTCACCGCCGCCCGCAAGCGGCCCGAGGCGCTGCTGCTGCTCACCCACGTGGGCCTGCCCCTTGGGGGCGCCTTCGCCCTGCGCACCCGGGACGCCTTCGACGCCGAGCACCTGATGTTCACGGTGCCCATGCTGCTGCTGTTCGCGGGCGCGGGCGGCACCTGGCTGGCGGAGCGCGCCGGGGACCTGCTGCGCCGACCGCGGCCTGTAGTGCCCGCGCTCACGGCGCTGATCGCCATCGCCTGGGCCGTGGCCTGCAGCCCGGCGCTGTGGGGCTACTACGGGCTGCACACCCTGCGGACCTACCGCTCCATGGCCCACCTGCAGCTGTCCGAGCTGGCCCTGGCCGACGGCGAAGACGGCGCCGTGCTCTACCACCTGCCCAACGCCGAGCGCTTCCTGGACACCTGGATCATCGACGGCGGCGACCTGATCCAGGACCCGACCCGCCACTGGCTGGACGTCCACGCCCGCCGCAACAAGGCCCTCGAGCGGGTGCTGCCCAAGCATGCCGAGCTCGAGGTCCTGGCCACCTGGACCATCGACGCCGCCACCCGCGCCGAGCTCGAGGACCAGCCCATCAGCCCCCGGGAGCGCGCCGCCTTCCTGCACTGGGCGCGGCGGGATCTCGACGCCGAGCGGGGCTCCCTGCGGGCCCTCATCCGCCGGATCGGTGAGCTGGGATCGCCGGGCGGTCCCCGGGCCGAGGCCCTGCTCGACGAGGCCCTGGAGCTGATGTACGACGGCCGCGCAAGCGCCGCGCTGCCCCTGCTGCGGGACGCCGTGGACGCCGCGCCCGGCCGCCCGGAGCTGCAGGTCGCCCTGGGCCTGGCCCTGGCCGAAGCCGGCCAGCCCGTCGAGGCCCGGGACAGCCTGCTGGCGGGGATCGCGACGATGGAGGCCATGTACGCCTACGCCCCCCAGAAGGTGGACGGGATGAGCAGCAACTACCGCGAGACCGCCTCGCCCTACCGGGACACGGCGGTGGGCTACGACTACGATCGCGACTGACCCTCCACCCCAAAGCCCGCCATGAGCGACCCCAGCATCAGCGCTGCCCAGGACACGCCCCCCCGCGGGCCGCTGCCCCTCTGGGGCTGGGTCCTGGTGGCCGCCGGAGCCCTGCTGGGGGTCCTGCTGCTGGTGGAGTGGAGCCTGCTGCCGGTGCTCGATCGCTGGCTGATGGCCGCGGCCTGCCCGGGGTTCCAGACCGTCGACCCCATCGATGAGCTCGGCTACGCCGCCCAGGCCTGCGATCGTCTGGCGGCCATCGGCCAGGCCCTCGAGCGCCACGAGCCCCTGCGAGACCAGGAGCTGTTCACCTTCCTGCCCTCGCTGATGTTGCGGGGTCCCATCAGCTGGCTCCACCCGATCCTGGCCTTCAACCTGTCCATGCTCGCCGCCTGGTGGGCCGCGGCGCTGCTGGCGACCGCGCTGGCCTGGCGGCTGCTGGGGCGGGGCGGCCCCGCGGTGCTCACCGGCCTGCTGTTCGCGGTCTCTCCCTTCGTCATCCACACCGTCCACTGCAGCAGCCTGGACTACGGGCTGATCGCCCTGCTGCCCCTCTGCCTCATCCTGCTGCTGCGCCTGCCTGACAGCCGCGATCTGTGGGGGCCACCCGCCGCCGGCGTCGCCATGGCTGCGCTGGCCCTGAGCAGCCCGGTACTCGCCATCGGCCTGATCCCGGTCGGAGGGATCGTCCTGCTCGCGGCCGTCGCGCTCCCCGGCCCGCGGGGGCGCGCGCGCGGCGCCGCCCGGGTGGCCATCGCCGGGGCCCTGGCCGTGGCGATGGTCTCCCCTCTGCTGCCGGGCCTGACGGACGTGCTGGAGCGGCAGCGCGCCGAATTGGCCGAGATGACCATCGGCGAGAGCCCCAACCCCCTGTTCGACCACCGCCTCTGGCGGGCCCACCTGCTCCCCGCTGGCTCCCCCTGGCCCTGGCTGGTGGCGCTGCTGGCCATCGCAGGCGTCGCCCTGCCCACCGGCATCGGCCGCCGGGAGCGGGCTGTGCTCATCGCGGTGACCGTGCTCATGGCCGGCGGCTTGGCCCTCATCACCGCCCTGCCGGACCAGCTGCTGCCCCTGCTGCAGGCGTCCGACGTCCTGTGGCGAGCCCGCAGGCTGGACATGATCACCGCCTGGCCCGTGCTCTGCCTGACCTGCCTGGCGGCCGCCGGGATCGCGGCCCTCACCGCGCGCCTGCCCGGCCGGGGAGCCACGATGCTGTGGGCGGCGGCGCTGGGCCTGGTGCTGTGGACCGCCGTCGAGGCCCGCGTGCGGACCCTCGAGGTCCCCGAGGCCTCCCTGCGCCTCGAGCCTACCCTGGCCGAGCTCGATGTCCAGAGCACCTGGCTGGTGGTCATGGCCCGGGAGGACCTCGAGCTCGACACCCGCGGCAGCTTCTACCTGGACATGTGGCAACCCGAGCCCTCCACCGACCAGCTGATCTGGGTCGAGCCGGCCCTGCGGCAGCTCTCCCGGATCCTGCGGGAGCCCCCGGCGGATACCGCGGAGGATCTGGCCGGGGTGCGCGCGCTGATCGAGGGGGAGCGCTGTGTGATGGTGGCCATCGAACGGCCCGAGTCCCTGCCCGCGGCGATCCCGCCGTCGGCCCTGGGGTTGACGACTGTCCACGAACCGCCGAGCGGTTGGACCCTGCTGGCCCACCCCGCCTGCGGCCTCGACAGCGACGACAGCGAGCCGGGGCACGCCGGCTCCTGGCTGGCGGCCTTCATGCTGGGCGAGCAGCTCGGCACCAGCGGCGATCTCGACGCCGCACGGGCCCGCGCCGCGCAGCTCCCCCGCGCCCTGCGGGACGACTTCTGGGACGGCCTGGCCCACGCCTACCCCTGGGATCTGGTGGCCCTGGAGGCCCAGCTGGGGGTCATCGAAGCCGCCATCCCCGAGCCCTACCGCTTCCACGCCCACGACGGCCTGCTGATGCACTTCACCATCGCCGTGGAGGCCGACCCTGAGCAGGTGGTGCCCTTCGCCGAGGAGCTGGCCCGGCGGGTGGAGATGGGCCCCCACAACGGAGTGCGCATCGGCCTGCAGCAGCGTCTCGGGGACGACCTCCCGGCCGCCATCGCCGTGGCCCAGCGCTACCCCGAGGACTACCACCCGGCCCTGCTGGAGGAGCTAGGCTGGCGGGCCGGCGACGAGAGCGACGACCCCCACGCCGACCCCCTGGCCTCGCTCGCGGTGGTGGGCCCAGCCGCGCAGCCTGCCTTCGCCCACGGCCTGTGCCGCGGCGGCTGGGACGCCGGGGACCCGCTGGACCGACCGAATCGCTGGCTGGCAGCCCTGGAGCCCCCCCTGCAGCACGCCTGCATCCAGGGCCTGGCCTGGAACCTGCAGCGGGCGGCCCCCGACTCCGGGGCCATCGACGCGGCGTTGGCGTCGCTGGATGAGCCAGGCTGGCGCGCGATCCTGGAAGGGGCTCTCGCCGGCGCCGAGCGGGGCCACGCCCCTACCCGCGAGCCCTGGGCCGTGCCCGCGCCGGACCACGAGGCCAGCCCATGACGCCGGCCCCCGGAGCTCAGCGCCCCCAGGGCGGCGTGTGCCTGATCGCCCCGGGCCACGATCCGGCCACGACCCCGGCCGATCGCCTGGCCGAGGCCCGAATCCGGAGCATGCCGGTGCTCGGCCTGCAGCAGCTGGCGGCGGTCCTGTGGCGCGAGCGCGGCATCGAGGCGACCCTGCTCAACGGCTTCGAGCGCCCCCGCACCGTCTCCGAGTTCCTGGCGCACCTGCGCCGCGAGCGTCCATCGCTGTGCGGCATCAGCGCCACCACCCCCAGCCGGGCCCTGGCCCTCGAGCTGGTGCGGTCGGCCCGCGCCGCGCTGCCCGACGCGCTCATCGCCGTCGGTGGGCCCGACCACCCCGCCTGGCGCCGCTACCTCGAGGCGGGCGCAGACGCGGTGGCCATCGGCGAGGGCGAGCACACGATCCTGCAGCTGGTGGACCACGCCCGCGGCGGCGCCCCCGCCCTCGAGGCGATCCCCGGCATCGCCCACGCCGCCCCGGGGGTCCCCACCATCGCGGCGGAGCCCGCCGCGCCGGTGGACCTCGACGCCCTGCCCTTCCCCTTCGCCCACGAGACCAGCGTCGGGCGCTACCACGACTGGCGGCTGCCCTTCATGCGCCTGCCCTTCGCCACGGTCATGACCAGCCGCGGCTGCTTCGGGCGCTGCAGCTTCTGCGCTCTGCCGGGCCTGTACCCGGTGGTCCGTCACCGGTCGGTGGAGACGGTGCTGGCCGAGGTCGACGACCTGGTCGGCCGGCTGGGGGTGCGCTCAATCTCGTTCCTGGACGACGCCTTCGGCATCGACCCCCGCTGGCTGGAGCGCTTCTGCAGCGAGCTCGCCGCCCGCCGCTACCCCCTGCGCTGGGTCTGCACCACCCACCCCGTGGTGTTCGCCAGGGACGCCGAGGCCAAGCTCCAGGCGCTGGCCCGGGCGGGCTGCGCCCTGCTGATCGTGGGCGTGCAGTCGGCGGACCCCACGGTGCTCCGGGGCGCCGGCCGGGATCCCGGAGAGCGCGCCCTGGTGCGCCGGGCCATCCCCATCGCCCGCCGCGCGGGCATGAGCGTGGCGCTGCAGTTCGTCCTGGGCCTGCCGGGGGAGACCCCGGAGAGCCTGCGGGCCAACCCCGAGTTCGCCCTCGAGGTGGGTGCCGACTTCGCCCACTTCAACCCCCTGTCCCTGATCGAGGGCTCGGCCCTGCACCAGGAGCACGCCGGCCGACCAGAGGCAGTCTGCGGCATGGAGCCCGCGGCGCTGAACCGCTGGAGCGCCTGGTCCCTGCGGCGCTTCTATGCCCACCCGCGCACCATCGCGCGCCTGGCCCGCCTCGCCATCCGCGAGCCGGCCTATCCCCTCCGGCTGGCGGCCATGCTCACGACGCTGCGCCGAGGCCGCTAGCCGCGGCGGATCGCGAGCCCCAACAACGGCAGCAGCAGCAGGGACGCGGTCGCGGGGCTGGTGCCAGCCGCGCAGCCGCAGGCGCCTTCCGGCTGCACGATGGCCTCACCGGCCGGTCCGCCCTTGGCCTGGTCATCGTGATCAGGGGGCTTGCCATGGTCGGGCCCGCCCATGTCCGGGTCCTCCTCGCCTCCGGGGGGCGGCTCGCCCTCGCCCACCGCCTCGACCTCCTCGTCCTTGGCGTCGGGTTCCTCGCCGGCGCAGAGATCGTCGGCCATGTCGTCGATAGCCCTGCAGACGTCGTTGTCCTTGCCCTTGTCGTCGTCGCAGGCCAGGTCCAGAGACACCAGGGAGGCGCAGATGGCCAGGCAGTCATCGGGCTTGGCCTCCTCGCCCAGGGCGCAGGTGTCCAGGAGCTTGCCGGTCAGCGTAGTGCAGGGCTCCTGGTCGGGTCCGAGATCCGCCATGCACTGTTCACCCGCAGCGCTGAGGGCCGTGCAGACCGCCTCGCATCCCTGAGGGGCGGCGTGGGCGGAGAGGGGCAGGAACAGCGTGACCAACACGACGATGCCGAACATGGGAGCCTCCAGAATCGAGGGCAGCTTGCCCCGACAGGGACGACGTGTCCAACGGGAAGACGTCCGGTGCTGATCGCCACCAGGGCCGCCGGAGCGCCGAGAACTCCGGAGCGATACGGAGCGGACGCCACCCATCCCGAGGACTCCATGCCTCCAGCATCCCTCACCCTCGCCCGGCTCCCCACCCCGCTGAGGCCCCTGACCCGCCTGTCCGCCGCCCTCGGCATCGAGCTGTGGGCCAAGCGCGACGACCTGACCGGCCTGGGCCTGTCGGGCAACAAGGTGCGCAAGCTCGAGCGCATCCTGGCCAAGGCCGTGGCCGCCGGCGCAGACACCCTGATCACCACCGGCGGCATCCAGTCCAACCACTGCCGGGCCACCGCGGTCGCGGCCCGGATGCTGGGGCTGCAGCCGGTGCTGCTGCTGCGGGGCGAAGACCCCGCCGTGCCCGACGGAAACCTGCTGCTGGACCGGCTGCTGGGGGCCACCATCCACTGGTGCACCCCCGATGAGTACCGCTGCGAGCGGGACGCCATCATGGAGTCCATCGCCGCGCGCCTGCGGGCCCAGGGGGCCCGCCCCTGGGTGATCCCCGAGGGTGGCAGCAACGCCGACGGCGCGCGCGCCTACGCCGACGCCACCCGCGAGCTGGGCGACGAGCGCTTCGACCACCACGTGGTGGCGGTGGGCTCCGGGGGCACCGCGGCCGGCCTGGCCATGGCTGGGCTGCGGGGCCACGTGCACGGCATCGCCGTCTGCGACGACGCCGAGAGCTTCACCGCCCGCGTGCGGGCCCTGCACCAGGCCGCCGGTGCACAGGCCGTGGACCCGGCGGGCTGGTCCATCGACGACCGCTACACCGGCCCGGCCTACGGCGTGGCCGACCGCGCCTGCTGGGAGTCCATCGCGCTCACCGCCCGCAGCGAGGGCCTGCTGGTGGACCCGTGCTACACGGGCAAGGCCATGCACGCCATCGTCAGCGAGGCCCGCGCCGGACGCATGACCGGGAGGGTGCTGTTCTGGCACACCGGCGGCGCCTTCGGGCTGTTCGGCCGAGGAGGAGAGCTACCGTGACCCGCGCGACCATCATCCTGCTGCCCCTGCTGATCGGCTGCCCCGGCCCCGGTGACACGGACAGCGCCCCCCCGGTCGACAGCATCCCGGACGACAGCAGCTCCGACGACACCGGGGACAGCGGGCGGCCCACCGACCCCCTGGCCATCGAGCCCGACGATCCCCGCCTGCGCTACACGGGCCGGTGGAACTTCACCGATCGCAGCGCCCCGAGCGCCGGCTGGCAGGGCTCCAGCGTGGCGCTGCGCTTCGAGGGCACCGACCTGTGGGTGACCATGGACGCTGGCAACCACGACGAGGCGTTCCGGGTGGTGATCGACGGAGACCAGCTCGGCTCCCAACGCCTCGTCACCTCCGGCCTGAGCTATCTCGCGCTCGCCGAGGACCTGGAGCCCGGTGAGCACAGCGTCGAGCTGATCAAGGAGACCTACTTCGGCATCGATCTGGAGATCTGGGGCTTCGGCCTGGCAGGCGAGGACCTGCTCGATCCGCCGGAGCCCGCCCCTCGCCGCATGGAGTTCTACGGCGACAGCAACCTGGCCGGCTCGTCCCTGATGAGCGAGCGCAACCAGGGTGGCGTCGAGACCGACGGCAGCCACTTCACCTACGCAGGGGTCGTCGCCAGGGCCTTCGGGGCCGACTACCACAACATCTCCGTCTCCGGGGAGACCCTGCAGGGCATGACCTCCCTGTACGATCGCCAGAGCTGGTACGACAGCGAGCCCACCTGGGACCACGCCGAACACCCCGCCGATGTGGTGGTGATGAACCTGGGTGCCAACGACATCTACGGGGCCTCCGAGCCCACCATCCGCGGCCGCTACGAGACCATGCTCGACCTGCTCCGCGCCGCCCAGCCCGACGCCCACATCGTGGTCTACAACGGCTGGGGCTGGGCCTACGACGAACCCGCCGACTACACCGCCGAGGTGGTGGACGCCTACGGGGACCCGAACGTGTCGGTGGCGACCTTCCCCTGGGTCTTCGAGCAGTGGCACGGCTGCGAGTACGACCACGGCGGCATGGCCCGGGTGCTCATCGCCCACCTCGAGGAGGTGCTGGGCTGGGAGGCCGAGGAGCCCGCCCTGATGTCCGGCTTCGGCGCCGACGGCGGCCTGGCCAACGGTGGCTTCGAGCAGGTGGCCCCCTTCGGCGGCTACGGCTGGCGCTACCTCGACGACGCCGGCGTAGAGCGGGTGGTGGATTCCACCGGGGCCTACGAAGGCGACGCCTACCTGCGCCTGAGCGACGGCGCCTCCACCCACCAGCCCAACCCGGCCCGGGACGGCGACCGCGTCACCGTCGGCCTGTGGCTGCGGGGCGCCGCCGATGGAGACAGCGCCACCGTCACCATCGACTTCCGGGATCAGGCCATGTGGACCACACCGCTGGACAGCCACAGCGAGACCATCGAGCTGGGCAGCGACTGGAGCTTCCACGAGCTCGAGGCCACCGCGCCGAGCGGCGGCCGAGCGGTCTTCCACACCCGCCTGACCATCACCGCGGAGAGCGGCACGGTGGAGCTGGACGGGCTGGAGATGCGGACCGAGTGACCCCGCTCAGTGGGCCCCCGCCTCGAGCTCGCTGGTGTCCTGCTCCTGCATCCCGTCGCGGGAGTAGCCGCAAGCCAGCTCCGGGTGGGCCGCCAGCAGGGGGGCGTGCTCCTGGTCGATGAGGTCTGTGGGCAGGCTGGGGGGCAGGGCCCGGATGCGGGACAGCGTGGCCTGGCCCTGGGCCAGCATGGCCGCGTCGTCGCGGCTGTGACCGATGCACAGCTGGGTGACCGCCAGCTCAATCATGCTGCGGATCCGATCCGGCGAGCAGCTGCAGGAGGCCTCGTGGTAGGCCAGGCTCTTGTCGATGTCGCCCCGGGTGCCGGTGATCAGCTCGATGATCCAGGAGTCGGGGATGATCCGGTAGAAGATGCCCAGCACCAGGGCGTGGTCGCAGGGCAGGTGCTCCTCGAGGCCCAGGCTGGCGTAGCGGGTGCCCGCGGCCTCGGCCGCCAGCCAGGCGGCCTCGACGTCGTCCACGAAGCCCAGGGTGGACAACACCCCGCGGGTCGTGCCCAGCCGCCCCATGGCCAGGCCGTGCAGGAACAGCAGGTGCGGGTCGCTCGGGTGGCGGGCCATCGCCGCCTCCACCTTGGCCAGCATGGCCTCGTACCAGGCCTCCTTGTCGAAGTCCTCGCCGTGCAGCTCCCCCAGCTCGTAGTAGAAGCGGGCCTCCATCCAGGCCAGCACGAGATCGTCGGGATCCGCGGCCAGGCGCTGCTGCGTGAGCTCCAGCCCTCGCTCGAAGCGCTTGGCGGTGTAGAGCACCTCGAGGTCGAAGTGGGGGCTGCCCGGGGCGGCCTGGCCGGGGACCGTCGGCTCGAAGCTGCCGTAGACATCGACCATGCAGGCCAGATCGTCGCCGCAAGCCTCGAGCTTGGCGGGGCCGCTGGCGCGGAGCAGCTCGGACACGCTGGCGCTGCGCTCACCGACGGCGGGTGGCTCGCTGGCGACGGCCGTCGCCAAGGCGAGGATGGCGAAGTTGATCATCGTTCCTCCCGGAATCCGGGCCTATGACCGGACGATCGTCCCGGCAAGCGCACGGGAGTGATCGTTCTGCCTCCTTGCGCGCACCAGGAGGATGTCAGAGACTGGACCGGGCCACAGCATCGACCCACAGGAGGAGCGATGGCGGCGTCCGTCTGGTTCACAGTGTCATTGGCAGCCGCAGCGCTGGGGGCGCCGGAGGCGGCGCCGAGCGCGGCCGAGGTCACAACCCCGCCGGTCGAAGAGGCCGCCGATCCCGCCGAGGCCCTGGCGTTGGCCCAGGATCTGATCGCCCTCGAGCAGCGGGACAGCGCCCGCGCGACGCTGGACTGGATGCTCGAGCAAGAGCTCGACACCGGCGTGCGAAGCGAGGCCGAGGCCCTGCAGGCCACCCTGCCCCGCCGCCGACGGGACGTCATGCCCGCCATGCGCCTCGCGGCCTGGCAGACGGCCCTTGGCGCCTACCTGCTGGGGCCCCACATGGCCCGCATCAGCTACGATCCCCTGCGCACCGCCACGCCCTACTTCATCGGGGCCGCGGGCGGCGCGGCCCTCGGCACGGGCTCGGCCATCGCCATGGCGGTGGGCCCCGGCCTGAGCCAGGGCCAGGCCAACACCGTCATCGCCGCCCAACAGCTGGGCGGCTGGAACGGGGCGGCCATCGCCCACCTGGTCGGCGGGGACGAGGTGAACACCTCCATCGGCCTGCTGGCCGGGGTCGGGGTCGGCACAGCAGGTGGCTACCTGCTGACCATGACCGACCCCACCGGCGGCGAGGCCCTCGGCGCCCACTCCGGCGCGGTCTGGGGCCTGGCCATGGGCGCGGCCCACGGCGGCCTGATGGAGTGGTACGACGACGAACTGCTGACCTCGATGCTGGTCTGGAGCGACGTGGGCACCCTCGCCGGGCTGGCCCTGGCCCACCGGCTGGACCTGTCCCGCTCCCAGGTCTGGGCCATGAACCTCGGCGGCGTGATCGGCGGGGTGGGCACCCTGCAGCTCATCGCGCTGCTGTCCTGGAACAACGGCATCGACGACGAACCGCTGATCGTCATGGCCACCGCGGGCACCCTGCTGGGAGGCGGGGTCGGCCTGTGGCTGGCGAAGCGCTCGGAGCACCGGGCTCGCGACGGAGCCCTGGCGGCCGCGCTGATCAGCGGCACCGACGACGAGCTGCGCATCGGCGTGCCCGTCCCCACCCCCATCCCCAGCGACGACGGCCTGGCCTACGGCCTGCCGCTGGTCGCCTACCGCTTCTGAGGAGGTGTGCTGATGTTGTCACTGCTGCTCGCCTCCGCCCTCACCGTCGCCCAGGCCCAGGAGCGCGACTTCGTGGACGTCCAGGCCGCGGAGCCCCCAGCCCCGGAGGCCGCGACCACGACCCCTGATCCCATCGAGGTGGCCCCCAACCCCACCATCGAGACCGCCCTGATCCTGGCCGACGACCTGAGCGCCGAGGGTGACTACGACGCCGCCCGCGACGTGCTGCGCTGGGTCCTCGACCAACAGCTGGCCTCCGAGGATCGCCGCGCTGTGGTCCTGAAGCTCGCCCGCCTGCCCGATCCCGAGGGCGCCAAGCGCGACGTCGGCCCCGCCGTGCGCCTGGTGGGCTGGCAGGCCGCCATGGGCAGCTACCTGCTCGGGCCCAACCTGCTGATCAACGAACCGCTGGGCTACGACGAGCGCGCCTACCTCGCCCTGGCCATGGCCGGTGGAGGGCTGGGCGCGGGCTCGGCCCTGTTGCTGGCCAAGCACCACGGCATCGACTCGGCCACCGCCTCGACCATCATCGGCATCGAGCAGCTGGGGCTCCTCAACGGCGCCGTCATCGGCTACGCCATCACCGGCGACAACTACAGCTGGTCCGCGATCCCCGCCGGCATGATGCTCGGCGCCGGCGCGGGCGCCGCTGCGGGCACCCTGTGGGCCCTGCAGGACCCCGACCCCGCGGCCAGCCTCGGCATGCAGTGGGGGGCCTACTGGGGCACCGGACTGGGCTTCGCGGTGATGGCCTACACCTACGCCTTCGACGAGCTGTACGAGGACTCCGTCTACCCCTTGGCCCTGGCCGCCAACCTGGGCGCCCTTGGTGGCTGGACCCTCACCCGGGGCCTGGGCCTGTCCCGTCAGGACATCCGGATGTTCAACGCCGGTGCTCTGGTGGGTGGCATGGGGGCCTACGGCTTCGCCTGGGTCACCTCGAACATCGTCTGGTACACCGAGCACGGCGTCGTGGCCTTCGTCACCGGCGCCACCGTCGCGGGGGGCCTGGCCGGCTACGCCCTGAACAGCTGGATGCTCACTCCCCCCGCCGACCGCCGCCTCGGCCGTCTGAAGCTGACGGCCTTCACCCTGCCCAGCCCCACCCTCGTGCCCTACGAGGGACGGGCCATCCCCGGGCTCGCCACGGAGGTCCGCTTCTGATGCGCCATCCCCTCCTCATCGCCCTGATCGCCCCCTTGGCCGCATGCTCGGCCATGGACCCCGCCCCGGACCTCTACCGCATCGACAGCTGCAACCAGCTGGGCAACGCCATGGAGCGCATGGCCCGCAAGGAGGTGCTCTGGGACTACCGCTGGGCCCCCGGTGACGTGCTCTCCGGCTGCGCCGAGTACAGCTTCTCCGCCAAGGACGACGGCGGCATGGGGTCCGGCCCCGAGTCCTACTCCGAGACCAACCTCCAGGAAGAAGGGGTCGACGAAGCCGACCTGGTCAAGACCGACGGCCGCTACCTCTTCAGCCTGGCCGACGGCCACCTGGTCATCTCCCAGGCCTGGCCCTACACCGACGCTGCCGAGCTCTCCCGCCTGGAGCTCGACGGGACGCCGGACGGCATCTACCTCTACGGCACCACGGTGATCGCCCTGTCCCGGGTCACCGACGAGGGCAAGCCCCGCTCCGGCTCCAACTCGGTCATCAACGAGAACGAGCCCCGCACCCTGGTGACCATCGTGGACGTGGGCACCCCGACCCACCCCCAGGTGGTCCGCGAGACCTACGTGGAGGGCCGCTTCGAGGCCACCCGCCGCATCGGCAGCCGCCTGTTCGTGGTCACCTACCAGGACCTGCGGGTCACCGACGGCGCCACCTCGGTGCGCTCCGCCCGCAAGCGCCTGCGGCAGACCGAGCCCGCCGACTGGCTGAGCTGGAGCGCCGACCACAAGCTGGTGGACGGCGCCTGGGTCACCGAGGAAGACGCAGTGTGCGACTGCACCGACGTCTGGGTCTCCGACCGCGAGGGCGGCACCTACCTCACCACGGTGATGTCCCTGGACCTGGACGACCCCATGGGCTCCTTCGCGGGCGAGAGCGTGGTGGGTGAGGCCGAGACCGTCTACGCCAGCACCAACGCCATCTACATCGCGGCCACCGAGTACAGCTCGGGCCCCTTCCCCAGCATCGACGGCAGCCTCGAGACCATCCTGCACAAGTTCGACATCGGCGCCGACGATCCCCACCCCAGCTACGCCGCCAGCACCAAGGTCTCCGGCACCCTGAGCGACGAGTTCGCCCTGAGCGAGTACGACGGGATCTTGCGGGTGGCCACCACCCAGCAGGAGTGGCCGGTCTCCGCCGAGGTGCACACCCTGCGCGAGGAGAGCGGCAGCTTCGAGCTGCTGGACAGCCTGGTGGGCCTGGCCGAGGGCGAGGAGATCTTCGCCGCCCGCTTCCTGGGTCGCATCGGCTACATCGTGACCTACGAGGTCTGGCTGGGGGACCCGCTGTTCACCATCGACCTGTCCGACCCCACCGACATCGTGCAGCGCGGGGCCCTCGAGGTCACCGGATTCTCCACCTACCTGCACCCCATGGGCGAGGATCACCTGCTGGCCGTGGGCATGGACGAGGACGACGGCTGGGACTGGAAGCTGGCGGTCTCCCTGTTCGACATCAGCGACCTGGGCAACCCACGGCTGGCGGACCGGGTGATGCTCGACGCCAGCGAGTCCGAGGCGCTGGATGAGCACCACGCCTTCAACTACTTCTCCGACCAGGACGCCCTGGCCATCCCCAGCTGGGCCGCCGGCGGCGACCCGGTGCTCGAGATCTTCGACGCCACCACCGCCGGGCTCTCCCACACCGGCTCCCTCGAGCAGGACGCCGTGCTCGAGAGCTTCGGCTCCGAAGCCTGGACCTGCGCCCCCGTGCGCCGCTCGGTGATCATGGACCGCTACGCCTACGCCATCGGCTCGGCGGGCTTCACCGTGGCCACCCTGGACGAGCCCAATGAGGTCCTGGCCGCCGTGCCCTTCGAGGGGCTGGACCCCTGCAACGACTACAGCTGGCAGGACAGCGACGAGTGGTGGGACACCGGCTGGTAGGCCCACGACCGGCGTCCTCCGCGGCTATCCTGGCCATGGAGGAGCTGGAGGATGTTCGCACTCACCCCTGTGTTCGCAGGCCTGCTGGCGACCGCGCCGGCCGGAGCCTGGTCCCTCGAAGAGCAGAGCAGCTGGGCCACCCCTGGCGAGGCCCGCTCGCTCGCCATGGCCGACCATGGCCTGATGCTGCTGGGCGAAGAGGCCCTGTGGCTGGTGGACCCCAGCACCGGCGCCGTCGCCGATCAGCTGGAGCCCGGCGGCCGCAGCCTGCTGCTCGAGGACCGCAACGGCAACGGCACGCTGGACGCCGTCTTCTGCCGGGACGAGGGCCTGGTCTGGGTCCCCGCCAGCCTCAACCTGAGCACCGCGGGGTCCATCACCAGCGAGGGCTGCGACGCCCTGGTGGCCGGGACCTGGGACGGCGTGGACGGCTACGCCACCGCCGGTGACACCGTCCAGCTCTGGTCCGGCAACGGCGCAGCCATCGACGAACCCGACATGCAGATCGACGGCGCCGCCCTGCTGGCCACCCGCACCGACGGCCTGCTGGCCGCCGCGGTCGGAGACGATCAGGTCCAGGAGCTGGACACCCTGGGCACCAACCTCCTGGCGGCGGGAGGCCTGGTGGCCTCCCTGGGCGTGATCGACGATCGCTGGGCCTGGACCATCAGCGACGCCTGGCTGCTGGCCACCGAGGACGGCACCCTCACCCCCCTGGCCGCCGAGCCGGGCGCCTTCCTGGTCGCTGAGTTCGACGGTGACGACGCGCCCGACACGCTGGTGCTGCACCCTGCAGACGCCTCCGTCACCCTGGTGCGCGGGGTCGACGGCAGCGCCCACAACGTGCCCCTGGGCTTCGGGCCCGGGGCGGCCATCCTCCACTCGGTCGACGGGGACCTGTGCTGGGATCTGATCATGCTGGACGCCGACGGCTCCACCGTGCGCACGATGCTCACCACAGGCTGCGGCGAGCACCTGGACGGCGACGGCGACGGCGTCAGCACGGAAGCGGGGGACTGCGACGACGACAACGCCGCGGTCTACCCAGGCGCGGTGGAGACCTGCGACGGCGTCGACAACGACTGCGACGGCGAGGTGGACGAGTACAACGTCACGCTGGTCAGCGAGCTGACCGTGCCGGACACCGGCCACTTCGGGGCCTTCGACCCCCGCTGGGACGGCGACAGCGGCCGGGACACCGGCGACGCTCCCGAGGGCGGCGTGTTCCGCGTGGCGGTCACCGTCGAGGGCTGCTTCGATGAGCTCGACAGCGAGCTGTTCCACTCGTACGAGGGCCCCATCTCCTGCGAGAGCGAGGGGCAGGACGACGGCCCACCCTTCCGCTGCCGGCTGCTGGACCAGGGCCGCTCGAGCATGGACTTCTGGCTGCTGAACAGCGACGACGGCAGCCTGGTGGACGCCGTGAACTTCGACTTCGCGGCCAGGAACGTCGCCCCGTGGCTGCTGGGCCTCGAGGTCGTGGCCTACGACGACGGCGAAGGCGGCGGAGGCGGCGGCTGGGGCTGCGGCGGCGGCACCACCAACATCCGCACCAGCCCCATGGAGGTCGAGCTCAACGCCAGCGTCCGCGGCGTGCTGCGCGCCCATGAGCCGGGAGAAGACGACTACGAGCTGGTCGCATTCTGCGACGAGGCCGAGGTGGAGATCGACCACGACGAGGTCCTGTTCACCAACCCCTCTGGCGAGCAGGGCGTCTGGGCGATCGAGGTCACCATGGTGGACGAGGACGGCGGCCGCCGCGTGGAGCTGTTCGAGATCGTGGCCAGCGGCGACCCCGGCGACGACTGGGACAGCTGGGATGACGACGATGACGACGACTGGGACAGCTGGGAGGACGACGACTACGACCCCTGGGACTGGGAGCCCATCGACTGCGGCCCGGACCCCGCTGACCATGTGTGCGGCTGCATCCTGCTACCCGAGACGAGCGACTGCGGCTGCCACGCCGGCGCCAGCGGCGTCGGGCTGTTCGGCCTGGTCTGGGTGGTGTTCCGACGTCGGCGGGAGGACCCCAGCCCGGTTCAGTCCTCGAGCGAGTCCGCCCAGCCCGTCCCGGAGCCGTGACGGCCCACCTCGTCCATCAGCGCGTCCACCGCCTCGCGGGTCCGCTCGGGTGAGGCCAGGGTCTGGGGGTCGAAGACCTGAGCGTACAGGCCCACCAGCGTGGCCCAGTCCTCGTCGCTCATGCCCACGACCTCGCGCAGCTGCTCGAGCTCGCCCAGCACCACCTCGCCGATGACCTCGGCGGTCTTGGTGTGGCCGACGTCCACCAGCTCGAGCATCGTGTCGAGCTCGAACTCGAGGGCGTCCACGATCCAGCTGACGGTGCGAGCGGTGGCCTCGTCGAGGGCGGAACCCTCGGGCACCGGCGCCACCTCGTCGAGGACGGTGTCGAGATCCCGGGCGACCCCGTCGAGCCCCGACACGTCGCAGCTCTGGGCGTGGACTGGCTGGGCGAGGGCGAGGAAGAGGGGGACGAGGGTGGTGAGACCGACCATGGGATCCTCCGGGGGTTGCGCCGGCCCCCTTTGCAACTCCCGTGCCACATCGCCGAAGGCGACCGGGACGGCATCGACGCCCGAAAGCCCTCGTCGGAATCCTGGCATGGGGGGGCATGCCCCACCCAGCTGGGAACGAATCGTCGCGCACAACGGCGAGATCCCCATGACCCCCGCGTGACCCCCCATGGATCCAGGACCGTAGTTACCAGTGGAAACACTGAACCCCACCGGAGTCTCCCATGCACCGCAGCTCGATCCTCTCTCTCATGTTCTTCCTCACCGCCTGTGGCCCCTTCATCTCCGGCGGCTGGGGCAGCGGCGACGACGACGCCAAGCACGAGCTCGACACGGCTCCGCCCGAGGCCGACGCCGACACGGACGCCGACGCCGACACGGACGCCGACGCCGACGCCGACGCCGACGCCGACGCCGACACCGACAACGGCTGCGACGGCCGCACGGTGTCCATGTCCGGCGCCCCCGCCTCGCTGAACGCAGGGACCACGTGGACCACCGCCGGCGTGACCTTCACGATGGTGGACGGTTGGGGCGAGCGGGACGGCGACTGCGTCTGGATGGGCGGGGTACTCGAGGCCGATCTGTCAGGCCTGGACTGCACCATCGACGAGGTGCAGTGGGACGTGGTGGACTGGTGCGGCGCGGGCTGCCTCGAGATGACCGGCTGGAGCGGCTCGAGCCAGATCGACCAGGCCAGCAACAGCTCCACCGGCAGCACCGAGACCCTGACCGTGGGCGGTGACGGCCTGGACGCGGTGGACATCGACGCCCTCGAGTCCCAGGCCTGCGAGCTGCGCATCTACTGACCCCCCCGTGACCCCGCACCGGGTCACGGGAGCGTGTATTCAGCGTTTCCGATCCTTCCGCCTCGCGGGTCAACATCTCCCCGACCCCGAGGCACCGATCCACCGAGAGCACGCACCCTGGAGGCGCCCCATGCCCCGTCCCAGCAGGCCCCCCCGCATCAGCTTCCTGCTCGTGCTCATGACGCTCGGGGCGTACTAGCTCACAGCTCCACCTGGCAGTGCCCCTCGCCGTCCACGTGCCCCAGGGTGCGGGTCAGGAAGGCCACGAAGGCGTACAGGTCTGTGACATCGGACTGGGAGCCCACGTCGTAGCCCAGCTCGGCCACGCTGACGGCCTCCAGCTCGACCACGGTGACCTCACCGTCAGCGTCAGCATCGGCATCCACGAAGGCCTGGCCCCGCAGGCCGGCGTCGGGATCCTCGAGGCTGTCGTAGAACAGGTGGTCGCCGTGTACGGTCAGCTCGGTCTCGTCCTCACCGCCGCTGGGGATGGTGAGGTCCTCGGGCTCGCAGAAGTAGGTTGTGTCCGTGTCGAAGTCCCAGGCGAAGTCGACGCTGGTCTCGCCGCAGGTGAGGGTCCCCGCGACGCTGATGGAGACGGGCTCATCGTCGGTGGGAGCGATGCGCCAGCGCACGCTGTCGTAGTGGGTCGCGGGGACCGCCGCGGTGCCCAGCTCCACAGGCCCCGGCTCGACCATGTCCTTCACGAAGCTGCCGGGGATCTCGCCGACGAGCTCGCCGTCGCCGTCCAGCAGGGCCAAGTCGAGGTCCACGACCTCGAAGCGATCGAATACGACCGAGCAGCCGTCGACGAAGTCGGCGGCCGGGATCCCGACCTCGATGTAGTCCTCGCCCCAGGTGGTGAGGACCCAGGTGCCTTCGCCGCCGCAACCGGCGACGAGCAGGGAGATCAGGGTGAGTGCGCGGGTGGGGTTCATGGGGTCACTCCTCGATGTCGATGGAGAAGGAGGTGGTGCTGACGGCCCCGAAGGGCACGGTGTTGCCCAGCAGGTCGTCAGTGATGGTGAGGGTGCCGTTGACGTCGCTGTCCTCGCTCCACCAGTCCACGAAGGACAGCATGGTCTGAGGGTGGACACCCACGACGATGGAGTCGGGGGGCGCCGCCGCGTCGAGCCAGGCTTCGACGGGGATGCCGGTGATCTCGTCGTCGAGGTCCAGCTCGAAGGAGAAGGCCCGCTCGGTGGCGTCGGGCAGGAAGGCCGCGCCCGCCAGCAGCAGGGTCGGAGCGGCGGACAGCACGACGCGACCGGTGGCAAGCTCGCCGTCGAGGCAGAGCGCCTCGCCCAGCTCGACGGGATCACCAAGCAGATCCAGCTCCCAGCTGCCCAGCAGCTCACAGCTGGTGGCGCCGCTGAAGTCGTGGCCCGGGTGCTTGGCGTCGACACTCGAGGGCGCCTCGAGGCGCAGATCGGCGAGCACGATCCAGGCCGTGTCGAGCTGGACCTCCACACCGTCGTCGGTCGTGACGGTGGCGTCCTCCTGGCTCGCGGCCTGCACGGGGATGGTCAGGCTCTCACGCTGCTCGTGGGCGCAGGCGGCGAGCGGCAGCAGCAGGCAAAGAATCATCGCTCTCATCGGAACCTCCGGCCAAGGCCGATCCGAACGGCGAGAGGCTCGCCGGCGGTGATGTGCAGGGCGGGCAGCTCGCTGCAGCCGCCCTCGGGGTCGAAGCATGACGGGTAGACGAACTCCCCGTCCCGCCAGCGCGAGCCCAGCAGGTTGTCGATGTCGAAGGACAGCTCCCAGCGGCGCCAGCCCACGGTGCCCGTGGCGTCCACCACCACGGCGGCCTGGCTGTAGAAGCCCTCCGGCAGAGGCCGGGGCCCCAGGAACCAGCCTCGCAGCCCCGCGCTCCAGCGGCCGTCCTCCCACGGGAGCTCCCCTCGCCCGTAGCCGCCGGCCGAGACCAGCCAGCGGGGGGCGTAGGGCAGCGGCTCCCCGGTGGCCTGGCTGCGGCCGTCGGTCCAGGTGAGCTCCAGCTCCCCCCGCAGCCACGGCAGGGGCTCGGCGCTGCCGAGCAGCTCCCCGCCGATGCGGCGGGTGGCCCCTGAGGACAGGAAGCGGGCCGCGGTGTGATCGAAGACCAATTCGTTGCTGATGGCGGTGTGGAAGCCCACCAGGGCCAGCTCGGCGCCGGAGCCCAGCTCCCAGCGCAGCCCCAGCTCCTGGGTGTCCGCCACGCTGACCGGAGCCCGATCTCCGTCCTCGATGCCCCGGGCCTCCGGGGAGCGGTAGCCGCGCCCGGCGCTCAGGAACAGAGACAGCGGCGCCTCGGGGGCGAGCACCGCCCGACCCTTGGGGGCCAGCACCGGGGCCCAGGAACGGGCCGGCACCGGCTCGGCGATCGCCACGCCCTCGTCGTCGTAGCCACGCCACAGCTCGACCCCCAGCAGCGCGGCGCGCACGCCGGGCTCCAGCTCCAGCCACGGCCAGGGGTGCAGCTCGGCCGTGAACCAGGCCGCGGCCTCGCCCTGCCGCGCGTCGGCGTCGATGCGCTCGTCCCAGACGCGACCATCGGGCTCGATGCCCCGCTCCCACTGCTCGAGCAGGTCGGCCCGCAGGTCGATCCCGCCCATCAGCTGGTGCCAGCCCCCCAGCAGCTCGACCTGCTCCCAGCGCAGGGCGCGCAGGCCCACGGCCCCCCCCTGCTGACCCTGGAGCACGCCGTCACCGTGGTCCGGATGCTGAGCGTAGCCGGTGAAGTTGCGGGTCAGCTCGAGGCCCCGCAGCTGGCCCCAGGCCAGGACCTTCCAGCCGCAGCCCGCGCAGGGGCGCGACAGCTCGGCGGCGGCGATCAACCGGCTGGACACGCCGTCGCCTGCCTCGGGGTAGGCGCCGTAGAAGTCCACCTCCCCGGCGAGCAGATCGTCCTCCCGCAACACCCCGGGGGAGTCGAAGCTCCCGTGGTAGCCCAGGGCGAAGATCCGTCCGCGGGTGAGCCCCCACCAATGCTCCGCGCCCGCCGCCAGGTTCAGCTGCCGCCAGGCGCGGTGATCCCCCACGCCCAGCCCGGCGTCCACCTCGGCCAGCAGGAAGTCCCCGCTGTCACCGGAGCCCGGCCGCCAGGCCAGCAGGGCCTCCCCGGAGCGATCCGTGCCCCCACCCAGCTCCGTGTACAGGCCGGGCGCGGCCAGCCCCAGCTGAAAGTCCGCCGAGGCCGCCACGCCGAAGTCCCCCACCTCGGCCCGGCTGGCGCCCTTGTACAGCCGCACACCCTGGATCAGGTGCGTAGGGACGGCGTGCAGGTCCAGGTAGCCGTGGCCGTGCACGTTGCTCGGCTCGTTCAGGGGGATGCCCTCGAGGCTGACCGCCAGGTCCGCCCCGTGGACCGCGTCGAAGCCGCGCACGAAGTACTGGTAGGCCTTGCCGTGGCCCCCGTGGGCGCTCTGGTGCAGCCCGGGCATGGCCTGGAGCAGTTCGTCCGCCGAGCGGGCCGGGAAGACCTCGATGGCGTCGCGATCCAGGGCCTGCTCGGAGGCCTCTTCGCGCGGGCGCTCCGCCTCCACCACCAACTCCTCGTCCCCGTCATCGGCATGGACGGGGGCGGCGAGCAGCAGAATTGGTATGACGAACAACACGGGAGTATTACGGATAGTCGATCCGTAATACCACAGTCACCCTCGGGCGCCCATGCGCCGGGTCAGCTAGTCGAGCTCAGCCGCGGCCTTGCGCCGGTCCAGCTCGGCCTGCACGTCGCGGGCCACCGTCTTGCGGGCCTTGTGGGCTTCCTCGTACCGGGCGACCTTGATGAGATCGAGGCGGTCGAGCTCCCGCAGGGCGAGGCGGATGTTCTTGACGTTCATCTCGTCGTAGCCCTCGATGGGAGGCGTGGTGATGGTGGCCAGGCGGTCCTGCACCGCGCCTTCCACCTTGGGGGCGACGGTGGAGACCACGGGGACCTCGGAGGCCCGCTCGATGAGCCCGCCGGCGGCCTCGAGGGCGCGCTTCTCGAGCTCCCAGGCACGCTCTTCGCCCTCGTCCCGCAGCTCACCGATGCGCTCGCGGAGCTTGCGGCCGACTTCTTGCCCCGCGCTCTGCAGCTTCTCGGGGGCGTCCTCGAGGCGCTCGGGCACGTCCTTGAGCTTCTCGATGCCGGTCTTGACGCGGTCGGGGACGTTGGACAGCTCTTCCTTCAGGTTGTCGAGGATGTCGGCCACCATGATCTCCTCCTGGGGCAGGGCCCGCTCGGAAAATGAATGATCGTTCAGTCGCGAACCAGATAGGCGCGCCCAGACCGAACGTCAAGGACAAATGGCGAAATTCGACGATTCGCGGGCGCTACTTGCTGAGGTCGGTCAGCACCACGTCGTCGTAGCAGGCGATGCCATCGGTGTAGGACGCCAGGTAGGCGGCGGCCCGATCCACACCATCGGGGGCCACAGCGTCGACGACGACCTGGGTCCAGTCGTAGGTGATGGCGTGGGGCTGAGTCATCTGGACTTCGGAGACGTAGCTGTCGCCCGAGTACCAGCGCAGGCCGAGCAGGTACCAGCCGTGGCCGCTGCTCATGTGCTGAGCGCGGACCATGGCGCGCACCCGGTAGGTGGTGCCCGGGGAGACCGTGCCCTCGCGGGTGATCTGCTGGATGGCCGCCGCGCTCCAGCCGCCGGTGATGCACTGGGCGGCGGTGCCCGCGTAGGGCGTGTGGTAGTCGAGGTAGTCCTCGCCGTGGGAGGCGCCGTCGGCGGTCTCCCAGCCGTAGCCCACGCCCGAGAAGGACCCTTCGCCCTGCTCGAAGCCGCCGTTCATGAGCTGGTTCGAGCCCTCCTGGGGCTCGGTGGTGTCCGGCTCGCTGTCGTCGGGGGGCGTGTCGTCCGAGTCCCAGGGGTTGGTCTCGGGCTCGCTGTCCAGCGGGGGTTCGTCGGAGTCACCGCCGGTGGGCAGTGGATCCAGGGGCACGTTGGGGCAGCTGCAGCCCGCGGCGAGGGCCGTCAGCAGCGCGATGGGCAGGTGGTGGCGGGGGACCATGCTCTCTCCAGTCATCACAGGAGGTTCTAGCACGAACCGAGGCCGTCCGCGGGGCTTGTTGGGCTCAGCGTTCGTCGGCGCCGATGTCCCAGGGCCCACCCTCGGCTCGTGGATCCCCCTGCATGTCCTCCCGGACGTCCGTCCGCCCGGGGTGCCAGGCGGGGTAGCCGGGCTGCGCCACGACGTCCGGGACCACGCTCAGCGCCGGCGAACCCTCGCCCAGCTCGAAGGCTGCCTGGATCTCGGCGAGCCGGGCCGGCGTCGGGCTGTCCCCGCTGGGGATCGTCGGTGCCACCAACAGGGGGTCCTGGTCGTACAGGCCGTGGGCCTCGCCGGTGGTCGGCGTGTCGCTGGCGGCGACGTTGTCCAGGTACAGGTTGTAGTCCAGCACCCACTCATCGGGCAGCGCATCCCGCACCCAGACGAAGCTGCCCGCGCCGTACTTGGCGGGTTGGTTGGACACGAACAGGTTGCCCAGCACCCGGGTGGCTCCCACCGCGTGGGTGTTGCCCCGGAGCATCAGCACCGAGCGCAGCCCGTCGCCGCTGTTGCCGTAGAAGGTGTTGCCGTGGATCCAGGTGTCCTCGGCGTTCATCACCGCCAGGGCGGCGTCACCCTGAAGGCCGAGGAACAGGTTGTTGCGCACGATGGCGTGGGTGACCACAGCGGCGCCGCTGTCGGGCTCCCCGGCCTCGCCGGTGCCGACGCCCACCGCGGCGTTGCCGTAGCCCATGCCCGCCGAGGGCCCGAAGACGTTGTTCTCGTAGAGGATGTTCTCGGCGTTGATCTTGCTGTAGATGAGCCAGTCCCCGACCTCGCCGCGGTGGAACAGCCAGCAGCCGCGCACCGTGACGTCCGAGACCGGCGGTGGCTCGCCCTCCCCTGCCCCGCTGCCGTAGATGTCGATGTTCTCCTGGTAGGTGCCCGCGGTGGTGCGAGGCCCGGGATTCCAGGCGATGACCCCGTCGATGAGCAGGTCGCTGACCTCGCCGGAGACCTTGATGCAGTCCTGATCGTAGGGGGCGTCGTGCACGATCAGATCCCGCAGCACCACCCCGCTGGAGTCCAGCACGCGCACCAGGCCATCGCCGGCTGCGCCGTCGCCCCAGTCGCCGTAGACCTCGAAGCCCTGGACGCCCACATCCTGCACGCCCTCGACACGCAGCGCCGAGTAGGTCCGGCTGTAGATGGCCGTGGCCTCGGGCCCGTCCACGCCGACCAACCAGACCCCGCTAGGCACATAGACCCAGTTCTCGGTGTAGGTCCCGGCCCGCGCGCAGACCGCGTCGCCGCTGCTGGCCAGGCCCAGGCCGTAGCGCAGGCTGGCGCAGGGGTCGCCCTCGGCACCGCAGCCGTCGCGGTCGATGCCGGTGGGATCGACCCAGATGGCCGGCCGCTCCTCGCAGGGGTCCACGACGATGTCGGCATCGGCGTCCGTGTCGGCGTCCGTGTCGGCGTCGGCGTCCGTGTCGCTGTCCGTGTCGGCGTCCGTGTCGGTGTCGGTGTCTCCCTCGACGTCGGTGTCCTCGTCGAGCACGCAGACGCCATCCTCGAGGTGGGTGCCGGGGCCGCACTCGGAGCGGTCGCAGGCGGGGTGGAGCAGCGCCAACAGAACGTAGGGGCGGACGTCACGTCCGCCCGACCAAAGACAGGTCACGGACACAGGCCCTCCGTGATGGTGAGGGTGTTGTTGTCTTCGTGGCACTCGGGCAAGGAGCCGCCGTCGTCCACGACCACCGTCAGCGTCTCGAGGGCGAGGCCCGTCACGTCGAGCCGGAACAGCAGGGTGTCGTTCGCCTCCCCCGAGGGGATGGACGCGATGGTGGTGGTGGAGTCCAGCAGGACGTCGTCGCCATAGACACCGACCACGAGGGGTCCGTCGACCTCGCCCAGGCCGCCGTTGCCCACCTGCACCCCGAGCTGCAGGACGCCGGCGTCGCACTCGAGGCTGCACAGATCCACCAGCAGGGGCACGGGATCGGGCGCCGCCGAAGCGAAGGAGCGGGTGACGTCCCCGGAGCGGAAGTTGTTGTGTCCGGGCCAGTTGGGCTCGGGTACAGCCGGGATGGTCAGGTCGTCGTTGACGTTGACGATGTTGTAGCTGGCCTGGTTCCAGACCTGGCGGCCGGCCACCCAGCTGTGGTCGTAGTCACCGACGACGAACAGGCCGTTGTTGTCGGCCACCACGATCTCGACCTCGCCGTCGCCGTCCACATCCACGATGACCGGGTACTCGTTGATGGTGCCCGACTCGTGGGTGGTGTCCTGCATCCGCACGGTGCCGTCGGTGCCAGCGTAGATCCAGAGGTCCTCCTCGTCGGCGTAGACCACCTCGGCGTAGCCGTCGCCGTCGAAGTCGTAGACCGAGGACCCCGTCGAAGAGCTCGAGTGGTCCTGGGTGTAGCGGGACCACAGCAGCGTCCCGTCCACCTCGAACACGTAGTAGATGCCGTAGGACGCCACCCCGATCTCGGGCTCCCCGTCGCCGTCGTAGTCGGCGATGGTGGCCGGGCCACCCGCGCCGCTGTCGAACAGCTGCCACTGATCGATGATCCAGCAGTCGTCCTCGAACAGCCGCACCCAGCCGTTGCCCGTGGTGACCAGCTCACCGCGGCCGTCACCGTCCAGATCCGCCACGGCCGGGTAGCCGTCGTCGTAGCCGGTGAAGCAGACCAGCTCCCCCTCGGGGGTATAGATGGAGTTGCCGGTGACGAGCTCCTGGGTCCCCTCACCGTCGATGTCGATGGCGAAGCTGTGGAAGCCGGAGTTCTGGTACTCCGGGTCGTAGCCGTAGCCCCACTCTCCCTCGGCCAGCACCTCGCCGGTCAGCGGGTCCAGGATCAGGCGACCGAGGATCAGCTCCACCACGCCGTCTCCCTCCATGTCCGCCCAGGCGGGCGCGTGGCCACCGCAGTCCACCTCGTAGTCGTCGTTGACCCACAGCAGCGTCCCGCCATGGTCGAACATCGCCGGGTAGCAGGTGTAGTAGTTGGCGCCGGTGCTCGAGCCCTCGCCATCGCAGACCACCGCGGCCAGCTCCACGTCACCGTCGGCGTCGGCGTCGGCCATGGACACGCCGGACAGCCCGAAGGGGTACCAGGTCACCCCATTCAGCTCGGCCTCGCGCACCGACCAGTGCACCGCCGAGCCATCTCCCGAGACCAGCCTCATCGTGCCCACGAAGAGCGACTCATCGCGCTGGTAGGCCACGACCGCGATGTCGGGGACGTCGTCGCTGTCCACATCACCGTCGCCGTCGTCGTCGGTGACCTGGCCCACCGTGGGGGTGGCCAGGTTGGCGATCCCGTCGTCGTAGCCATCGCCGAAGTCGCTGATCCACCACTCCACCACAGGCCGGAAGGTGCCGGTGATCGGCTCCCAGATGCAGCTCTCGTCCACGGCGGCGTCGCCGTCGGGCCACGGGCCCTCGTCGCACACCGGGGGCGGCTGGGTGTCGATGGGAGGCTGGGTGTCCTCCCATTGGGTGTCCACGAACGGCGGCTCGCTGTCTGGGGGATCGGGCTCGGGCAGCTCGATGATGTTCACGCCGTAGTCCGTGCATGCGGGGACCAGCAGCAGCGCGAGGACGGAGATGGACGAGGTCATGAGCCGCCCCCCTGGCCCGGCAGGATGAACAGGGTCCCGACGTCACCCTCACCCGCATACCGAGCGCCGATGAGCAGGTCGTCCAGCCCGTCGCCGGTGATGTCCCCGCCGCCGCGCACCGACACGCCCAGGTAGTCCGAGGCGTCCTCGGAGAGGAAGCTCACGTCGGCATCGTCGGCCAGGTCGATGTTGCCAGAGACAGGGCCGTAGAGCAGCCAGGCGGCTCCCTGGTTCTCGCCTGTGTCTCCGTCCACGTACTCCCCCCCGATGACCACGTCGTCGAAGCCGTCGTTGTCGATGTCGCCTGCACCCTCGAGCTTGTAGACCTCCGCGTACTCGTGGGGTCCGGCGATGCGCGCCGCCAACACCTCCGAGGTCCACAGCTGGCCCCAGACCGGGCCCGGGATGACCCACAGGGTGCCGGCGTTGGGTCGCAGCAGGTCCCCGTGCTGGGAGCCGGCGAGCAGATCGTCGTAGCCATCCCCGTCGATGTCGCCGCCGTCGGCGACCCAGCGGCCCATGCGATCGTAGTTGGTCTCCCCGTACAGCGTGGCGTCGGCGGTCAGGTAGTCCGTGTCCAGCGGGGTGTTGAAGATCAGCAGCGAGCCGGTGCTGGTGTCCCCCAGGTCGTCGTCCGGCGCGCCCAGCAGCAGCTCCCGCTGGCCATCGCCGTCCTGGTCCCCACCCATGGCCACGCTGTAGCCGAGCTCGTCGTCACGCTCGCCGTAGATGCCGAAGGCGATCCCGTCCACCACGTGCTGGCCGGTCACCGGCCCGGGCACCAGCCAGGCGACCCCGCTGTCGGTGCCACCCTCGTCGCTGGCGTAGGCGCCCAGGATCAGATCGGGGACACCGTCGCCGGTGAGATCCTCGCCACCGTCGATGTTCCAGCCCATGAGTCCGCCACCGAGCCCCCAGAGCTCCGCGTCGGCGTCCTCGAGCTGGTGCTCGCCGCTGACGGGGCCATAGACCAGGTAGGCGACACCGGCGGAGCTCGCCTGTTCGTCACAGCCGTAGGCTGCCACGAGCAGGTCGGCGTAGCCGTCCCCGTCCTGGTCCCCCGCCGGCGCGACCTGCCAGCCCGCGTAGTCGGCGTAGCTGGCGCCGACGAGCTTGGCCTCGGCGTCGACCAAGGCCACATCGGCCGTGATCGGACCCCGCACCAGGTAGGCCGCACCCGAGGCGCTGGCGTTGCTGTCGTCGCCGTGGGCGCCCACCAGTAGATCGCCCCAGCCGTCCCCGTCCACGTCGCCCACCATGGCAGCGCTGATGCCGGCGTTGTCGTTCTCGTACTCCCCAGTCACCCGCAGCGTCATGGCCGAGACCGCCAGGTTCACCCCGCCGTCGCAGTCCTGGTCGATGAGATCGTCCAGATCTTCGGCGCCCGGGTGGATGGAGGCGTCGTGGTCATCGCAGTCCGTGGCGTCGTCGAGCAGCCAGGGATCCACGGCCTCGCAGAAGCAAGCCCCCGCGCCTCCGTACCCGTCTCCGTCCGCATCCTCGTGGAAGATCTCGCACCCGGCCGCGTCCTGCTCGTTGGGCTCTCCGTCGCAGTCGTCGTCGAAGCTGGTCCAGCAGACCTCCCCGGCCTCGGGATGCACGTCGGGATCGCCGTCGTCGCAGTCGCCCCCCTGGGCGATCCAGCCGCTGGGCTGCTCGCAGGCAGGCCAGTTGATGCCCTCATCCCCCCACCCATCCCCGTCGTCGTCCGCGTACCAGGTGGCCGCATCCACCGCGCCCTCGTCCGTGCGGCCGTCGCAGTCGTCGTCGGTGCCGTTGCACAGCTCGTCGGCCCCCGGGTGGACCCCCGGGTCGTAGTCGTTGCAGTCCCCGCGTTGCTGGGCCCAGCCGGCGACCTCACTGGCGCAGTGCTGCTCGGCGTAAGCGGACAAGCCCCAGCCGTCGCCGTCGGCGTCCACGTAGAACCACTCGCCGCCCTCGGCGTCGTCATCCACCGTCCCATCGCAGTCGTCGTCGATGCCGTTGCAGACCTCCGGCGCCGCGGGATGGATGGTGGGGTCGTGGTCGTCGCAGTCGCCCTGCAGCACCCCGAAGCCGTCCATGTCCTGGTCCTGGCCGGAGCTGCAGCCGGCCAGGAGCAGCAGCAGGAGGGGGCAGGCGGTGCGCATGCTCAGGCCTACTCCGCGGGCGCGCTGTTCAGGAAGATCGCGGCGCTCCAGGGGTCCATCGTCACGCCGCTCACGGCCTCGTAGGCGAGCTTGGCGTCGTTGGTGCCCGCGCGGTTGAGCGGGCCGCCTCCGGTCGGGACGGCCCGCCAGGCGGTGGCCTCGAGGGTCACCTCCGCCGCGTCGTCGTGGGGATTGACCAGCACGAAGCCGTGGTCGAAGCGGCGCCGGTAGACCCCGCTCCAGGCCAGGGTGGAGACGTCCTCGCCCGCAGCGGACTCGGTGGGCGCGCCCAGGGGGACATCCCACTCCGGGAACCAGGAGAAGGTGTGCGCCGAGAAGTAGCTGATGTAGGTCCGCGCTTCCCTCACCAACAGGTAGCTGCCCAGGTAGTACTGGCGTGCATCGATGTCGGAGTCGCTCGGGTAGGACTGCAGGATGATGATCCCGTCGGTGAGGCCCAGGATGCGGTTCGCCACCTGCACCCAATCACCCTCCGTGCTGACGTTGAAGGCGTTCTCCACCATGCCGCCCGTGGATGTGTCGTCGTAGTCGGTGGGGTCCCAGGTGGTGGTCTGGTTGCCGACATTGGGCAAGCAGGCGTAGCCGTAGGACTCGTAGTGGGCGCAGATCTCCGACATGAAGGCCTCGTAGGCCTGGGGCCAGGTCAGCCCGCCGAGCTCGTCGAAGCTGCTGAGGGCTCCGGTGCCCGCGAAGCGGGCCTCACCCGGCACCTCCTCGCCGTCGTAGGTGCCTCCCAAGGCTTCGCTGTTGAGCAACCCGGTGGAGCAGGAGTCCAGGAACACGCCGTCGTAGTCCCCCAGGCGCATCTGCTCGAGGATGGAGGACTTCCAGTACTCGATGAACTCGGTGTTCGAGATGTTCATCAGGTACTTGCCGTCGCTGCTCGAGCGCACCCGCTCGCCGGCCTCGTTGTGCCAGAACCAGTCCTCGTGCTTCGTCACGAACTCGAAGTCGTTGCCCCAGTTCTCGCCGTCGATGATGAGCTGGTGGTCGGGCTGCTGCTGCCAGATGCAGAGGTGGTAGTGCAGGACCAGGAAGTCCTCGTCGTGGGTACGGATGGCGGCGGACTGATCCAGGAAGATCTTCTGGGTGCCCAGGAACCTCTCCGCCATCACCTGGGCCTGCTCGTCGGTGTAGGGCCAGAACTGATCAGCGAACACGGCGACGCGGTCCATGACCTCGGGGAAGCTGCGCGGGCTGTGGATGTCGGTGTCGGCGTCCGTGTCGGCGTCGGCGTCCGTGTCGGCGTCGGCGTCGGCGTCCGTGTCGCTGTCCGTGTCGGCGTCCGCGTCGGTGTCGGTGTCTCCCTCGACGTCGGTGTCCTCGTCCAGCACGCACACGCCGTCCTCGAGGTGGGTGCCAGGGCCGCACTCGGAGCGGTCGCAGGCGGGGAGCAGCAGGGCGGCGGTGGTCAGGGCGATCAGGGACACAGCCCCTCCTGGATGACGATGGTGTTGTTGTCCTCGCTGCACTCGGACAGCGCGTCGTCGGGGTCCACCACCACGGTGAGGGCCTCGAGCGCGGTGGCGGACACGTCCAGCTCGACGACGATGGCCTCGCTGGCGCCGCCAGAAGGCACGGCCTCGCTGGTGTTCCCCGTGGCGAGGGGATCGCCGCTGGCCTCGGCCCCGGCGTACACGGCGATGGCGACGCCTGGTTCGAGGGCCTCGAGCCCGCTGTCGCCCACCTGGATGGTGAGCTGCAGGAGCCCGGCGTCGCACTCGAGGGTGCAGACGTCCACCAGCAGGGGCGCCGCGTCGGGGGCGGCCGCGCCGAAGGCCGGGGTGATGTCGCCGGAGCGGAAGTTGTTGTGCTCGGGCCAGTTGGGATCGGGGATGGCGGGGATGGTCAGGTCGTCGTTGACGTTGGTGATGTTGTAGCTGGGCTGATTCCAAACCTGGCGGCCGGCCACCCAGCTGTGGTCCTGGTCGCCGACCACGAAGATGCCCTCGAGGTCCGAGACCACGATCTCCACCTCACCGTCGCCGTCCACGTCCACGACGACGGGCAGCTCGTTGCCCGTCCAGGACCAGTGGGTTCCGTCCCGCATACGCACGGCGCCGTCGATGCCCTGGAAGATCCAGAGGTCCTCCTCGTCGGCATAGACGACCTCGGCGTAACCATCGCCGTCGAAGTCGTAGACAGACGAGCCCGTGGAGGACGAGCTGTGGTCCTGCACGTCGTTGCGCCACAGCAGGCTGCCGTCCGTCTCGTAGACGGTGTAGTGGCCGTAGGAGGCGACCCCGATCTCGGGCTCGCCATCGCCGTCGTAGTCGGCGATGGTCGCCGGCCCACCGCTCCCCTCGTCGTCCAGCTCCCAGCCGTCGATGTACCAGCAGTCGTGCTCGAAGAGGCGCACATCACCGGCGCCGGTGATGACGAACTCCCCGAGCCCATCGCCGTCGAGATCGGCCACCGCCGCGTAGCCGTCCTCGAAGTCGGCGAAGCAGTGGTGTTCGCCATCGGGCCGATACACCGACCGACCGGCCACGATCTCCTGGATGCCGTCGCCGTCCAGGTCTGCGGGCACGCTGTGGTAGCCACCCCAGGAGTAGCCCTGGTTGCAGCCGGTGCCGTGGCTGCCTTCGCCCAGCAGCTGACCGCTGGCCGCGTCGAAGATGAACGGTCCGTACACCAGCTCCACCACGCCGTCGCCTTCGAGATCGGCGAAGGCGGGCGCGTTGTTGCCGCACTTGAGCGCCACGTCGGTGTTGACCCACAGCAGGGCGCCCTGGTTGTCGAACAAGCCCGCCCGGCAGGTGCTGCCGTCGTTGACAGTGGTGGCGATCTCGGCCCGACCGTCGGCCCCGATGTCCGCCAAGGCACAGTTGGCGTTCTGGTACGGGTGCCAGGTGGTGCCGTCCAGCTCCGCGCCCTTCACGCTCCAGTGCACACCCGATCCGTCGCCGGAGATCAGGCGCAGCACGGTCTCGTAGCGGTTGTCGAGCTCCTCGTAGAAGACCGCGGCGATGTCGGGGGTGTCGTCGCTGTCGATGTCGCCGTCGCCGTCGTCGTCGGTGAGCTGGCCGACCGCCGGCGTGACCGTGGTGCTGGCGAACTGGGGGTGCTCGTCGAAACTGGACATCCACCACTCGATCACCGGCCGGAAGGTGCCGGTCTCGGGCTCCCAGCGACAGGTCTCGTCCACCGCAGCCTCGCCCTCGGGCCAGGGACCATCCGAGCAGGCGGGCGGCGCGTCGGTGTCCAGTGGGGGCCCGCTGTCGAAGCGCTCGCTGTCTCCGGGAACCTCGGTGTCCGGCGGATCGGGATCGGGCAGCTCGATGATGTTCACGCCGTAGTCGGTGCAGGCCGAGCACAGCAGAACGAACATGAAGGGGGTGCGCGCGCTCATCGGTCCTCCCCCTGGGCCAGGTAGACCAGGCCCTCGGTGTCCTCGCCCGCGTAGATGGCGCTGAACAGGAAGTCCAGCTCGCCTCCGCCGTCGAGATCGACGCCCCCCGCCACGGCGCAGCCCACGGCGTCGCCCGCCTCCGCGCCGTCGATGATCAGGGGCGCGTCCTGCAGGTCGATGGAGCCCTCGACGGGGCCGAGCAGCAGGTAGGCCTGGCCCGCGGACTCCCCGGCGGCGTCGTGGTAGCGGGCTCCCAGCACCAGGTCGCCCCAGCCGTCTCCGTCGATGTCCCCTGCGGACTCCACCTGGGTGATGTTGTCCGTCTCCCCGGCGCCTACGATGCGCGCGGACCAGGTCTCGTGCACGTCCTCCTGGCCCACGGGGAGCTCATCGATGACGTAGAGGACACCGGCGTTGATGCGCACGTAGTCGGCGTCCTGGCTCCCGATGACGAGGTCGGGGACGCCGTCGCCATCGAGATCGCCTCCGTCGGCCACCGTGCGCCCCAGGTAGTCCCCCGACAGGGTGCCGTAGATCTCGCTGTCGGGGTAGTCGCCCGCGTGCTGCACCGGCCCCCGGTACACCATCACAGAGCCGGTGTTGCTCTCCTCGAGATCGGTGGTGAGGGCCCCGACGGCCAGCTCGTCCACACCGTCACCGTCCAGGTCCAGCGAGCAGAGGTCGTAGCCGAAGGAGCTGCCGCTGCTGTAGGGCTCCAGGATCAGGCCGATCTCGGGCAGCGAGCCCCCCTCGTCCACCGGCCCTTCGAGCACGTAGACCGCACCAGCGCTGCTGCCGGCGCCGTCGGCCAGGTAGGCTCCGATGGCCACATCGGGCCACCCATCCCCGGTCAGGTCGCCGCCGCCGTCCAGGGCGTAGCCGGCGTAGTGGTAGGAGCCCTCGCCGGTGAACGCCAGGGCGGCGACGCCCAGCTCGATCTCACCCTCCACCGGGCCGTGCACGAGGAACACCGCGCCGGCGTCCGTGCCCCCACGATCGTTGCGATAGGCGCCCACCAGCAGGTCGGCCAGCCCGTCGCCGTCGAGATCGCCCGCCGGGGCCATGCTGAGCCCGGTGTAGTCGTTGCCGGCTTCTCCCAGCAGCTTCGCCTGGGCATCCGCCAGGTCCATCGAGGCGGTGATGGGACCGGCCACCAGGTAGGCGGCACCCGTGGCGTTGCCGATGCTGTCGTCCCCGTGGGCCCCGATGAGCAGGTCATCCCAGCCGTCCCCGTCGGTGTCGCCCACCAGCGCCAGGGCGATGCCGGCGTAGTCGGCGTAGTCCTCGCCGCTGATGGAGATCCCGAGGATGTCGGCGCTGACGGCCGCCTGGCCGTCGCAGTCCTGGTCCACCAGGTCGTCCAGCTCCTCGGCTCCGGGGTGCACCCCCTCGTCCCCGTCGTCGCAGTCCTCCGAGGCCTCGAGGGTGAAGGGCTCCGCGGCCTCGCAGAGGCAGAGCCCGTCGCCGCCGTAGCCGTCGCCGTCCGCGTCCTCGTACCAGTCGGAGCACGCCACCGCGTCCACCTCGTTGGCCTCACCGTCGCAGTCGTCGTCCGACTCGGTCAGGCAGCTCTCATCGGCGTCGGGGTGCACCGCTGGATCGCCGTCGTCGCAGTCCCCACCGTGCTCCACCCAGCCCTCGGGCTGCATGCAGGCGGGCCAGCTGCGATCGCTGTCTCCAAACCCATCCCCGTCGTCGTCGGCGTACCAGGTGGTGACGTCCGCGGCGTTCTCATCGACCCGCTCGTCGCAGTCGTCGTCCACGCCGTTGCAGAGCTCATCGGCGCCGGGATGGATGCTGGCGTCGCCCTCGTCGCAGTCGCCCCGCTCCCGGGTCCAGCCGGGCACCGACTCGGCGCAGTGCTGGGCCGGGAAGGCGGTCAGCCCGTAGCCGTCGCCGTCGGCGTCCGGGTAGAACCAGTCACCACCGGCAGCGTCGTCGTCCACGGTCCCGTCGCAGTCGTCGTCGAGGCCGTTGCAGACCTCGGGCGCGGCCGGGTGGATGGTGTCGTCGTGGTCGTCACAGTCCCCCTGCAGCACACCGAAGCCGTCCATGTCCTGGTCCTGGCTGGAGCTGCAGGCAGTGAGGATCAGGAGCAGCAGGGAGAGTCGGGGATTCATCGCACATACACCTGCATGTAGTTCTCCGCCGCGCCCTGGGCTCCGGTGTTCAGGCCGGCCTTCTCGGCGAAGCCGAGGCAGTTCTCGTCGGGCATGCGGCACTCGAGGTCCTGCTGACCATCGTGCTGGTTGGGGCCCAGGCCCGAGATGGAGCCCGGATCGTCGAAGGGGCAGCCGCTGTTGTTCGCCGCGCTCCACGCCGGGCCGTGGGTGTGCCCGTCGTTGTCCGCGCTGCAGCCCCAGCCGTCCCAGTCCTGGGGGCTGAAGTACAGCTCGGTGGAGCACAGATCGCCCTGCAGCGTGAGCGTGCCCGCGGTCATGGCGAAGCCGTCGCCCGGGTCGTAGCAGACGGGATCTCCGACGGCGGCGATGGTGGCCGCGAGCCCCAGCGTGCCGTCGCCCACCAGATCGTAGGCGGCCCAGACGCCCGACGGCGCGTGCAAGAACATCAGGTCGGCGAAGACCACATCGACGTGCGCGGCGGACTCGAAGTCCCGATCGATGGCGTCGAGGGAGCCGACGGGCCGCGCGTCGCTGGACATCAGGGTGCGGTTGTTCCAGGTCCAGGTGGTCTGATCGTCGTCGCTCGAGACCATGGTGAGCGTCCACCCCCCCCCATCCAGCGTCATGTCGCAGTGGACCTGGTAGGCCCCCTCCCCCAGCGGATCGATCCAGTAGACCCCGTCGCCGTCGGCAGCACCCTGCTCGAGGATGTCCAGACAGGACAGCCCCGGGCAGCGCTCGTCCGCGCCGTAGACGCAGCCGATCTGCACTGAGGCCTCACCCGCGTCACCGGCTCCCCAGGGATCGCTCGGGGTCACCTCGCAGGTCCAGATCTCGAGGTCCTGGGTCTCGGCCCCGTCGATGCTGTCCCCCGCGTGGGCCGAGGACCCCGTGGCGCCGGCCCAGGCCGCGTCGTCCTCACGCCACGCGAAGGTGTAGCCGACCTGTTCGCCCTCGGGGTCCACCGCGGGCTCCAGGATCTCGCACAGCAGCCCGTCGCCCTCCTCGGGCTCACCCGGAGTGATCGCGACCACCGGCGCCGACGGCGTGTCGTTGTCCGGATCCTCGGCCCCCAGCCAGACCTCGACCGTGGGGCTGTCGGGATCGTTGGACTGGATGGACAGCGCGCCGATGGCTGTGCCCTCCACCTCGCAGATCACGTCCAGCTGGGTGATCTCTCCGGCCTCCACCCGCAGGTCCTGGGGTTCCTGGGCCAGCTCGAACGCGCCGCCACCGTCGTCGCTCACCGCCGCCGTGACGAGCACCAGGGGGCCCTCGCCCTCGTTGCTGATGTAGATCCGCTGCTGCTGCCGGGCGCCGTCGCCGGCGAACACCAGCCGCTCGGGCTCCACCAGGATGTCCGGCGCCACCACCACGGCGGACAGGGGCACGTCGACCGTGGGCTGTTCGGGGTCGTTGGACGCGATGCGCAGCGCGCCCTCGTGGGTGCCATCGGCCAGGGCGTAGAAGCGCAACCCCACCGCGAGGCTCGCCCCGGGCTCGAGGTCCTGGGGCTCGCCCTCGACGGAGAACGGGCTGGCGGTCGAGAAGCCCTCCAGCTGCAGCGTGCCCCCGCCGGCGTTGCCGATGGTGACCACGGCTTCGCCTTCGCCATCCAGCGGCACCCCCTCGAACAGCACCGACTCGGGCGCCACGGTCAGGGCGGGCTCCAGCCCCTGCACCTGGGTCTCGGTGCAGGCGGTCAGGAGCAGCGCCGAAAGCGCGCCGCGGATCACAGCTCGTCCGCGCCCACGTCCGGGCTGCTGTCCCGGAGCTCGCCGTCCATGTCGTGGGTCACGGCGCTGTCGCCGGTGAGCGCGACCCCCGCGTCCGCGGCGCTGGCCCCGGTCACGAGGTGCAGCTCACCCGCGAGGGCGTCCTCGAACAGATCCGCCGGGGCGTCCTGGATGTTGCCCTCGGCGAGCACATCGGCCGGGTCCTCGCCGGACTCGATGCGCTCCCGCAGGTTGTGGGAGAGCAGGTTGTTGGCCACATGCCCGCTGGAGGTGGGGTAGCGCCAGGACATGGATGAGTACGGCGCCGAGCTGCTGTAGACGGTGTTGTGCAGCAGCTTGGCATCACAGGCGTTCTCGATCTCGATGCCCGCGTCGAAGCCGGAGCCCGAGGCGAACAGGCGCGGATCGTCGGCGAAGACGGTGTTGTTGCGCACGGTGGCGGCGAAGTCGTCGGGGTGGGCGCCGTTCACGCAGCTGTACTCGGACTCGAAGCCCCGCTCGTTGTCGTCGGCGGTGGCCATGCCCAGCCCGATGCCGCGGGCCACGTTCACGATGGTGTTGCGGGCGATGAGGGTGTCGGCGTTGCCGTTCCACAGGTGGATGCCGTGCTCGGACAGGCCCGACTCACACCAGAAGCCCTCGATGTGGTTGTCGTAGTGCTTCCAGCCGCGGGTGTTGTGGGTGTCGATGCCGCCGGTGTAGCAGCCGGTGCTGTAGGTGGAGACGTGGGGCCGGCCCTCGTCGGTCAGCTCCATCCAGGAACAGGCGATGGTGCCGTTGTCCGTGTAGTAGCCCCCGTTCTGGTTGACCTTGATGGCGTGCTCGCCGGGATCGATGATCGCGACGTTGTAGATCAGGTGGCCGGTGGTGTCGTAGCCGTTGGCCGGCTGCACGTGCAGGGCGCAGCTCGAGCAGCGCTGGATGGTGATGTCGGCCACGGTGATGTTCGAGCCCACCATGTTGATGATCTCGGTGGTGATGTACCCACCGTCGAGGATCACCGCGTCGCGGTCGCCGCTCTGGGAGCGCAGGACCACATCGTCCACGTCCATCCACAGGTAGTCGCCGTTCAGGTTGTAGGTGCCGTCCTCGAGCAGGATGACGTCCCCCTCCGACGCGGTGTCCACCGCCGTGCGCAGGGCCGAGGCGTTGCCGGAGGGGATGATCACCTCGTTCCCGAACGAGGGGGACAGGGGCGGGCAGCCGATGGGCGGATCCGGCTCGAGGTCCGTGTCGGCGTCGGTGTCGGTGTCCGTGTCGGTGTCGGTGTCCCCGTCGGCGTCCGTGTCGGTGTCGCCCTCGGGCTCGTCGGGCACGCACAGACCGTCCTCGAGGTGGGTGCCCGGGCCACACTCCGGGCCAGGACAGCCGGTGTGCAAGGCGAGGGCGGACAGGCAGAGGACGGTGGTGCGCATGGGGGCTCCCTGCTGCAGGGGCGGGCATCATACCAGAGCGCGCACATGGTTCGACAGCGGCCCAGCGCATGGAAATCACCCTTCGAGGACCACTGTCATCACATGTCATGCCAACGACGGGACGCTGGCCGGCGCACAGAATGACCGATACCCCCAGTTCGAACAGGGGCAGCCCATCCGATCGGGCCGGGAGCATCACTTGACGATCAAGGTCTACGCAGGCATCTCACTACGCCGCGGTGACGGCATCCACTTCGGCACGCTGGTGCGCCTGGGGCGCGGCCGGGCCGGCATCACCACCGACGCCCGCTACCGCACCGGGGACTTCCTGGAGTTCCAGCTCGAGCTCACCGGCTGGGAGCAGACGGTCACCGGCATCGCCGAAGTCGCCAAGGCCGACATCCGCGCGCCCCGCCTCAACCGCTACCTGCTGCGCATCCTCGAGATGCGGCGGGCCGACCGCCAGGCCCTGCAGGACTGGTACGAGGAACAGCAGGGAGCCGAGGGCTCCACCTCCGACGCCGGCCCGCTGGACAGCCAGGTGGGCTCCCGCGTGCCCTCGCGGGTCCACGGGGAGCTCCCCCGCGCCGCCGGCGAGCAGGCCGCCCGCCCGCCCGCCTCCACCTGGGGGGCGGATCGCTCCCTGTCCGTCTCCCAGTCCGTCGAGCACCAGGGCAGCCGCCGCCAGGCCCTGCGCGCGGTGCTGCGGGCCGCCTTCGCCGATCCGCTGCCAGGGGAACGCGGCGTGGTCACCCCCCACGACCACGACCCCGAGGTCCGGGCCTACCTCGAGCTGGAACCGCCCATCGTCGAGCTCCACTACCAGGGCCTGGACGCCTGGCGCCGGGACTGGGCCTCCTGGCTCCACCAGGGCGTCGCCTTCGTCCCCTACCAGGGGCCGCCGCCCGCGCTCGACCAGGAGATCATGGTCCGGCTGGTGCTGCCGGGTCACGTGGATCTGCGCTGCCAGGCCCAGGTGCTGGTGCTCCACCCCACCGGGTTCGGCGCCAACCTGGATCTGGACCCCCACCAGCACGAGGGCCTGCGGACCGTCGGAGACGAGGACGACACCAACCCGGCCATGGCCGTCGCCCGCGCCCTCGCCTACACGGCCCAGAAGGCCGCGACCACTCCCATCGACGGGGCCTTCCTGTCCCGCCTGTTCGGCCTCGAGCCCGCGACCGATCCCCTGGACGCCGCCCTCGACGAGCTCCCCGGTCCCCTGGCCGCCATGGAGCTGGCCAACCCCAGGGACCGGCGGACCCTCGAGACCATCCTCGGGCGGGCCGACGAGGACTACTTGGTCCTGTGCGACGAGGTGGGCCAGCTGCTGCGAGACGTCCAGTGGCGCTGGCCGGAGCTCGAGGATCGTTCCAAGCACGCCCGGGACCCCATGGCCCAGGCCGCCGCCTGGATCGTGCTGGCCCACGTCACCCGCCTCGAGGCCACCCAGACCCTGCGCAAGGCCGCCGCCCACGCCCAGGACGAGCCCGCCCTGGTGGAGATCGGCGGTGGAGATCGGGCGTCCTGCCAGCGCTGCCGCGCGCAGCACGGCCGCCCCACCACCCCGGCCCGCCTGGCCAGACGGGGGCTGCCCCCCTTCCACCTGGGCTGCCAATGCCGGGTGAACCGCGTGATCGAAGCCAGGGCCGAGTTCTAGATCAGCGCACCGGGAGCCGCTCGGGCCAGCCGGGCGGGAGCACGATGGAACCACGGGCGCCGAACAACTCGGCCTCGAGGGCCTCCGCGCGCTCCCCCAGATCGACAGGCGGCCCCTCGCAGGCGCCACCCAGCCGGTCGCCCAGCCAGTCCACCGCCGCCGCGTGGGCCCCGCTGGTCTGGCTGCAGGCCTGGTACAGGGCGCTGGCCCGCGCCCGACTCCAGGCCGTGGAGGCGAGGTAGGCCGAGGCCTCGCGCACCGCCGCCACGGACAGCTCGTCGCAGCCCGTGCACGGCAGCCGCCCCTCACCGTGGGCGCGGGTGTCGGCCACGTGGCGCAGCTCGTGCACAGCGGTGCCCCGGGCCGCCCAGGCCGCCAGGGACTCGAGGGCCGGCTCGAGCTCGGCCTCGGCGCGCACCGCGGCGGTGGCCTCCCGCAGGCGGTCCACCTCTCCCAGGGTCACCGAGGGGCAGGCCTGGTGGGCGTCCCGACGCGCCAGCTGCTCGAGCCCGTCGAGCTCGGACGCGTCCATGCCCTGCCAGGGCACCTGCAGCACACGCAAGCCACCGCCGCAGGCCTGCCTCAACTCCATGGCCGAGGCCACCGACATGAGCTCGAAGCGGGCGCGAGCGGTGCGGGACAGGACCCGCTGGTGCTCGGGTGCGAAGCCGCCGAGGACCTCGGCGCGCACCGCGGTGGCGAACGCGGCCTCGTAGGCGGACAGCTCGGGATCCAGCGCTGGGTCCATCAGGGGCCACAGCTCGTCCAGCGCCAGCTCCCGCACCCGATCCACCATCACCAGCGCCTGCTCCTGCCCCTGCACCACCATGCCCAGGTAGCTCTCGCGGACGTTGGTGTTGTCCACGCGCCGAAGGACCTTCAGGGGGGTGTCGATCCCCTCGACCGGGACCACCAGATCGGCCTCCACCCGGTAGCTCTTGGCGTAGAAGAAGGGGCCGCTGCCCATGTCCACCACGTTGGACTCGAGGTGCCAGGGCTGGCCCAGCGCCCGCAGGTGAACGTTCCAGGCGTCCGTGAGCGCGAAGATGCGGTCCGAGTTGGCCCAGGGGTCCTCCGCGACGAGGGTGTGCAGCTCCGAGACGATGGCCAGCAGCTGGGGCGACCCGGCGACGCCCTCCTGCAAGGCACCCAGGGCCTCCTGGACCCGGGGGGACTCCGGGTCGAGCCGGGCGAGGACGATGAACCAGCCGGGGATGAGCTCCGCGTGCACCCGGTGCAGATCCACGCCGTCGATGGCGCCAGGGTCCGCCGGCAGCTCCGGCGGTGCCCACAGGGAGCGGCCGAGCAGATCGTGGTCCCCGTGCAGCCAGCCGTCGACGAAGCCCAGCAGCGGCTTGTGCACCGACGCGGCGAAGATCACCAGGAACACACCCGCCGCCAGGGCGATCTTCAACATCAGCGCCCGGCGCTGGGCGCGGAGGATGGCGCGGAGATCGGGCTCGTCGTCCATGGGATGCACCTGGGGGTCGACAGCGTATCCCCGGTCCCGTTCCATCGGCGCCCCGGTTACTGTATCTCGCTTTCCCTATCCCCTGTTCGGAGACACCATGCGCCGCAACCTGCTGCTCACCGTCCTGCTGGCCGCCGTCATCGGCGCCCTCGCCGCCCCCAACCCGGCCATCGCCAAGAAGAAGGCGGCGGAGCCGGTCGAGGTCGTCAAGCGGGCCATGATCATCAACCTCACCGCGGGCACCGCCGACATCCAGACCCTCAGCATGGGCCTGGGCCTGGCCGCCCACGGCGTGGCCGACGGCCGCGAGGTCACCGTCTTCCTCAACGTCGCCGCCCCCGTCATCGCGGGGGAGGCCTTCCCCGCCACGCTCGGCTTCGTGGACGGCACGCCCATCAAGGCCACCCTCGAGCAGCTCATCGCCGACGGCGCCACCGTGCTGGTCTGCCCCCACTGCCTCGAGAACGCGGGCCTGACGGAGGCGGAGCTCATCGAAGGCGTGCAGCTGGCCAGCCGCGAGAGCCTGTTCGGCGCGATGGACGCTGGAGCCGCGGTCTTCAGCTACTAGAAGCCGGTCAGCACCGGAGCCCGCAGCTCATCGCTGATGGTCCGCAGGGCGTCCTCCACCGCCAGCTCGACCTTGATCTCGAAGTCGTGCTGGACGGCGCTGTGGGCACCGCGGCCGATGGGCCCGGTGGAGAACTCCACCTCGTCACCGCTCACCGCGACGACGGGGGCCTGGCAGAGGCGCGCGAAGCCGTGCAGGTCGTAGATGACCAGCCAACCCTGAAAGATCCCACCCAGGTAGTCGTCTGCGGTCACGACAGGCAGCCGGGCCTGCTCGGGGACCAGCACGCCGAGGTAGCGCTCGACCTTGATGCCGTCGATGCGATCGCGGCTGTTGGCGGCCGCCGCGCTGCGCTCGAGGCGACCCATCATGCTCTCGGGATCCTCGACCTCCGGCTCGAGGAACACACCGTCGAAGCCCCCCACCCAGCCGGTGCGCATCCAGGACCAGGGCTGATCGCCGGCCTCGAAGCTGTGGCTGAGGTGGGAGAGGAAGTCGTGCTCCACCGTGGGCAGAGAGCCCACCAAGGCCGGCACCGCCTCGGCGGCCCGCTGGCGCTCGAACCAGGCGTCGATGTCCGCGTCGGGGCTGGGCTCGGTCGCGGGCGCATCGAGGGCCGACAGCTCGGCGTGGATGGCCTGCAGGCCAGCGACCATGGCCGCGTGCTCGGCTTCGGCCTCCTGGTAGGCCACGATGTCGAAGCTCCCCAACCCGCAGGCCAGCCCGAGGATCAGCATGGGCATCAGGGGGGCGGCCAGAGAGCGGGGGCGGGCCATGGGTCACTCCGACAGGGAGCGCCCAGCTATCGAGCCCCCGCCACGGACGGGGGGGCATGTGGGGGTCAGGCCGGGTCGGCGGCGGGCGGCCCGACCTGCTCGACCAGCTTGCGGAGCTGCTGAGTCTTGAGCATTGGCATGTTCTTCAGCACCCAGCCCCGGGTCCAGGGCAGGGCCATCAGCGCCGCCATCACCCAGTTGAAGAGGGTGCGGCCGCGGTCCCGCTGGGGGAAGTCGTAGAGCCCCTCGCGGGCGTAGTAGGCGTGATCCGCGCGGACGATGCCGCGCATGGCCCACATCAGGTCACGGAAGATCTTGCGGCCGCCCACCCCGGGGAAGGTCAGGGGACGCATCCACGGCTCGGCGTCCCAGCGGTCCACCGCGGTGGCCAGCTCGACGATGCGAGCGGTGATGGCCGCGTCGTGGCCGTACTCGTCGGTGACCAGGCCCAGGCGCGGGCTGTGCTGGACCTGGGCCTTGGCCTCCACGATGCGCCGCAGGTTGGGCAGCTGTCGCAGCGGCCCGGAGATGAGCCAGCCCACGGGCTTGCCGTGCAAGACCGGCCGGTGGCCATTGCGGAAGTTGCGGTCGAAGTAGGTCTTGAAGACCGACGACAGGTAGCGGTGGTGGACCGCGGAGGCGAACACCAGGACATCGGCGGTCTGGATGCGCTCGTCGAAGGCCGCATCGAAGCCGTCGTTGTAGACGCAGCTGCCGTCGTGCACGCAGCGCAGGCAGCCCAGGCAGCTGCCCTTCATGCCGATCTCCCGCAGGTTGAGCACGTCCACGGGGTGGGCCGCGTAGTGCACGAAGGCCTCGATCATCCGCGCGAGGTTGTCCTCGCCGGGCTGCAGATCGGTGATGACGGTGATGCGCCGATCGCCGCTGTCGGGGCGCTCCACGTCGAGGACGGGCTGGTAGGGGTGCGGCTGCCAGCTGACAGGGGCCACGTGCTGCTCGAGGGGTGCGTCCTGCTCCACCGCCCGCAGGAAGGCGTGCGCCCAGCCCCGCAGGCCGTGCTGGCCCTCGGGCTTCAGCAGGTCCTCCATGGCCGCGGAGTAGCCGCGGAAGACCCCCATGCCGAGATCCTCGGAGATCGCCTCGAGGTAGGCGTGGGCGGTGTGGTCGAAGAAGTGCTCGGAGGTGGTCAGGATCGAGCAGGGCTTGCCGGCCAGCGCCACGCCGGCGTCGCGCTCGAAGAGCAGCTCCACGAAGCGCACCACCGCGGCCGGGGTGAGCATGGTGTAGACCGGGAAGGTCCAGAGGACCCCGTCGGCGCTGGCCAGCGTGGCCACCAACCCGTCGAAGCGCTCACGGTCCCGCTCGAGGCGCCGCATCCCGCGCCCGATGTCGATGAGCTCGAAGTGATGCTCCGGGAAGGAGCGCCGCACGTACTCCACATAGAGCAGGGTGATGCTGTCCTGGCCGCAGGGGCTGCCCAGGAGTACGGCGATGTTCATGAGTCCACCTGGGACAGCTCCCACGCGATCACGGCCTTGCCCGCCAGCGTCAGGTACTCCCGCGCCATGGGCATCGGGTCCGAGCCGGTGGCCGCGTCGAAGACGGTGGCGATGCCCTGGCTGAAGAACCACAGGAAGGTGTGGATGCGGCTCAGCTGCTCGTGGTCCAGCGAGGCCAGCTCGGGCACCGCGCGCATCTGCTCGAGCACGAAGGGGGGCGGCGCGGCGCCATCGATCAGGTCCCGCACCACCCGGTCTTCGCGGGTGATGAGCTGGTAGAGCCAGGGCTCGTTCTGGGCGAAGCGCAGGTTGCCGTAGCCCATGCCCAGGAAGGGATGCTCCGCGCTCTCGCGGGTGAGGTAGGACAACGCGACCTCGGAGGCGCGCTCGAACACAGCATCGCGGAGCCCGGACATGGACCCGAACGCTCGGTAGATTGGCTGCGTGGAGCAGCCGAGGGCCTGGGCCACGGCCCGGGCGGAGAGAGCCTGGACGCCTTGGCTGCGGACCAGCTCGAAGGCGGCGTCGAGGATCTCGGTTTCGGTGGTAGACACCTTGGGTGGCATGATGTGCTCCTTGTGTGACGGGTGTTCGATAACGGGTGTTATCTCCCGCGGCCAGCGCCGGGCTATGCTGGAGCCATGACCCACATCACGCTCTCGATGGTCGTCGCGCTGGTGGCCGGCTGCTCCGGCGGCTCCGGCTGGGAGCACCCGCAGGCCGAGCCCCCCAGCGCGGGCCCGGAGCGGGCCTGCACCGACGACGGCGCCACCATCCGCTGCGAGCACATCGTCAGTCGCTTCCGCGACGGGCGCGTCAGCCGCAGGGTGCGCTGGCAGCTGCCCCCGGGGGAGCCTCCCGAGGCCGGCTGGCCCGCGGTGGTGGTGTTCCAGGGCACCGGCCACGGCAGCATCCACAGCTTCGAGGCCGCTGTGGACGACGCCTGGGGTGGCTGGTGGCAGGCTCGCCTCACCGCGTCGCTGCTGGATGAGGGGTTCGCGGTGATCGCGCCGGCCACCCGCCTGGACGCCACCTGGTGGGACACCAACGTGCTGCCCTGGGCCTACACCTGGGACCGCTCCCGCGACCACCTGCTGGTGCAGGGGCTGCTGGACGGTGTCGACGCCGGCGAACTGGGCCCCCTCGACCCCGGCAGCCTGTTCGCCACGGGCATCTCGAGCGGCGGCTACATGAGCAGCCGCATGGCGCTGTCCTACCCGGGCGCGTTCCGAGCCCTGGCCATCCAGAGCGCGAGCTGGGCCACCTGCGGTGGCGTGGCCTGCGCCCTCCCGGTCGCCCTCCCCGCCGATCACCCACCGACCCTCTTCCTCCACGGTGAGCAGGACGAGGTGGTCCCCGTGGACACCATGTGGCTCTACCAGGAAGCCCTGGAGGCCCAGGGCACCCCCACCGAGGTCATCGTGGAGCCCGAGGTCCACCACGGCTGGCTCGAGGACGCCCCCGTCGCGATCCCGGACTGGTTCGTGGCGGAGCGGTAGTCAGCGCACCCGGGCCTTGCCGAAGCGGGTGCTGAGCTCGGTCTGCTCGCATGGCGGCGCGGCCTGGGCCCGCACGCGGGGGGAGACCATGGCCACCGCCTCACAACCCGGGTCCTGCACCGAGGCCGCGGCGGGCTCGGCCGACGCCGACGGATCCACCGCGAGCCCGACCACCCCACCGACACCGCTGAGCCCGCAGGCCACGCTCAGGGCGATGAGAACGGAGAGCGGAATGTTGAGGCGGCGACTGGTGGACATGGCGGGACCCCGGCGATGACGCAGCGTGGATATCGGGCCGCCAAGGCCGATGAGGGGTCAGGGAGGGGTCACACGCCCCGGCTAGCGCGCCACGCCTTCGATCCGGCCCTGCAGGCGGCCCAGCTCCACCAGCGCCAGCACATAGTCGGTGCGGGCGAGCACCAGGCTGGCCTGGGCGTTGCTGTAGGCGCGCTGGGCCTCGAGCACGTCCTTCTGGATCGCGCGACCTTCGCGCTGCTTGGCCTTCTCGGCGGCCAGGGTGGCTTCGGCCAGCTCGACGTTCACCTCGGCCAGCTCCACCTGCACCAGGCCGGCCTCGACGTTGCGCACCTGGGCCAGCACCTGGGCGGACACCGAGCGCTGCATGACCTCGAGCTGCTGCTGAGCCTGCGTGTAGGCCGCCTCGGCCTGCTGCACCGAGCCTCGATCGGCGCGGTTGCCCAGAGGGACCGACAGATCGGCCCCCACGCTCCAGAAGCGCAGGTCGCCGCTGAACATCTCGGAGAAGGCCTCGTTGAACGACGGGTCGTAGCCGTTGACCCCGAAGCCGCCGGTCAGGGCGAGCTCGGGCAGCCGGGCGTGCTTGGCGTTGGCCACAGCCACCTTCGCGGAGTCCACGCTCGAGCGGTAGACGAGCAGGTCGGGGTTGCCCTCGAGCGCCGCCTCGATCACGCGTCCCTCGTCCAGACTCATCGCCACCGGCGGTTCGGGCACGCTGCCGGCCTGGATGAGCTCCGCGGGATCGGCGCCCAGCAGTTGGGCCAGGGCCTCCGAGGCGACCCGATGACTGTGCTCCGCCTCGATCAGGGCGCTGCGGGACTGCACCACCGCCGCCTGGACCCGGGTGGCCTCGACGGGGGCGAGCTGCCCGGCATCGACCATGGCCTGCACGACGCGACCCTCTTCTTCGGCCACGGCCAGCGCCTGGCGGGCGATGTCCTCGAACTCGGCCATGGTGTGCAGCGACCAATAGGCCGCCGCGGTGTCGGCCACGACCTGCAGGCGCGTGGCGGCCAGGGTGGCCTCCGCCCGGGTCACGGAGCGCTCGGCCTCGTGCACAGCCTGCAGGTTGTAGGCCATGCGGTGGCCCTGCAGCAGGCTCTGGCTGACGCTGGCCGACAGGGTGCTGAAGCGCTGGGGCTCCTCCATCTCGAAGGTCATGCCGCTCTCGAGCAGCTCGTAGAGGTAGGTGGAGCTGTCCACCGACCAGTCCAGGCTCATGGAGGTGCCCGTGGGCAGGTACTGGCTCAGGGTGGTGTTGAAGCCGTTGCGGTCCGTCTCCGAGGCGACCTGTCCGAACTGGCTGAAGCTCTCCGAGATCGAGGTGGAGTGGGTGGCGCCCAGGTTCAGGTAGGGATCGAAGGTCCCACGGGCCGACACCAGCGAGCCCTCCGAAGACAGCAGGCTGGCCTCGGCCTGGATCAAGGTGGGGTTGCGCGCCAGCGCATCCTCGAGGGCCTGGGTGTAGGACAGCTCGGCGGCGTGGGGCGCCGCGGCGATCAGGGCGAGCAGGAGCACAGGGGTCATTTGGAGGAGGCCTCCCTCTCGGCGGGCCAGGCGAAGGCGAACCAGCGGCGGCTGGCGGCCCGCATGTCGTCCAGCAGAGTGTACAGCAGGGGCACGAAGAACAGTGTGAGCACGGTGGCGGTGGCCAGGCCACCCGCCACGACGCGACCCAGCGGCGAATACGGGATGTCCAGGAAGGTGGACCGCCCCAAGGCCATGGGCAGCAGCCCGAAGAAGGTGGTCATGGCGGTCATGAGGATGGGGCGCAGGCGACGCTGCCCGGCCTGGATGAGCGCGTCGGTGCGCTCCACACCCTGGCTCCGGAGCCTGGTGACCAGATCCACGAGCACGATGCCGTTGTTGACCACCACCCCGATGAGCACGACCAGGCCGATGCCCGCCATGAGATCCAGCGGTGTGTCGGTGATGTAGAGGGTCCAGTAGACCCCCAGCAGGGCCATGGGCACGGTGGTGATGACGCTCAAGGGCAGGATGAAGCTCTCGAAGAGCACGCCCATGAGCAAGAACACCAGCACCACGCTGAGCAACAGCGCGAACTGCTGCGCGTTGTCGCTCTCCTGCTGCTCGAGGAACTTGTTGCCCTGGTTCCAGCCGTAGCCCCGGGGGAAGTCGAACTGGCTCAAGGTCTGCTCGATGACCCCGAAGGCGGCGTGGGTCTCCACGCCCTCTGCCAGGTCCACCTGCACGGTCAGCCCGGTGCGCCGCTGATCGCGGTGGATGGAGCCCCAGCCCTTGGCGACCTCGGAGCTGGTGACCGCCCGGATGGGCACCGCGGTGCCGTCCCGGCCGTAGATGGGGAAGTCCAGCAGGGTGTCCAAGTCGTCGCGATCGGCTTCCTGGAAGCGGGCCTTGACCCCCACGTCGCGGCCGTTGTCCCACATCTCGGGCAGGTCGATGCCCCGCATCGCGAAGGCCAGGGAGCCGCCGATGCTGGAGGCGTCCATGCCGTGGCGGGTCAAAGCGTCGCGGTCGACCTCGAGCCGGATCTCCTGGGAGCCTTCTGTGTCGTCGCTGGTGTAGGCCGACAGGAACGCGGGCTGCGCCTCGAGGCGCCGCGCCACTTCCTGGGAGAGCTCTTCGAGGACCTCGGTCTCCTCGCCGAACAGGCGCACCCCGATGGTGCGGTTGCCCATGGGATCATCACCCCAGCCCAGCCGCGTGCGCACGCCGGGCAGATCGGGGAGCTTCTTGCGCACGTCCTTCAGGATCTCGTCCCGGGGCAGCGCGTCGTCCGGCCACTCCTTCTTGTCCTTGAGCGAGACCTGGGTCCAGCCCGAGGTGCGCCCCTCGCGCAGCCGGGTGCGGGTGAACACCACGCCCCACTCGTCCCAGTTGTCGTTGACCATGCCCTCGATGGCGCCCACGACATCGGCCCGCTCGGCCTGGGTCATCACCGCGGGCAGCTCGAAGCGCAGCTGGAACTCCCCCACCTCGCCGTCGTTGCCCTCGCTGCAGCCCACCGCCTTCATGGGCACCTGGGTGGTCACCACGATCACCGCGATCACCCCCAGCATGGCGTCGAAGCGACGGGACAGCACCCAGCGCAGGGCCCGCGTGTAGTACCCGGACAGCCACACCAGCCAGCGGGCGTCGGCCACGATGCGCTTGCTCTCGAGGAAGGTGGTGGTCAGCGGGGTGAAGACGAGCGCCACCAGCAGGCTGGCGCCCAGGGCCCAGACCACCGGCAGCCCCAGGGCCTTCATGAAGAACGAGAACATGGCGTCCTCGCTCATCAGGATGATGGGCAGGAAGACCACCATGGTGGTCATGGTGGACAGGGTGATGGCCAGGGCCACCTCGGCGGTGCCCGCGACCGCCGCGGCCTTGCGGCCCAGCCCCTCCTGTCTCGACTTGAAGATGGTCTCCACCACCACGATCGCGTTGTCGACCACCATGCCCACGGCGATCATCATCCCGGCCATGGACAGCAGGTTGAGGTTGCCCCCCGTGAAGTACAGGGCCACCACGGTGAGCAGCAGGGAGAAGGGGATGCAGCCCGCGATCAGCAGGGTCATGCGCCACTCGCGCAGGAACACGAACAGCACAATGAGCGCGAAGAAACCCCCTTGCAGCGCCGTGTCCTCGAGGGTGCCGATGGACTGCTCGATCTGCTCTCCCTGGTCGAACAGCGGGAAGAACTCGAAGCCCTCGAGATCCGACTGGCCCTCGAGCTCGGCCAGGATCTCCCGCACCTGTTGGCACATGGACACGGTGTTGGCCCCGCTCTCGGCGGTGACCCCCAGCACCGCTGCGTCTTGTCCGTTGATGCTGTGGATGGTGTCGTCGGGCTCGGAGCGGTAGCTCACCTCGGCCACGTCCGACAGCTTCAGCCCAGGCCGCACGGGGTAGTCCCGCATGGCGTCGAGGTCCTCGAAGCGTGCCAGGGAGCGCAGATAGCGCAGGGACCCCCTCTCGGTGATGCGGCCACCGGACAGCTGGAAGTTGTCGCCCCGCAGCTTGCCCAGCAGGGTGCCGATGTCGACCCCGTAGGCGGCCAGGGCTTCCCGATCGAAGTCCACCCACACCGACTTCTGGTGCACGCCCCAGACCTCGACCTGGCCCACCCCCTCGATGCGCTCGAGGGGCCGCTGGATGCGCTGGACCACGTAGGGGTAGGGGTCCTCGAGGTGCTCGGGGACCGTGAAGCCTACCCAGATCTTGGCCTCGTCCGCCGGGTTCCAGCGGAACACCCAGTAGCGCTCCACCTCGTCGGGCAGCTCGGCCATGGCCCGCTCCATGCGATCCACGACCTGGTTGTAGGCGTCGGACATGTCGACGCTCTGGTGGAACTCCAGCTCCACCGAGCCGCCGGTGGTGTTGGCCCTCGAGTACAAGTTCTTGATGCCCCCCACGGTGGCGAGCTGCTCCTCCATGGGGTGGACGATGCGCTCCTCGGTCTCGAGGGGCGTGGTGTTGCGGAAGGGGACCCAGATCCAGATGTACGGAGCGTTGAAGCCCGGCGGGAACATGTCCAGCGGGATGCGGCTCCAGGCGATGCTGCCCAGCACGCACAAGGCCACGAAGGCCATGATGACCGTGACCGGCTTGGTGACGGCGAAGCTGGGCAGCCAGCGGTTCACGCGCTGTCCCCCAGCTCGTCCTTGGGGACCAACGTGTCGCCGGCGCTGCCTGGACGGGGCACCTCGGCCGTGTCGAGATCGCCGCCGGCGATGCCCACGGTGTCGCGGCCCAGCCAGGCCTCCACCCGGCTGACCACCTGGTCGTAGAGCACCGGGATGACCAGCAGCGTGAGCAGGGTGGAGCTGGTGAGCCCCGCGATGATGGTGATGGCCAGCGGCCGCTGGATCTCCGAGCCTTCGCCGAAGCCCATGGCCAGGGGCAGCAGGCCCAGCACCGTGGTGGCCGTGGTGATCATGATGGGCCGCAGGCGGATGCGGCCGGCCTCGCGGATGGCCTTGGTGCGCGACAGGCCGTCGAGCCTGCGCCTGCGGTTGATGGCGTCGACGAGCACGATGGCGTTGTTGACCACCACGCCCGCCAGCACGATGAACCCGATGAGCACCACCACCGAGATGGGGATGCCCAGGGGCCACAGCACCATCACCACACCCACCACCGCCAGCGGCAGGGAGCCCAGGATGACCAGGGGGTGCAGCAGGTGCTCGAAGGTGCCCGCCATGATGGCGTAGACCAGGAAGATGGACAGCAGCAGGGCGAAGCGCAGGCTGGTGAGCGACTCCTGCATCTCCCGGCTCTGGCCCGCCAGATCGAAGCCGAAGCCGTCGGGCCAGTCCACCTCACCCAGGGCGCGGGTGATGCGCTCACCCGCCCCGGCCAGGTCGAAGCCCGCCAGATTGGCGGTGACCACGGCGACCCGCTGCTGGTTGATGCGCCGGATCTCCGAGGGGCCCTCGGCTTCCTCGAGGGTGGCCACGGCCTCGAGGGGGATGGGGGGCATCAGCATGGGGTTGACGTTGAGCCGCCGGAGCTGATCGACGGTGGCCCGGTCTCGTTCGTCCAGGCGCACCAGCATGTCGATGCGGTGCTCGCCCTGGGCCAGCTCCTTGGCCGCCGCGCCCTGCACCTTGTTCCGCACGGCCCGGGCGACCTGGGAGAGGTCGAGGCCGTAGTGCGCCAGCAGGGTGCGGTCGTAGCGGATGCGGATCTCGGGGAAGCCGCGCACCAGGCTCGATGAGACGTCCTGGATGCCGGACAACGACCCGATCTCGTGCTCCACCTGGGCGGAGAGCAGGCGCAGGTCGCGCAGCTCCTGGCCGGTGATCACCACCTCGACCGGGGTCTGGAAGCTGAACAGCGCAGGCCGCTCGAGCAGCACCTCGGTGTCGGGCAGGTCGGCCAGGGCGTCGCGCACCAGATCCATGGCGACGCGCTCGCGGGCGGCCAGGCCACCGCCAGGCTCGAGCTGGATGCGCAAGCGCGCGGTGTGCTCGCCCTCGTCGGGCTCGGAGTCGGCCCGGCGCTCGGTGCCGATGGTGGCGTGCACGCCGGCGATGTCGGGGAGGTTGCGGGTGAGCTCCTCGGCTCGCTCCACCACCTTGACCGTGCGCTCCAGCGGCGTGCCCACCGGCAGGGCCAGCTCGGCCACGAAGCGACCCTGGTGCACTTGGGGGATGAGCTCGACCCCCAGCGACTTCATGGCCCCCAGGCTGACCAGCAGCAGCATGATGGCCACGCCCAGCACGGTGCCGGGGCGAGCGAGGGCCTTGTCCAGCCAGCCGACGTAGCGGCCCGCGAAGCGATCGTAGCGGGAGCCGAAGCGCTCGCCGAACCACAGCGCGGCCCCCGCGATGCGGGGCAGCACCCGGGCGCCGATCCAGGCCGCGCCGCGGCCGCCGAAGCCCGCCAACACCATGAAGATGGCGGTGACGACGTCGAGGCCCAGCCGGAGCACCATGCGGACGATGAGGTAGGGCCGCCAGATCTTGCGCCAGCCCACGCCAGCCCGCCACGACGCCATGAACTCCCGCAGGGACGGGAAGTTCAGCGCCGGGCTGAGCTCGTCGAGGGTCAGGGCGTGGTCCGGTCGCTTCAGCTCCCGGGCCGCCAGCATGGGCACGAAGAACAGCGCCACCACCAGCGAGGCCAGCAGGGAGAAGACGACGGCCAGGGCCAGGTCACCGAAGACCTCGCCGGCCACACCCTCGACGAAGGTGATGGGGAAGAACACCGCCACCGTGGTGAGGGTCGAGGCGCTGACCGCCGCGGCCACCTCGCCCACGCCCTCGATGGCCGCCTCCCGGCGGCTCATGCCTCGATCGAGGCAGGTCTGGATGCTCTCGAGCACCACCACGGCGTTGTCGACCAGCATGCCCACGCCCAGGGCGAGCCCGCCCAGGGACATGAGGTTCAGTGACACCGACCCCAGGTACATGGGCGCGAAGGCGCAGACCACGGAGATGGGGATGGCGGTGGCGATGATGGTGGTGGCGCGGAAGTTGCGCAGGAACAGGAACAGCACCACCACCGACAGCACGGCGCCCAGCCGGAAGGTGGAGAAGAGGTTGGAGAGCGAGGCCTCGATGAAGCTGGCCTGGTCGTCCAGGACCTCGAGCACCACGCCCTCGGGCAGGGTGTCGATGATGCTGGGGGGGCCCAGGATCATGGCCCGGATCTGGGGGTCCATGTCCGGGGGAAGCTCTGGCGCCGGCTCCTTGTCGAGCCCCAGGCGGGACTTCACGGAGCGCGCCACCTGGACGATGTTGGCGTCGGCTTCGCGGTGGATCTCGAGCTCCACGGCCTCGCGCCCGTCGAGGTGGCTGACCACCTCCCGGTCCTTGTGGGCCTCGCGCACCGTGGCCACATCCGCCACCCGCACCTTGGCGCCGTCGGCGCGCACCAGCTCGATGTCGCGGACCTCCTGCACCGACTCGAACTGGTTGAGGGTGCGGATGAGGTACTCGGTGTCACCCTCGCGGATGGACCCACCGGAGATGTTGACGTTCTGGGCGATGAGCGCGGCCTGGACCTGCTCGAGGGTGACCCCCCGGGCCGCCATCCAGTCCTCGCGCAGCTCGATGAGCACCTGGCGCTCGAGCCCGCCGCGCACCTTGGCCGCGGCCACGCCGTCCATGGCCTCGAGGATGGGCTTGATCTCCCGCTCGGCCAGCTCGCGCAGATCGTAGAGGGTCGCCGGCTGGTAGTCGGGCAGGGGCTCTTCTTCGACCTCGTCGAGATCATCGGCGTCGGCCTCGGCCTCGTCGGCGTCCTCGTCGGCGTCCTCGCCGTCCCCGCCCGCACCCAGCAGCTTCATCAGCGGGCTGTTGGCCTGCTTGGCCTGGGCCTTGGCCATCTTCTCCGCCAGCTCGGCCGCGCGGGCGCGCTCCGCGAGCTTCCGCTCGCGCCAGGTCTCCAGGCTCTCGGTGGAGATGGACAGGCGCAGGATGGGCTCGAGGTTGGGGTCGTAGCGCAGGATCAGCGGGCGCTCGGCCTCGTCGGGCAGCCAGGTGGTCTGCAGGCGCTCGCGCACGTCCTGGGCGGCCTGATCGATGTCGGTGCCCCAGCCGAAGTCGAGCACCACGTCGGACAGCTCGGCCCGGGAGCGGCTCTCGAGCTCCACCAGGCCCTGCACGGTGGCCAGGGCCTCTTCCACCGGACGGCTGACCTGGTCCTCGACCTCTTCGGGCGCGGCGCCGGGCACCTCGGTGCGCACCGTGACCGAGGGGTAGGAGATGTCCGGCATCAGGTTGAGCGCCAGGCGGTTGTAGGAGACCAGCCCGAAGACCGCGGCCCCCAGGAACACCATCAACACCCCGACGGGGTGGTCGACCAGGGAGCGGAAGAGCTGGTGTCGGCGCTCGAGCACGTCCATCGTGATGCCCCCGACCTACTCGTCGCCGGCCGCTGCGTCGTCACCGTCGCCGGCGTCATCGCCGTCTTCTTCGGCCTTCGCCGCGGCCTCTTCGGCCTCGGCTTCGGCCTTCCGCTGCTCCATGATCTCGGCCATGCTCAGGTCTTCGGGCAGGCGCACCCGGGCTTCGTCCCGCAGGGCTTCGTGGCCCAGGCTGACCACCAGCTCACCCACCTCGAGGCCGCCGATCACCTCGACGGTCTCGACCTCCAGGAAGCCCAGCTCGATGTCGACCTTGGAGGCCTGGCGCTTGGGCCCGGGGAGCGGCTCTTCCTCTTCGCCGCCGCCCATGCCCTGGGCCTGGGCCATCTTCTCCTGGATCTCGGCGATCTTGGCCTTGATCTTGTCCACGAAGCCGGGCTCGGCCTCGTCCTCTTCTTCCTCGTCCTCGTCGGCCTCATCCTCGGCCTCGTCCTCGCCCTCCTCGTCCGGGACCTCTTCGACCCGGAAGACATAGGGCTCGCCGCGATCGTAGAGCACCGCGCGGCGGGGCAGGACCAGGGTGTCCTCGTGGTGGTCCACCTGGATGCGCACCGAGACGAACTGGCCTGGGCGCAGCAGCTGGGCGTCACCCACAGGCGCGACCGTGACTCGGAAGGTTCCGGTCTGGGAGTTCACCACCGGGGAGAGCCGCAGGACCTCACCGGGCACCACCACGTCTTCGTCGTAGACCGGCACCAGCTGAGCGGGCTGCCCCACCCGGATGCGGGCCAGGTCCCGCTCGGGCAGCTGGGCCACGACTCGCAGCTCGTCGAGGTCCACGACCTGGAAGGCGGGCACAGCGGAGCTGACCAGCTGGCCGTACTTGATGGTCCGGGCGGCCACGTGGCCGCTGATGGGGCTGACCAGGCGGGTGGTCGCGCCCATGCGCTGGGCCTCGTCGAAGGAGGTCCGGGCGGTGACCAGGGCGTGGTGAGCGTCGAGCAGTTCGCGCTCGCTGACCGCGTTGGCCTCCCGCAGGCGCTGGATCTCACCGTAGCTCTGCTCGACCCGCTCGAGCTCGGCCCGGGCCCGCTCCATGGTGGCCTCGAGGTTGGGATTCTCGATGACGGCCAGCACCTGGCCCTTGCTCACCGCGTCGCCTTCCTCGACCTTGACCGCCGTGACCACGCCGTTGGTCTCGGGCAGCAGGTCCACAGCGGCCTCGGACTCCACCACCGCCGAGCTGACCACGTACTGGCCCACAGCACCGGTGGTGACCTCGACCGCTTCGACCAATGTGCGAGGATCGGGGGGCGGGGTGTCGTCTCCGCCGTCGGGACCGCCATGCCCGTTCTTGCCGTCCCCGCCACCGCCTCCACAGGCCGCGAGCAGCAGGGTCAGAGCCACCAACATCGAGAGTGAACGGCGCATGGAACACCAGCGGGGAGAGGGGCCTGGGCCCGTATCACGCCCTTAGTAGAGGGGGCGGAGCGGACCGCAGGGACTGTGGGGAGCAGGGCGAGAACAGACGGGGGCGACCCCCGCGCGCGGAGGTCGTCCCCCATACGTAGTGCCACGCGCATCTATTCCCGTTGACCTTTCCAGCGTGATCACCGTCAGGTTCAGCCGCCCGCCTCGAGCAGGAACAGCTCTCCGTCGCGGCCCTTTTCGCTGCGGGGGACATGGAAGAGATCGCCGCGGGGGATCTCCTCGAGGGTCAGCCCCGTCGCGCTGGCCTCGCCCCGGAAGTTGATGACCGCCCGATCCCCGAGCAGCCCGAGCACCGCCCCGCGGACATCGGGATCGTCGATCAGGGACAGCTCGTCGGGCAGCAGCAGGGCCGCCCGCACCGGGCCGAGGTCCCCAGCCTGCCACCAGTCCTGCCCCCGGACCTCGTCCAACATGGCGTGAACCAGGTGCAGCTCCAGGCCCAGGGGCGCGCCGTCCACGGTGACAGGCGCGCCGTCGTGGAGCAGCTCCACCGTGCTCGGCGCGCAGAAGAGGTCGTAGTCGAGCAGCGCCAGCTCGAGCTCGCTGTCGTGGCCCTCGCGACCGAGGACACCGGCGAGACCCACCCCGCGGGGCTCCGGCGTGGGGAGGCCGACGCCGCGCTCGTCCACGAAGCGCCCCCCGAGGGGCTGCCCCGTCTCCACGAAGCTCCAGGAGGCCGCGTCGATGCGCTTCTCGAACAGCCCGTGGGCGCCGTCCAGCGTCCCCTCCACCCGCAGCACCCGAGCGGCGTTGCCCTCGCCGTCCTGGAAGACGGTGATGCGGTCGGTGACGCGCCCTGCGGGGATCGCGGGCTGCCTCAGCCAGGGCTCGGCGGGCAGGCCTCGCACCGAGCGGGAGACGTTGTCCTCGAGGTAGCTGTAGGTCAGCGTGTCGTTCTCACCGGCGGTGTCGAAGTCCCACAACCGGGTCCAGAGCCCCCCGTCCTCGGTGAGCACGAACAGGGTGGAGCCCGAAGCGCTCATGCTCAGGATGCGCAGCCCGCCACGCTCGGGCGTGCAGACCTGGCGGCTCCAGTCCGCCGGCAGCCACCAGTCGTTCCAGTGGATGCGGGGGCCGTCGGGGCTGGCCCGGTAGACGTGGGCCACACCCAGGCCGACGCTGTGCTCCTGCCCGAAGATGTCGCTGTAGTGATCTACGTCGAAGGGGTGGCTGTCGCTCACCGACCAGCCCCGGTGCACGGGCTCATCCAGGGTCAGGCCGTCGCCCCACGCCGCGGGCCAGCCCCAGCGATCGGTCCACGAGAACCGGCCGCGAAGGCCCGTCCTCATATCTGCCCCCCGATAGATTGTTCCGTCGGTCGAGATCGCGTGGACCCAGGTGCCGTCCACTGAGATCGAGCTGACGGCGCTGGGGGGATCGAAGTTCACCAGCTTGCCCCCCTCGGGCACGCCCGTGTCCCCCAGCAGCTCCCAGTCTCCACTCCTATCGCTGGGCTTCACCCAGATGCGGCCATCGCGCAGCGCGACGGACCAGTCACGGTTGAAGCCGTGCTCCGCGTCCCGGAACCAGACCTGGTCAGGCAGGCCATCGGGCGGAGGCAGGTCCAGCTTGCCACCGCACGAGGCGAGGGCGATGAGCAGCAGGGGTCCGCGTCGCATGGGCTCCTTCGGTCCGTGATGAACAGGACACCACAGGCACACCGCGCCGTCACCTCCCGGGACGCCAGGCCGCACCCCGGATAGAGCCCCGCCCCGCCAAGGAGCCCCCATGACCGACGGCAGCGGCGCCATGTTCGACGCCATCGCGGCGCGCTACGACCTGCTCAACCGCGTGCTCTCCCTGGGTCTCGACCGGGGCTGGCGACGGGCGCTGGTCCGCGCCATGGCCATCGACCCCGGCGACACCGTGCTCGATCTGGCCACCGGCACCGGCGATGTGGCCCTGGACATCGCCCGCGCCCATGGCGACGCCTCCATCGTGGGCGTGGACCCCAGCGCCGGGATGCTGGCGGTGGGCCGCGACAAGGTGGCCGAGGCCGGCCTCGCCCATCGGATCGAGCTGCGCGAGGGCGACGCCCAGGCCCTGCCCTTCGACGACGACCATGTCGCCGCCAGCTGCATCGCCTTCGGCATCCGCAACGTGCCCGACAGAGCCCTGGGCCTGGCCGAGATGGCCAGGGTGACCCGCCCCGGCGGCCGGGTGGTGGTGCTCGAATTGGGCGAGCCCCGCTCGGGCCTGCTCGCCCGCGGCGTCCGCTTCCACATCCGCCAGGTGGTGCCCCGGGTAGGAGCCTTGCTGTCGGGCGCCCAGGAGTACCGCTACCTGCAGCGCTCGGTGGCAGCCTTCCCCGCCCCCGATGTCTTCGCGGCGATGATGCGCGAGGCGGGGATGCGGGTGGACGACCCCCAACCCATGGGCTTCGGCGCCGCCTGGCTCTACGTCGGGACCGTGCTGGGCTGAACGGGCGGCCCGCTACAACCCGGCGAGCTCGTCTTCCACCACCGCAGTGCGCTGCTGCACGAAGCTGCGGATCTGGCTGCGGTAGCTGTCGAGCCGCCCGCGATCCGTCGCCGAGATCTCCGGCTGCACCAGCGCGTCGAGGGCGTCGATCCGCGCCAACAGGTAGCCGGCGGACAGGATGGAGCCCGACAGCTCCCGGTAGCGCGCGAGGTAGGCGGCCCGCTGGTCTTCGCGGGCCATCATGCGGTGCACCAGCGGGCGCTCCCAGCCCTCGTCGACATGGGGTGGGTCGTACTCCTGCTCCGTCAGGTTGTAGAGCACCGACACGTCCGTGCCCATCTGGTTGTAGGTGCTGTCGGTCCAGGGGGAGAAGGTCGCGTCCATGTCCCAGGGGATGTAGGCCACGCGCCCCGAGCGGGGGTCCAGGTAGAGCCAGTAGTTCTTGGGGCGCTGGGGGTAGGAGTCCCAGTTGGCCATGAAGTTCGAGACCACCAGGTAGGAGCGCAGGCGCTCCACATCCACATGGGCCTCCAGCCACGCGGGGAAGTCGGCGTCGCTCACCCCGTTCAGCTCGTCGATGAAGGCCCGCAGCGCCGCGTAGCCATCCTCCTCGGCGCCCATCTTCTTGTTGTAGTGCAGCAGGTAGTCCTCGTCGGACGCCCCCAGCACCGTGAGATCCGCGAAGTACTGGGTCTCGTAGGGCAGGTCGTAGGCCGCCTTGTACAGCTCCCCGTCGTCGTCGCCGAACTGGTCCCGCAGCCAGTGGGTGTTGTCGGGGTCCTCGTAGCGCAGGTACAGCCCCTGGTAGACGCCGTTGACCTCGAGGACGACGTGCTGGGCCCCGGGCACGGCCACCCCGGCGAAGCGCATCAGGTCGTAGGCCAGCTTCTGGTTGAAGTGGGGCTCGTAGTTGAAGTTCCACTCGCGGCGGTCGTGGTAGCGGTCGTCGCCGTCGAACTTGATCTTCCAGTTTCGAAGGTCGTAGTAGGTGATCAGCGACAGCAGCGCGTAGGCGCCGCGGTAGCTGAGGTCGACCTCGTGGGACACTCCGTCCTCGTCGATGAACACCCCGCGCTCGTCCGCGGCGTGGAAGGGATCGGCGTCCAGCCGCGCGATGGCGTCGGCGTCGATGACGATGCTCACCCGAGGTACGTCCGCCGGCAGCGCGTCGGGGTCGTAGACCGGGGGCTCCCAGGCGTCGGGGATGGTCTCCACACCGCTGTCGCCGGGCTGGGTGTCCCGGGTCTCGGGCGGGTCGCTGTCCGCGGGCAGCACCGTCCCGGTGGGACGACAGGCGGCGAGCAGCACGATGAGGGAGAGGGAGCGCACACCCGGATGATGCCACAGCCCAGCACCGCAGGCGCCGCAGGGATCAGGCACGCTCCAGGAAGCGCTCGTGCAGCTCGATGACCAGCGCCTCCGCCGCGCCCCGATCCGGTTCGTCGGGCAGCGACGAGGCCGCGGCCAGCACCGGCAGCTCATCGACCTGGGCCTGGGCCCAGGCCAGCAGATCCGGGTAGTCCAGCGTCCCGCCGCGCACCCCGCGGAGCCAGGCGGCGTCGGGGCGCAGCACCCGCACCTCGCCCTCGACCAGGATCTCCCGCCCCATGTTCAGCAGCCGGCACAGGTGCATGGCGTGCTTGGTGTCGTAGCCGTGCTGAGCCTCGAGGGCGGCGCGGGCCGGGTTGCGATCCCGGCGCCAGGTCCGGTAGGCCGTCCAGTGCTTCATGGCCGCCCGGTAGGCCTTCTCGGCCGCGGTGTCGGGGAAGCGGTACCCACCGGCGCGCTCGAACCCGCCGAACTCCGCAGGCTGGGGCTGGGCCTCCGGTGGCGAGGCCAGCCAGCGATAGTGCCGCTCGATGCGCCCCAGCTGCTGCTGGGCGTAGCGCACGAAGCTCACCCCGACCTGCTTGGTCAGGAACAGCCCGCGCTGTGCCAGCAGGCGCTCGCCGAGGGGATCGAGGTGGAGCTGATGGACCGGATCGGTGTAGAGCACCTCGATGATGTTCGGGTTGCCCTTGCAGGCCAGGGACACGAACTTGCGCAGGGACCAGACCACGTGGTCGCCGTCCTCGCTCACGTGCTGCTCGAAGCTGGACAGCCCCAGCAGGTAGCGCCGGGGCGGGATGCACACCCCGCGGGTGTCCGTGTCGCTCTGTGGCGTGTCCAGCCCATGGGCCCGGCTCCCGGCCAGCACCCGCAGGATCAGCCCGGTCTCCCAGAACTCAGCCACCGCCCAGCTCCTTGCTCACGCGGATCACGTAGGCGTCCAGGGCGTCGATGTCAGCGACCTCGTCGGGCAGCTGGCTGTCCTCGAAGGCCGCCGCCAGCTCCAGCTCGAGGGCGTCGAGCCGCCGGCTGTGGGCGGCGGCCTCCCCGCGCCTCAGCGGCTGCTTCTCGGCGCCGCCGCGCTTGCGCTCCACCAGCTCGCCGACCCCGGGCTGGGGCAGCGCGTCCAACAAGGTGGGCAGGTGGGCCTCGATGCGACCGGTCCGGAGCACGAAGATCCCCGTCAGCGCAACCCGGTAGGCGTAGAGCATCGCCTTGACCGTGGGTTCGTGCTTGGCGAGCAGGCCCCGCTGGGTCTTCAAGAAGCCCCGGTAGTGGTGGTAGAGGTGCCGGATGATGCAGCCCTCGCCCAGAGCGACCAGCTCCTGGTGCAGCGGCCCGCTGTGCACCACCAGGGGGGAGAGCAGCTGCTCGAGGACGTAACCGTTGCGCCGGGTCATCAGCCGCACGAACTTGCGCACGTCGTGGGCGACCCAGTCCAGCTCGAGCCCGTCGTCGTCCCACATGGCTTCGTGGGTCTCCTCGACCTTGCGCAGCCCGAGCCGGGCCTCGATGGGGAGCACGAAGGCGCCGCGCAGATCCACGTCGCTGTCCGGCGAGTCGAAGCCGTAGAGGTGCGCCCCGCTGACGGTGGCGAACAGCGGGGTGGGCCCGGACGCGACCAGGGCCCCCAGGCGCTCGAGGTGGGGGACGGAGGACATACACAGGCCCTATCCGCCGATGGGCCGCTCCGTACAGGCTCCCGCCAGGCCTAGCCCTCGTTGGCCGCCAGCGCGTCCTCGTCCAGGCCCTGCCGCAGCTCGCGCCGGTTCTCCCGCCAGGTGCGCTGCTGCTTCCCACGCTGCCAGCGGTCCTTGCCGCCGAAGCGCACCGACAGCTCGGTGGTCTGAGTCAACCAGGCCAGGGGCAGGCTGGAGACACCACCGCCCACCCGCAGGTGCACGTTCTTCCAGGCCATCTGCCAGGCGATGCTGGCGGTGTACATGGTGTCCAGGGGCACACGACCGTCGAAGGCCAGGACCTCGTCCAGCTGGGCGATCTCGGGGAGATCGATGCTCTCGTTCACCTGCAGCCGCGCGAAGGGCACGGCCGAGGCCTGGATGATGATGCTGTCGCGGCGGTTGAAGCGGATGTCCGTCGCCGCCCGCACCGTCATCATCTCGCCGTAGACGTCGTTGCCCTCGAGGCCGAAGGCCGAGCCGCTGTTGGAGATGGGCTGGGGGTTGCTGTCCTCGATGGCCCCGCAGGCCGCGCTCACCGTGCCGACGTCGGTCAGCAGCGGAGAGAGGGCGCAGAGATCGGGGGCGCCCTTGGCGGACAGGCCCGCGTAGCTGAAGCCGCCGTGGATGGACCAGGCGTTCGCCACCTTCAGGGAGGCCATGCCACCGACGCCGGTGTAGGCCGCCCGGAAGGTCTCCTGCTTCAACCAGTGACGGTTGCCGGTCACGGCCAGGGCCAGGGGGCCCACCTGGATGGCGTTGACCTTGGCGCTGAAGTTGGGCACGCCAGCCAGGTAGAGCGCCGGCATGGCGGTCACCTGCACATTGGGCAGGATGCCTGCGCCGACGGTCAGCAGGCCGACCTTGAGCTCGCCGGGCTGCAGGGTGTAGGCGGTGAAGTCGGTGGTGGCGTGGGGGTTGGGGGGCAGGGCCGTGGCCTTGGGCTTGAGCCAGCGCACCTGCTGCTGGTCCAGCGTGCCCGCCGCCACCGCAGTCTGCAGCTGCTCCTGAGACAGGATGAGCGCCGGGCGCCCCTCGACCTGCAGGCCGTCCTCCACCAGCACCGCGGCCACCGGCTCGCCCGTCGGCAGCTCGGCCTCGAGGACCGTCAGGGCGTCACTGGCCGCCTCGCGCTCCCGCTGCACCTCGGTCGCCTGGGCCTGGAGGGTCTCCGCCCTCGCGCGCCAGCCGGCCTCGGCGTCGTCGGCCACACCCCAGCAGAGGGTCGCGGCCAGGAGCGGAAGGACGGTGCGGCTGGTGGTCATGGGCGGGACTCCGGGGGCGGTGCTGTGGGCAGGCTCGTCTGCCCGCTGAGCCCATCGGCAGTCCCCCCCTCGAAGTTCGTGCCCGACTGCGATCGTGACGACTCGAGACAAGGTGGCTGGTCGAGCCGCCCGCCGACAGCCCACCAACCTCCGCAGAATGCGAGATCCAGACTTGAGGATCCGGCGCCTGCCGATTAGCCTGTGCCCGCTTCACCCCTCCAGAGGAGACCTCCGTGGCCAGTGATGATCTGATCGAGATCGAAGGCGTGATCAAGGAAGTGCACCCCGGTGGCACGTTCCTCGTCGAGACCACCGCGGGCACCGACGTCCAGGCACACCTGGCCGGCAAGCTCCGCCGCTACCGCATCCGCGTCGTCCTGGGCGACCGGGTCACCGTCGCGGTCTCGCCGTACGACCTCTCCAAGGGTCGCATCGTCTTCCGCCACAAGTAGGTCCCTCGACATCGCCACAGGCCCGCACAGGCGGGCCTGCTCAGTCCTGCGTGGGTTCGCCCTGCGCAGTGGAAAACCTGTGGTCAACTCAGGACCACAGAGCGACCTCACTGCGCCATCGTCACAGGGGTGTAACAAAAATAGAGCAGGCGACAGAACCGGGAGCCAGCCTCTGCGGGTGGCCTGCGCCGACAGC
>CAYZVO010000014.1:44504-72266 GCA_964481655.1 uncultured Enterobacterales bacterium | reverse complement strand
AGGTGTTGATGCCCACGATGGGGTAGCTGCCGTCGTGCTTCTTGTGCTCGTAGTAGAGCGACTCTTCCTGGATCTTGCCGCGCTGGTAGCCGGTCTCCATGGCGCCCAGCACGCCGCCGCGGCGGCTGATGTGCTCGAACTCCTGCAGCACGGCTTCCTCGACCAGCTCGGTGAGCTCCTCGACGATGAACGATCCCTGCAGGGGGTTTTCGTTCTTGGTCAGGCCGAACTCCTTGGAGATGATGAGCTGCACGGCCATGGCGCGGCGCACGGACTCTTCCGTGGGGGTGGTGATGGCCTCGTCGTAGGCGTTGGTGTGCAGGCTGTTGCAGTTGTCGTAGAAGGCCAGCAGGGCCTGCAGGGTGGTGCGGATGTCGTTGAACTGGATGTCGCGGGCGTGCAGCGACCGGCCGGAGGTCTGGATGTGGTACTTGAGCTTCTGAGCGCGCTCACTCGCCCCGTACTTGCGGTCCATGACGGTGGACCAGATGCGCCGTGCCACGCGGCCCATCACGGTGTACTCGGGGTCCACACCCACCGCGAAGAAGAACGACAGGTTGAGGCCGAACTGGTCGATGTCCATGCCGCGGGACAGGTAGTACTCGACGTAGGTCAGGCCGTTGGCCAGGGTGAAGGCCAGCTGGCTGATGGTGTTCGCGCCCGCCTCGGCGATGTGGTAGCCGCTGATGGACACCGAGTAGTAGTTCCGCACGCCGTTGTCGGTGAAGTACTGCTGGATGTCACCCATCATCTTGAGGGCGAACTCGGTGGAGAAGATGCAGGTGTTCTGGCCCTGATCCTCCTTGAGGATGTCGGCCTGCACGGTGCCGCGCACCTTGGTCAGGGTGGCGGCCTTGATCTGCTCCCACTCTTCGGCGCTGGGCTCACGCCCCTTGTCCTCGATGAACAGCTCCACCTGCTGGTCGATGGCGCAGTTCATGAACATGGCCAGCATGATGGGGGCCGGGCCGTTGACGGTCATGGACACAGAGGTCATGGGGTGACACAGGTCGAAGCCCGAGTAGAGGATCTTGATGTCGTCCAGGGTGGGGACGGACACACCGGACTCGCCCACCTTGCCCCAGATGTCGGGGCGCTCGTCGGGGTCCTGGCCGTACAGCGTGACCGAGTCGAAGGCGGTGGAGAGGCGCTTGGCCGGCTCGCCCTCGCACAGGTAGTGGAAGCGCTTGTTGGTGCGGATGGGGGGGCCTTCGCCCGCGAACATGCGCTTGGGATCCTCGGCGGTGCGCTTGAGGGGGAACACGCCGGCGGTGAAGGGGAAGGCGCCGGGGAGGTTTTCCGTCAGGCCCCAGTACAGCAGGTCGCCGGGGTCGGAGTAGCGAGGCAGGGAGACCCGGGGGATCATGGTGCGGCAGAGGCTCTCGACCTTCAGCGGCTGGCGGATCTCGCGGCCGCGCACGTGGTAGACGAACTCGTCGGCGGTCCAGGCGGCCTTGGTGGCGGGCCAGGCGTCGATCCAGGCACGGGCGCGCTCGTCCATGCCCTCGCGCACAGCGGCGGCCTTGTCCCGCAGGGTCACCGCGGTGGTCTCTTCGTCGATGAGGGTCGCGGCGCCCTCGAGCTGACCCACCTGGCGGGCGAGCTCGGACTGCTCCCGGGCCCAGGCCTTGTAGCCGCGGACGGTCTGGGCGATCTCGGAGAGGTAGCGCTCGCGGTCCGGGGGGATGATGCGGCGGCGGGGCGGGGTGGCCCGGGAGGCGGGCTTGACGATGGTGGTGGGGTAGTCGCGGCCGCAGAAGCCGTGCAGCTGCTCGAGGATGAACAGGTACAGGGCGTTCACACCTTCGTCGTGGAACTGGCTGGCGATGGTGGCGAAGGCGGGGAGCTCTTCTTCGGGGGTGGCGAAGGCCTCGTGCTCCCGGCGCAGCTGCTTGCGCACGTCGCGGAAGGCGTCCTCGCCGCCGTAGCGCTCGTACTTGTTGAGCACGACGGCGTCGGCCACGCCGAGCATCTCGATCTTCTCGAGCTGGCTGGCGGCGCCGAACTCCGGGGTCATGACGTACATGGACAGGTCGGTGACATCCACGATGTCCGAGTCGCCCTGGCCGATGCCGGAGGTCTCGACGATGACCAGGTCGAAGCCAGCGAGCTTGCAGACCGCGATGGCGTCTTCGATGGAGGCAGACAGCTCGCCCTTGTTGCCGCGGGTGGCGAAGCTGCGCAGGAAGCAGCCCTGGCCGCCGATGGCGTTCATGCGGATGCGGTCGCCCAGCAACGCCCCGCCCTTGCGCCGGCGCGACGGGTCCACGGCCAGGATGGCCACGCGGTGCTCGGGGAAGTCGGCGCGGTAGCGGCGGACCAATTCGTCGATCAGGGAGCTCTTGCCGGCGCCGCCGGTGCCCGTGACGCCGAGGACGGGGATGGACTTGTCGTCGGGCACCGCGTCGATGGCGGCGCGCAGGTCGGCGGGCACCACACCGGGGCGGTGGGTCTCGCCCTCGATGAGGGTCAGGGCCCGGGCCACGGCGGTGACCTTGCCGTCGGCCAGGTCGGCGGGGGTGAAGCCGGCGTCGGCGTAGAGGTCCTGGTCGCAGCGCGCGATGATGTCGTCGATGATGCCGGGGAGGCTCATGCGGCGCCCGTCTTCCGGGGAGTAGATGCGCTCGATGCCGTACTCGTGGAGCTCTTCCTGTTCCTCGGGGACGATGACGCCGCCGCCGCCGCCGTAGATCTTGATGTGGGGGGCGCCCAGGTCCCGGAGCATGTCCTTCGCGTACTTGAAGAACTCCATGTGGCCGCCCTGGTAGCTGCTGATGCAGATGCCGTGGACGTCTTCGTCGATGGCGGCTTCCACGATCTCCGCCACGCCGCGGTTGTGGCCCAGGTGGATCACCTCGGCACCGGCGGACTGCAGGATGCGCCGGATGATGTTGATCGACGCATCGTGGCCGTCGAACAGGCTGGCGGCGGTGACCAAGCGGACGTAGTCGGACTGGGGACGCATGGGGGCCTCGCGGAACGGGGTCGAAGACCCCGTCCCTAACAGAAAACCGCCCGCGCCTCCCGCGGAGGAAGCTCCGCAATCGCCCCGGTCCGATCCAGGTCATCGAACCCCGACCGCCCCGCGCCCCGCACCCCCTGTGAGTGTACGGACCCTGAGAAGACTTAGGACATTGTTCACTGATTGTAATCTTTCTTGTTTTTCGCGTTTTTGACGGACCTTCGCGACAATGTGTGGCCACAATGAAGGTGACGCCGCACTGGCCCGTCGGTGTCGCATCCTCAGCACCCCCAGCACCCACTCACCCCATCGGAGAGCCCCATGAAGCGCGCATTCCCTCTCCTCGTTCTCGGCCTGATGGCCTGCTCCACCAAGGACGGCAACGGCGTCCTCACCACCGAGCTGCGAGACCTCGACTCGTTCGAGGCCGTCCGCAACAACTCCAGCTTGCCCATGCTGGTCGAGGTGGGACCGGAGTACGCAGTGGAGGTGAGCTGCGACGAGAACCTGCTTTCCGACATCGAGACCATCCTGAGGGGCGACACCCTCGAGCTCAGCCAGCCCGCGGACCTGGTCCTCAACCCCAGCGCCACCTGCGAGGTGTGGGTCGCCATGCCCGCCATCACCCGCGCCCAGGGCAGCTCGAACGGCGACCTGATGGTGGAGGGTGACCTGGCGGGGCTGAACTACCTGCGCAACAGCGGCTGGGGTGACATGACCATCGCGGGCGTGGACAGCGCCCAGCTGCGCGTGATCAGCCAGAGCCGCGGCCGGATGCTCCTCTCCGGCCTGGCCGACGTGACCTCCCTCGAGAGCTCCGGCGCCGGCGGCATCGAGAGCGGCGAGCTGATCGTCGCCAACGCCAACATCGTCAACCGCGGCGCCGGCGACATCACCGCCACCGTCACCGAGCAGGCCACGGTCCTGATCGAAGGCGACGGCGACGTGGTCCTGCACGGCGACCCCGACGTGGTCGAGGTCGATGATGATGGCTGCGGGGACGTGTACTAGGACGAAGCCGAGGCCGGAAGGGAGCACTTCATGTGCTCCCGCAGCGACGACCGTTCGGGAGCAGATGAACTGCTCCCCTACGTTCAGCGGCCGCCGGTAGGTGCCACCGGGTGGGGCGATGGTCCACGGTGCGCGGTGCACGGCCCACAGCCGACGGCAAGTGGCACCCTTCGCGGCGAAACCCCCGGGTTGCCGGCGCGGAATCGCCGAATAGCGCCGACAAGTGGCACCCTACGCGGCGAAACCCCCGGGTTGCCGGCGCGGAATCGCCGAATAGCGCCGGTAACCGCACCCTTTCGCGGCGAAACACCGTAGTTGTCGGCGCATACCGCCGACAAGTGGCACCGTTCGCGGCGAAACCCCAGGGTTGCCGGCGCGGCGGCAACGCCGACGCTGGAAGCCACCCAAGCCAGCGCCGAGGTGGTCGGCGCTATGCCGCGACGCGCAGCGGCGTCGGCATGGACGCCGACGCTGGAAGCCGCCGATCCGGTCGGCGCTATGCCGCGACGCGCAGCGACGTCGGCATGAACGCCGACGCTGGAAGCCGCCGATCCGGTCGGCGCTATGCCGCGACGCGCAGCGGCGTCGGCATGGACGCCGACGCTGGAAGCCGCCGATCCGGTCGGCGCTATGCCGCGACGCGCAGCGACGTCGGCATGAACGCCGACGCTGGAAGCCGCCGAAGGCCGGCTTCCAGCCTATTTGCAGTACTGGTAGTAGGTGCTGCTCGACGAGTACGAGCAGGACCACCACGAGGCCGAGCAGCCCGTGCGGTAGCTGCCGGTGCCTCCGCAGCTGGGCACGGACGATGACCAGCCGTTGGTGTACGAGCTGCAGCTGAACCCATCCCAGTCCGTGGAGCAGCTGTAGGTGGTGGTGTAGTACTTCGACTCCGACCCGTCGCAGTCGTAGTCGTAGGACGAGTCACCGCGGTTGACCCGCCAGTAGTCAGCGGCGCCGGGGTAGGCGTTGGCGTTGCCGTCATAGCAGTCCGAGCTGTTCGAGACGTAGCCGGTGGGCTGGTAGCAGGCGGTGGTGGTGCTGGTGGAGCCGTAGCCGTCGCCATCGGCGTCCTGGTACCAGGTCGAGGCGTCGGCGGCCGTGCTCTCGTCGGTGTAGCCGTCGCAGTCGTCGTCGTGGCCGTCGCAGTACTCGGTGGCGCCGGGGTAGGCCGAGCTGTCGCTGTCGCGGCAGTCGCTGTTGTTGGAGACGTAGCCGGTGGGCTGGCTGCACTGCTGGGTGGCGTAGCTGGCCGATCCGTAGCCGTCGCTGTCGGCGTCCTGGTACCACCAGGTGGTGGGGTTGAGGCTGGCGTCGCCGTCGTCGCAGTCGGAGCTGTCGCCGACGTAGCCGGTGGGCTGGTAGCAGCCGACGCTGGATGAGCTGGGGTTGCCGTAGCCGTCGCCGTCCGCGTCCCGGTACCAGGTGCTGGCGTCGGCGGCGGAGCTCTCGTCGGTGCTGCCGTCGCAGTCGTTGTCGGTGCCGTCGCAGTACTCGGTGGCGCCCGGGTAGCTGCTCGCGGCCAGGTCGTCGCAGTCCGAGCTGTCGGAGACGTAGCCGGTCGGCGAAGAGCACTGCACGGTGGAGGTGGAGGAGTCGCCGTAGCCGTCGCCGTCGTCGTCGGCGTACCAGGTGCTGGCGTCGGCGGCGTCGTCCTCGTCGGTGCTGCCGTCGCAGTCGTCGTCGTGGCCGTCGCAGTACTCGGTGGCGCCGGGGTTGGTGTTGGCGTCGCCGTCGTCGCAGTCCGTGGCGTCGGAGACGTAGCCGCTGGGGGCGTTGCAGCGGGTGGTGGAGACCCAGGCCCAGCCATAGCCGTCGCCGTCCTGGTCCTCGTAGAAGGTCGAGACGTCCACCGCGTCGTCCTCGTCGGTGGTACCGTCGCAGTCGTTGTCCACGCCGTCGCAGGACTCGGTGGCCGCGGTGTTGACCGCCGCGTCCGTGTCGTCGCAGTCGGTGTCGTCGGCGACGTAGCCCGAGGGCTGGGTGCAGGCGTTGGCCGGCAGCGATGAGTCGCCGTAGCTGTCGCCGTCGGCGTCCGGGTACCAGGTGCTGGCGTCGATGGCGTCGGACTCGTCGGTGTCGCCGTCGCAGTCGTTGTCCACGCCGTCGCACTCCTCGTCCACGCCGGGGTTGACGTCGTCGTCGCCGTCGTCGCAGTCACCGTCGGTGATGGAGGTGCAGGTGGCGTCCACGGAGCCCTGGCAGGTGCCGGACTCGCAGTAGCAGTCGCCGTCGTCGTCGAACGCGGTGGTGCCCTCGTCGATGGTGCCGTCGCAGTCGTTGTCCACGGCGTCGGCCACTTCCGTGCCCGCCGGGCTGGCGTCGGGGTTGGTGTCGTCGCAGTCGCCGGTGCCCAGGCTGTGGCAGCCGTCGTAGATGCTGCCCTCGCAGCTGCCGCCCTCGCAGTAGCAGTCGCCGTCGTCGTCGAAGCAGACGGTGTCCTCGTCGACCACCTCGTCGCAGTCGTTGTCGGTGCCGTCGCACTGCTCCTCGGCGCCCGGGTAGGTGTCCGCGTCGTCATCGTCGCAGTCGCCGTCCAGCTCGGTCCAGGTGTCCCCGTCGTCGTCGTAGCCCACGGTGCCGTCGTCCACGACGCCGTCACAGTCGTCGTCCACGTCGTTGTAGTACTCCTCGGCGGTGGGGTGCACCGACGGGTCGGCGTCGTCGCAGTCGCCCTGATCCTCGGTCCAGCCGTCGCCGTCGTCGTCCACCGCCGTGTGGGCGATGACCTCGAAGTAGTGGGAGGCGAGCCCGCTGTAGCCGTCGAGATCCACGACCTCGAACTCGAGGAAGTGCTCGCCCACGGGCAGGGCGTAGGGGCAGGCGATCATGCCGGCGGCGTCGGGGATGACCTCGCAGAAGTCGCCGTCGACCTCATCGTGGTCGCTGCCGATGTAGACCAGCATGTCCTCGGGCTCGTCCTGCTCGTCGCTGACGATGGCCGAGAACTCGTACAGCTCGTCCTCGATGCCGTACTCACCCGCGATGGGGTGCAGGATGGTGATCTCGGGCGCGTCGGGCACGTCGATGATGGTCAGCTCGACATAGTCGCTGGCCTCGGCGGCCTCGGAGTCCACCACGGTCAGGGAGATGGCGTGGTTGCCCGGGGTCAGGTTGGCGGTCACGAAGCTGACGTTGCCGTCGGCCTCGGCCGTGGTGCCTTCCTCGAGCAGGCCGTCGATGTCGCTCTGCCACAGCAGCCACAGCTCGTCGTTGGCGTCGCGATCGTCGTCCACCTGGGCCGCGAAGACCACCAGATCGCCCTCGTCGTACTCGGTGCCGTTGGGGGGGCTGGTGACAGAGACCGTGGGCTCCTGGTTCGGCACCTCGACGATGGAGGTGTCACCGCCGCAGGCGGCCAGCAGGGGGATCAGGGCGTGGATGGGGCGCACGGAGGCCTCCGGGTGGAGTCACCAGGATGGTACTCGCAACGTGCGCTCTTGCACAATCGCGATCGTGTGTGCGGGGCTACCCCCAGCGCGACGCGCGATCCTGGGCGTGGGCCACGCTCTCGCGGGCGTGGATGTGGCGGATGACTTCGGCGATGAGGCCGTGGAGCTTGTACTCGTGGTACCAGGGCGGGGTGTCGGTGTGCAGCACCGAGTCGGTGCCCACCAGCGCGAAGCGCCAGCCTTCCTTCTTGGAGCGATCGGCCAGGCCGGTCATGCGCTCCCAGGCCGGCCCCGAGAAGACCGGGTGGGCGCAGGCCACGGTGACGTTGTTGGCCCCGTGGGTCTTGAGCTCGTCCACCGCGGCGACCACCGAGCCGCCGGTGTCGATCATGTCGTCGATGAGCAGGACGTTCTTGTCCTTGACCTCGCCGATCAGGGTGGCCCGGTGCACCTTGTTGGCGGTGGAGTAGTCGCGCTCCTTGCTCAAGGCGACCAGGTCGGCCTTCAGCTTGGATGCGAAGCGGCGGGCGCGCTCGAGGCCGCCGACGTCGGGGGCGGCCACGGTGTCGCCGGCCAGGCCCTCGCGCTGCAGCCAGCCGGCGAGACGCTGGGTCAGGTAGAGGTTCTCGAGGCGGCAGCGGGGGGGATCGAACATGCCGCCGATGGCCTCGTTGTGGATCTCGACCGCGATCACCCGGGAGGCCCCGGCTTCCTGCAGAGCCCGGGCGAACAGCCCGGCGCTGATGCCCTCGCGGTGGCCGTCCTTGCGCTTGTCCTGGCGGGCGCCCGGGTAGTAGGGCACCACGGCGGTGATGGACTCGGCGTCGGAGAGCTTGGCGGCCTCGATGGCGTGCAGCATCATCACGAAGCGGTCGTAGGGGGAGCGGCCGTCGCCCGGCCCGACGATGGACTGGAAGACGTAGAGATCGCCCCGGCGCACGTGCTCGCGGATGGAGAGCTTGCCCTCACCGCAGGCGAACCAGGTCTCGTCGGTCTTGACCAGCGGGCGGTCGAGCACTTTGGCGACCCGCTCGGCGAACGGCCGGGCGGCTTCACAGGTCAGCAACATCAGGCGGGCTTCGCGCATGGCATCACCTCCGGTCAGGCAGTGTAGCGCGGCGGAGACCATGGAGGTCCACCGAGTTTGTGAGCGGGTCCCGACTCGCAGCCTAGAATTCGAACGGGAAGACGAACACCTGGGGACCCTCCTGGAGCTCCGGCAGCGTCAGCGAGCCGAGCATGTCCTCCAGACACCCGGACAGCTCGCTCTTCTGCAGCTTGCGCTCATCGAGGGACACCTCGGTGGGCGTACCATCGACCTGCAGCGTGAAGCGCAGCGTGGCCAGCTTGGGGAGCTTGCCGGTGGCCTGCTGGTAGTCCACGAAGCAGCGCTTGGCCTTGCGGCTGTCGTAGATCGCGTCCTGGACGAGCTGGGTGGCCTGGGCCGTGGGAAGCGGCGAACCCGCGACCGGCCGGGCCCCGAAGGACCAGGTGCGCTCGAGCTTCTGGGGCGCAGCCAACAGCGGGAACCTCCACGCCAGGACCGTGGCCTGGATGCACTCATCCGTGGCCACCGTGGGCCTGGCCTCACCGTTGACGACCACCCCGCTGGTGCGGCCGCTCTGCTCGATGAAGAACCCGATGGTCCAGCTCCCGGCGGGGGCGATGTCGAGGGCGGTCTCCCCACGGCAGAAGTGGAGGCTGTTCTCGTAGGCCAACAGCGCGAGCCCGACCTCGCGCTTGATGGCCTCCTGGTCCTCGAGAGCCGGGCCGTCGAAGGGGCCCAGCTCCGGCACGTCGATGGGCTGATCCTGCCAGGGCACCCAGTCCTGTACGGAGTGGGGGTCGACGGCATCGGCCTGGACGGTGGTGGGCAGCAGCGCGAGCATGGCGACGAGGGCGCGAGGATGGATCATCGAGGGCCTCCTTCAGCGAGTGTAGCGCGGGAGCACCGGGGCCCGGTGGTGATCGAAGATCAGCGCCGTCTCCATGTGCTCGACCTCAGGGCGGGATGTGAACCCGTCCATGGCCAGCTCCCGCAGGTGGTCGGTGTCGCGCACGGCCACGTGCACCAGGAAGTCGTCTTTGCCGGCCAGCTGGTAGGCGGCCACGACCTCGGGCAGGGCGAAGACGTGCTCGCGGAAGCTGTCGAAGGTGGCCCGGGCATGCACCCGCAGGCGCACCGCGATCATGGCCTGCATCCCGATGCCGAGCACGTCCGGAGGCACGTCGGCGTGGAAGCCGCGGAGGCGGCCGTCCCGCACCAAGCGGCGCACCCGCTCGAGGCAGCTCGACGGCGCGAGACCGACCTTGGCGGCCAGCTCCTTGTTGGACAGCCGAGCATTGTGCTGCAGGGCGTCGAGGATGGCGAAGTCGATTCGGTCGAGGGCGCGTTCCATGGGTGACTTCCGCATTCTATTCGATGGATTCGCGGTGAATCGTAACGATATTCTTCGTGTGTCGCGAGACACGGAATCCGATCCGCCACGAGTCGAACCATGAGTGTCGTCCACCTCCCCTCCCCCACCGCTGTCGAGACCCGCCTGAGCCGCCGTGAGGCCTTCGTGCTGGAGCTGGGCGCCGCCCTGCACCGCGCGGGCGCGCCGGCCCACCGACTGGAGACCGCGCTGGTGAGCATCTCGGAGCAGCTGGGGCTGCAGGCATCGTTCTTCTCGACCCCCACCTCCTTGACCGCCGCCTTCGGCGAGCTCGGCGCCCAGCGCACGGGCCTGGCGCGGGTCAGCCCCGGCGACGCTCAGCTCGAGCGCCTGGTGCAGCTGGACGCCACGGGAGACGCGGTGCTGGCCGGCGAGCTCGATCTCGAACAGGCCGAGGCCCGGGTGGCCGCCATCGAGGACGCCCCGCCGCGCTTCGGGCCCCGGGCCACCACCGCGGCCTGCGGGCTGGTCTCGGCGGCCGCGGTGGGGTTCTTCGCGGGGACCTGGGGGGATGTGCTCCTGGCGGGCCTGGCCGGCCTGGCCGTGGGGCTGCTGCTGCGGGCCGCGGACCGGCTGCCGGCGCTGAACCGCCTGTTCCTGCCGGTGGCCGCGGCGCTGGCCACGGCCCTGGCCTCCATCGGCGCCGCGCTGGTGCCCGGGGCCTCGGCCCACCTGGTCACCCTCTGCGCCCTGATCGTGATGGTGCCGGGCCTGAGCCTGACGGTGGCCGCCAACGAGCTGGCCACGGGACACCTGGTCTCGGGCACCGCCCGCATGACCGGCGCCGCCGTGGTCTTCCTGCAGCTGGGCCTGGGGGTGGTGGCCGGCAGCCTGGTGGGCGAGCTGCTGCCCTCCGCGGGCCCCGGTGGCTGGCCCCTGCCCCCGGGAGCCCCCTGGGCGGCGGGCGCCCTGGCGGCGATGAGCCTGGTGGTGCTGTTCCAGGCCCGCCCCAGGGACAGCCTGGTGATCCTGGCGGCGGCGATGGTGGCCCTGGCCGCCGCCACCGCGGCGGGACACTGGATCGCAGCCCCGGGGCCCGCCTTCGTGGGCGCCCTGGCGGTGGGCCTGCTGGGGAACGCGTATGCCCGCGTCAGCCGGCGCCCGTCGCTGGTGGCGGTGCTGCCCGGGATCCTGCTGCTGGTGCCGGGCTCGGTGGGCTTCGAGGCGGTCTCGGCGATGCTGCAGGAGGAGGTGCTCATCGCGGTGCAGACGGCGTTCTCGGCGCTGATGGCGGCGGTGGCGCTGGCGGCAGGGTTGTTGGTGGCGAGCGCGGCGTTGCCAGCGCGGAGATCGCTGTAGAGGATGAGGTGGGTCGAGGGAGGCGAGTCGCGAGTCGCGAGAGGGTGAAGGTGGGATGTGGGAGGTTGGTCGAGGGAGGTGGGATAGGGGTGGCGTATGCCTGATGTCGCGATGATTCGTGCTGCGGCCGCCTACCTCGCCCCGCGGGTGAGGCGGACGCCGCTGGAGCCCTCCCCTGGCCTGTCCGAGGCCCTGGGTGTGCCCGTGTTCCTCAAGCTCGAGATGCTGCAGATCACGGGATCGTTCAAGCTGCGGGGGGCCTGGTTTCGCCTGTCGCAGCTGAGCGCGGATCAGCGCGCCGAGGGGGTCATCTCCTGCTCGGCCGGCAACCACGGCAAGGCCCTGGCCTACGCCGCACAGCAGCTCGGGGTGCCCGCGACCATCGTCGTGCCGAGCAGCGTCGACGGCGCCAAGCTGGCCGGGATGAGGGCCCTGGGGGCCCATGTCGTGCTGGCCGAGGCCCGGGGCTACGACGAGGCCGAGCTCGAGGCGCGGGCCATGGCGGCGCGCTCGGGGCGACCCTTCGTCTCGGCCTTCGACGAGCCCGCCATCATCGCCGGCAACGGCGGCAGCCTGGGGCTCGAGCTGCTGGAGCAGCTCCCGGAGCTGCGCACGGTGATCACCCCGATCAGCGGCGGCGGCCTGGCCGCGGGCCTGGCCCTGGTCCTGGAGGCCCACGACCCCGGCATCGAGCTCATCGCAGCCCAGCACCGGGACTCACCCTCCTTCGCCCTGTCCCTCGAGCGCGGCGAGGCGGTCACGCAGATGCCCCCCATCGAGACCCTGGCCGGCGGCATCGAGGGTGGGATCGGCGCCCACACCTTCTCGATCTTGGAAGGCCGGGTGCAGCGGGTGGCCCTGGTGGGCGAAGACCAGCTTTTCCGGGGGGTCCGCTGGATGCTGGCCGAGCACCAGTACACCATCGAGCCCTCGGCCGCGGCGGTGGTCGCCGCCTGCCTCGAGGCGGACCTGGGGCCCGTCGAAGGTCCCGTGGTGGTCGTGCTTTCCGGCCGCAACGTGGCCCTGGAGAGCCTGCGGCGGGTGCTGGACCACAGCGCATAGCGGCGCGCCGCCCGCCCTTGCGTCCCGGCCGATTGCGTGTGATCCTCGTGCCTCGCCCGAGGGTCACATGCGCGATGAGGACATGACACATCCCGAAGAGGACTGGGAAGCGCCGACGGACATCACCGAGGATGTCCCGAACGCCACCGCCAAGGCGGAGCCCCCCGAGGCCGGGTTCTCCGCCTTCTCCCTCGAGATCGAAGAGGAAGACGACGAGGCCGAGTCCGTCAGCCTGATCGAGCTGGGCGCCGACGATCTGGTCATGCTCGACGACATCGTGGAGCTCGACGAGCTCCCCCTCTGCGCACTCCGCGACCTGGGATCGGGCAAGAGCTTCCTGCTGGTCGAGGACCAGACCGTCCTAGGCGGCAGCGGCAGCGTCCCGGTCAAGGGCTCGGTGCTCGAGAGCGCCGCCGAGATCGTGGCCACCGACACCGGCCACACCCTGCGCAACATCGCCCGCCGCACCGTGGTGAAGTTCGACGGCCACCCGGTCGCCGAGCACACGCTGCAGCCCGGCGACCGCTTCGAGGTCGCCAAGTCCAGCTTCATCTACGAGCTGGCCTAGTCCGCGACGTAGCTCGCCAGCGGCCCCAGCCTGGCCCAGGGCAGGTCTTCGCTGCCCTTCAAGGGAGCGTCGCGGCGGGTGAGGACCTCGCAGCCGCGGCGAGAGACCACGACGGTGTGCTCGAACTGGGCGCTCAGGGAGCCGTCGGAGGTCAGCACGGTCCAGCCATCGTCCAGCAGCCGACAGCCCTGGCGGCCCAGGTTGATCATCGGCTCGATGGTGAAGGTCATGCCCCGGCGCAGGCGCAGGCCGGTGCCCGGCTGGCCGTAGTGGCGCACCGCGGGCTCGGAGTGGAAGCGCCGGCCGATGCCGTGGCCGGTGTACTCGCGGACCACGGAGCAGTCGTTGCGCTCGGCGTGACGCTGGATGGCCCAGCCCACATCCCCCAGGGTGGCGCCGGGTTCGACCGCCGCGATGCCCAGCTCGAGGCACTCGCGGGCGATCTCGACCACGTGCTTGGCGTGCTCGCTGGGCTCACCGATGTAGAAGGTGGCGTTGGTGTCGCCGTGCCAGCCGTTCTTGGCGGGCAGCACCGGGGTGACGTCCACGTTGAGGATGTCGCCGTCCTTCAACACCTGACCGCCCGGGATCCCGTGGCAGATGACGTTGTTGAGGCTGGTGCAGACGCTCTTGGGGAAGCCCCGGTAGTTCAGCGGCGCCGGGCGCGCGCCGTGGGCGATGGTGTACTCGTGCACCAGGGTGTTGACGTCTTCGGTGGTCATCCCCGGGCGGAGATTCTCCCCGACCATCAGCAGGGTGTCCGCCGCCAGCTTGCAGGCGACCCGCATCAGCTCGAGCTCGCGGGCGTTGTGGATGGTGGCTCTGGGCATGGTGCCTCCTGGCCGCCCCATCTATTCCGAAGCCGGCCACGCGGCCCGTAGGCGGCGTGACCGGCTGGGTTTGCGGCGGTTCGGGAGCCCCTAGGAGGCCTGCCCGGCGATGTGGATGTGCTTCTCGGGCACGGGGAAGCCGGCCTCGCCGAAGCTCTCGCGGATGATGCGGTTGGTGTCGAAGTAGACCTGCCAGTAGTGCTCGTTGTTCACGTAGGGGCGCACCGCGAGCACCGGACCCGCCAGGTTGAACTCCAGGATCTCCACGTCCGGCGCCGGCGAGCTGACCACGTTGGGGATGGTCGCCAGGCGCTCCTTCAGGACCTTCACCGCCTCGGCCGGGTCCACGCTGTGGGCCAGCTGGGCCACCAGGTCCACGCGGCGGAAGCTGTTGTGGGAGAAGTTGCGGATGGTGCCGCTGAACACCGCGTTGTTGCCCAGGATGGTGCGCACGTTGTCCATGGTGTCGATGGTGGTGACGAACAGGCCGATCTCGTGCACGGTGCCGAGCACGCCACCGACCTCGACGAAGTCACCGGCCTTGAAGGGCCGCAGGATGACCATGAAGGCCCCGGCGGCGAAGTTGGCCAGCAGACCCGACCAGGCCATGCCGATGGCCACACCGGCGGCGGCCAGCAGGGCTGCGAAGGTGGTGGTCTCCACCCCGAAGACGCTCAGGATGGCGACGATGAGGACGACGTTGAGCAGGATGTCCGAGGCGGAGCGCAGGTAGCGCGCCAGGGTGGCGTCGACCTTGGCCTTGCTCGTGGATCGGTCCACGATGCCCAGGATGATCTTGATGGCGACGCGGCCGATGATCCAGAGGAGGATGGCGCCGACGATCTTCACGCCGATGGCCAGGCCGGTGTCGATGAGGGGCTGCAGGTCGAATTCCATGGGGGGCCTCGAGGCAAGGGGGAGGCGCACGTCCATGCGCGCGCACTGAACCTACGCGCTGGCCCCGGGTCCCATGCTTTCAGGGACCTTTCGCGGGGACCGGCGAAGCCGGGCACTCCCTGACACCGGGCCCGACGGCCGCAGAATGCTGCGCTCGCGACAGGGTGCCGTCGAACGTTCCATTCGCGCGACAGGGTCCCGGTGAACGTTCCACTTCACGCCGAGCCCGGGCCCGGCCCGTCGCCGCCCGACCATAGAACCACGGTTTTCGCGTGCTGCCCCCCAGCGCAAGGGCACGCGTGGAAACCTCGACCCGACCCTGTCGCGGGGTTGGAACGTTCGGGCCGACCCTTGTTGCGCCCCCGCCCCCGATCAATACTCCAGCACCCGCTCCTGCCCTCCCAGCACCCGCAGGCCGCCATCGCGCAGGGCCGTGGCCTCCATCGCACCCGGGTAGACCACGATCTCGATGGGGATGCCCGACAGCAGGGCGCGCACTCTGGCGACCAGCTTCGCGGAGCGGGCCATGCCGCCGGTGAGGATGATGCCGTCGATGGGCTCGCCCTCGAAGCGGGGCACGCAGCCAGCGATCCAGCTGGCGATGTCCTGGCAGAGCTTGTCGTGGACCAGCGCCGCGTACGCTTCGCCGGCCTCGATCCGGGCCTCGACCTCGCGCAGGTCAGCCGTGCCCAGGTGGGAAACCAGACCACCCTGGCCCACCAGCGCCTTCTGAACAGCGCGGACATCGTCGTGCTTCAGGCACAGCTCCATCAGCGCGGTGCTGGGCATGGAGCCGGCGCGCTCGGGGGTCATGGGGCCCTCGTCCAGGCCGTTGCTGACCCAGGTCACCCGGCCGTGGCGGTGGCAGCCCACGGAGATCCCGCCGCCCAGGTGGGCGACGATGAGGTTCTCGTCCTCGTAGTCCTTGAGGTGCTCGTCGGCGTAGCGCCGGGCCGCGGCCTTCTGGGACAGGGCGTGCCAGGCCGCGCGGCGCTCGAAGCCGGCCAGGCCGGTGAGCCGGGCGACCTCGTCGAGCTCGTCGGTGACGACGGGATCGACGATGTAGGCCTCCTTGCCCTGAGCGGCCGCCAGGGCGTGCACGATGGGGGCGCCCAGGTTGCTGGCGTGCTCGCCGAAGCGGCCGGAGGCCAGGTCGTCGAGCATGGCCTGGTTGACCCGGTAGGTGCCGGAGACCAGGGGCCGCACCAGCCCACCGCGGCCCACGAAGGCGGCGATGGTGGCGGGGTCGATCCGCGCATCGGCCAGGGCCCGCTCCACCACGGCGCGGCGCATGGCCAGCTGCCCCTGCAGGGAGCCGCAGGCCTCGATCTCATCGACCGAGTGGCTCACCTCGCGCTCGATCTCCACCTGCCGCCCGCGGAAGACCGCCAGCCGGGTGCTGGTGGAGCCGGGGTTGACCACCAGCACGCGGTGCTTGGGGAAGAACCGATCCCGCGGTGTGCCCTGCCAGTCGGGCTTGCGCTTGATGCGCAGCAGGCTGGCGGCGGCGCCGAGGGTGACGTCCTTGGCGGTGGACGATCGGGAGTAGTCGAGCACCCGGGCGTTCATGCCGCCCACCATCAGCACCTTGTCCGCGTCCGCGTAGCGGGTCGCGTAGAGGTGGTACATCAGGTTGCCGGCGTCCAGCGAGGGCAGGATCAGCACGTTGGCCCGCCCCACGGCGCTGTCGGGATCGGCCAGGGCGTCCCGCAGCTTGGACTGGGCCGCGGCCATGGAGATGGCGCAGGAGATCTGCAGCTCGGTGGCGATGTGGATGCTGTCGTAGAGGGGATCGCGGCGGGCCAGATCCGCGAGCATATCGGGGATCAGCGCCCCGGCCGCCCGGATGCGCTCCACCGACGGGCCCGAGGCCGAGCCGCGGGTGGAGTAGGACAGGATGGCGCCGTTGATGTGGGGCAGCACCTCGACCGGGATCAGGTCGCGCACGATCTTGCAGGAGCCCACAGCGATCTGCGCCAGGGTGTCCGGGTCGGGGTCCACGTTGATGGCCACGTCGGCGAAGACCACGATGTTCTCGCGGTAGATCTCGATGGGGTGGCTGTCGGGCAGGGAGAACAGGCCGGCGGCGAAGGCCTTGCGCTCGGTGTGCAGGAGCCTCAGGGCGGGCCGGAAGAACTCGCGGGAGGCGTGGACCGCGCCGCCGAGCACGCAGTCGGCGTAGCCCTCGCGCACCGCCATACAGGAGAACATCACCGGCTCCCGCATCAGGGCGTCCACCTCGGGGCGCGGCACCGCCCAGCGGCTGCCCTGGGACAGCGCCCAGAAGGCGTCGGCCAGCTCGTCGCAGATGGCCGGGTGCTCGCTGGGCTGGATGCACTGCACCGAGGCCAGGAAGCGCTTGAGGGAGCCGCGCAGCTCCACCCGCTGCTCCTCGATGACCTGCCGGGCGCGGTCCTCGGAGGTGACCAGCACGATGTTGCCGTGGCCGGTCAGGTGCGAGGCGGCGCTGAGGATGCGCGGGTCGTCGCCCTCGGGGAAGATCAGGGTGGGACGGGGCTTGTCGAGGGACTTGATCTGGCCCTCGAGCAGGGGAAGGAGATGGATCATGGCTCTCTCCGAAGCGGCCGCGGGCCGCGCCTGCCGTGGTGGCTCCCACTATCCCAGGGGGTCGCGGCGGGTACCCGGCCCGGACCGGGGATAGGCTCGAGGCATGTGCACCATCATCGCCCTGCACGGTGTCCACCCCGCGCACCCCCTGGTGATCGCGGCCAACCGCGACGAGTTCCTGGACCGCCCCGCCAGCGGCCCCCGGCTGCTCCAGAGCGCCCCCCCAGCGGTGGGCGGCGTGGACCTGGATCGCGGCGGCACCTGGATGGCGGCGTCCGCCGCGGGCTTCTTCGTGGGCCTGACCAACCAGCGGCCCACCAAGCCCCAGGGTCCAGCCCCCCGTTCGCGGGGGGCGCTGGTCCTCGAGGCGCTGGCCAGCGGCACAGTCGAGGGCACACGGTCACTGCTCGCGAACCTGGAGACCGACCAGTACAACGCCTTCAACCTGATGTTCGGTGACGGTCATCAGCTCTGGGTCGCCTACGTGCGACCAGACCGGCCGGCGGAGCTGCTGGAGCTGCAGCCGGGGGTCCACGTGCTGGCCAACGTCCGCATGGGCGCGCCCTGGTTCCCCAAGCAGCAGCGGGCGCGGGACCTGGTGGAGCCGCTGGTCGCGCTGCCCTGGCCGCAGCTCCGCGCTGGCCTGGCCCGAGTCCTCGCGGACCACCACCTGCCCGAACCAGACACCCTGGGCCCCCTGCCCAAGGGCCTGCTGCTGCCCCCCGAGCTCGCCCAACAGCTGCAGGCGCTGTGCATCCACCTGCCCCGCTACGGCACCCGCTCAGCCACCATCCTGGCCCTCGAGCCGGGCCGACTGCAGCACTACCTGTACGCAGACGGCAAGCCCTGCGAGCTGGGGTTCGAGGATCGGATCGGGGTGCTCGAGGGCTAGGGCCACCAGCCGCTGTCGCCTCCCAGGCCGGTGTCGAGCCAGCCACCCAGCCCGGTGTCGTCCCAGTCCCAGCCGGTGTCCTCCAGCAGGGGACGGTAGTCGGGCTCGAGGGGCTCGGTGTCCGCGATGTCGGCCTGGGTGATGTGCCAGGTGGGGAGGCTTCCGCTCGCTGGAACGGCGAAGGTCTCCTCGAACATCCCGCGGGCCGGTACCCAGAGCCGCAAGGCGAGGCTGTCGGCCTCGGCGGGCACACCCCGGAGCACGAAGCCGCCGTCCAGCTCGAGGTCCACGTCCGCGGTCGGGGAGGAGAACAGCAGCGCCGCCTCGTGGGGGAAGTCCGCGGCGATGACGCCGTCGATGGTCCAGCTGCTGGGGTCTATGGAGCCCACGTCCACGGTCTCGCCGCTGACCAGCTCGACCTGGGTGCTGCCCACCTCCTCGAGGCCGTGGCGCACGGTGATGGTGTTGGGGCCAGGGCGCACGTCCTCGATCTCGAAGCGGCCGTCGGGCTTGCAGGGCGCACCCATGTGGGGCCCGTGCTCCGCGGCGACATGACAGGGCAGGGTCCCGGTCCAGCGCCCGCGGACGGTGACGTCGGTACGCAGGTCCACCGTGTGCGCCGCGGCGCCCGCCGGGATCTCGCCCAGGTAGCGCCCGTTGGGGTTGATCAGGGAGGCCCCTCCCTGCTGACACACACAGCGCCACAGCTCGTCGTCCTCCGCCTCGCAGGGGTTGCGGCTGCACTGCAGCTCCTCGGGGCAGCGCTCGTCGCACAGCACGGTCACCGCCACTTCCCGCCCACCCGCGAGGGTCAGGCTGTGCTCGCCGCCGTCCAGCAGCACCCGATGGGTCTGGTTGGGGTAGCCAGGAGCCGTGGCCGTGACGGTCGCCCAGGCCCGCCGACCCTCGATGATGAACAGGCCCACGCCGATGCGCTCGACGCCGTAGGCCTTGTTGCTGTCGATGGAGGCGTCCACAAGCGCCCCGTCGGCACCCACGACGGCGAGGATGACATCGCTCATGGCGGGCAGTGTGAGGTCCAGGGGTTCCTGTCCGCGCACCTCGACTTCCAGCCAGGGCAGGTAGCCGCTGGGTTCATGGCTCACGGTCGCGGTGATCGTGCCGCAGGGACGGTACTCCGCGTGGGCCTCGCCCCGCCGATCGGTGCGGAGCGAATCCTGCTGCATGCCGGGCCGGCCCCAAGGTCCCCGGTGCGTGTTGAGGTAGAGGGTGGCATCGGCCACCGGCTCGCCGTCCTCGTCGCGCAGCCGCACCAGCCCGGGACAGGTCGGACTCAGGACGAGCAGCCGGGTCTGCGCCACTCCATCGATCCAGCCGTCGCTGCTGCCTTCCATGACCAGCCACGGCCCATGCACCGTCGGCTGGTAGGAGCCGTTGCCGTAGGGCACGCTGTCCATCACGATCCGCCCGTCATCGTCGGACACCCCCCGGTGACCACTCCACAGCTCGATCTCGACCCCCGTGATGGGCTGACGTTCCAGGTCCTGCACCAGCCAGGTCACCGTCGAGGTCTGGGTGACCACCGACTCGACCAGGCGGCCGAGGGCGTCGAGGCGTGTGGGCGGGGGCTCCGCGGGCGCATCGGCGCCAGCGAGGGGCTGCGCCACAGCTGGACCCTCCGGAGCCGGCAACCCCAGCCACCACAGCAGCACCCCGATGCCCGCCACGAGCACCGCGACCACCAGCAGACGCAACCTGTCCCGGACCATGCCCCATCGTAGCAGGCAGTCGGCGGGTCCACGCCCCTACACGTCGTCGAGCACGAACTCCACCTGCTCGCCGGTGAGCTTGGCGGCGTCGGGCTGGTCGGCGCAGAGCACGACGCGGTTCCGGCCGACGTCCTTGGCGGTGTACAGGGCCAGGTCGGCGCGCCGCATCAGCGAGTAGATGTCTGGGTCGGACTGCTCGATGGTGGCGACGCCGATGCTGACGGTCATGCGGATGGTGCGGCCGTGCCAGTCCACCTCGAGCTGTTCGACCAGCTGCCGGATGCGCTCGCCGGTGCCGCAGGCGTCGTGCACGCCGGTCTCGGGGAGCAGCACGGCGAACTCCTCGCCCCCGAGGCGACCGAGCATGTCGCTGGAGCGCAGGCTGCCGAGGCAGACGTCGCAGAGTGCCTTGAGGGCTTCGTCACCGGCGAAGTGGCCCCAGGTGTCGTTGACCCGCTTGAAGTGGTCCAGATCGAGCAGCAGCAGCGCCATGGGGCGCCGGTAGCGCCGCGCCCGCCGGAACTCGTGCTCGGCCCGGCGCAGCAGGCTGCGGCGGTTGGCCACGCCGGTCAGGGCGTCGGTGGTGGCCAGGAAGCGCAGGTGGCTCTCGAGCTCGTGGCGCTCGGTGACGTCCTGGAAGATGACCACCGCCCCGAGCAGGCGGTTGGTGAGGTCGAGCATCGGGGAGATGGAGACCTGGAAGTCCCGCAGGCCCTGGCTGGTGGGGCCCCGGATCTCGAGCAGCGCCCGCTCGGGGCTGGCCGCGCCGAGCAGCCCGTCGATGGGGGGCAGGAAGGGCACCAGCTGGCGGATGTGGGCCCCGATCATGGCCTCGGGATCCCGCGTGGCGGCCGCCTCGACGGCGTCCTCGATGTGGGGTGAGCTGCGCTCTTCTTCGTCCCGGGAGTAGTAGGCGCCCCCGGGCCGGTCCATGCCGCCCAGCATGCGCATGGCCTGGTGGTTGAGGTTCCGGACCCGGCCCTGGGTGTCCACCAGGAAGGCGGACTGGGACAGGCTCTCGAAGACGGTCAGGTAGGCGTTCTTCTCGTCGGTCAGGCCCCGGTTGCGGACCTGCAGCTCGAGCAGCTGCACGGTGTCGCTGTCGGCGGTCCACGCGCGACAGACCGCCTGCTCGATGCGGTCGAAGAGCCGGCCCATGGTCTCGAGCAGCTCGTCGGGGTCGCCCTCGCTCAGCAACTGCTGCCGCACCAGCTCCCGATAGGCCCTCCGGAAATACTTGAGCAGGCCCATGAACATGGGCAGGTCGGTGCCCCGGGCGCGGTGGGTGTGGCACACCCGCACGGCGAACAGGGCCAGGGGATCCCTGTCCAGCTCGACGGAGGGGCTGATCTCCGGTCCCCCCTCGTGGTAGGCCAGGCCGGCCTCGAGGGCGGCGGTGAGCTCGCGGATGGCCTTGCGCCAGGCCTCTTCGAGGGTCGGCGTGTGCTCGGCGAAACCGCGGATGCGGGCGAAGTGCAGGCAGCGCTGCACGAGCCAGTCCTCCCCCACCCGCAGCTGACGGGTGAGCGCCGACGCCCGCGCGACGTGCACGGCGATCTCTGATGGAGGGAAGGTCTCGGCCATCGGTCGAGACAGCCTACCAGAGTGCCGAGCGCTTGTGGCCGAATGTTACCACCGCGCCCGAGCATCGATTCTTGCATCACGTCGTGTCAGCCGGCCTCAGCGGCCCGAAGAGGCGCCGTGCGTTGTCGCAGGTGTGAGCGGCGACCTGCTCGGCAGGCTCGCCGCGCAGCGCAGCGAGGGCGCGCAGCACGACCAGGATGTTCTCAGGCAGGTTCACGACCCGCCCCGCGTCGTCCCGCGGCAGACTGGGGTCCTGCAGGCCGGCCCCTCCGAGGATGGGCAGGATGTCCGGCGCGTCGGTCTCCACCAGCAGGCGATCCGCGGGCACCGCCCGGGCCGCGGCGTGGGTCCGGGTCGCGCGGCTGCGGGTCACGATGCCCGAGAACGAGAAGTACGCCCCCAGCTCCGCCAGGGGCCCCACCAGCTCGGCCGGCCCCGCGAAGGAGTGCAGCAGCCAGCCACCCGGGTGGTGTCCGAGGGGTCGCAACAGCTCGAGGATGCGGCCCCAGGCCCGCACCCCGTGCATGGCCATGGGCCGCCCCAGGGTCAGGGCGAGCCGAGCCTGGTCCACGAAGGCGGCCTCCTGATCCTCGAGGCTGGCCATGCCCCGGCCCCGGCGGGCCTTGTCCAGTCCGCCCTCGCCCACCCCGGCCCAGGGCGCGGCGTGCAGGGCGGCCTCGAGGCGCCCCTGCCAGCCGGGCCGCGCCGCGGCGACGAACCAGGGATGCAGCCCCAGGCTGGGGACGACGTCGGGGTGCGCGCTGGCCAGGGCCAGCACGCGGTCCCACTCGTCCTCCGCCGCCGCACAGCAGGCGAAGCCCGCCACCCCGAGCGCACGGGCCCGGGCCAGGGCCTCATCCCGCCACGGGTCGAGGCGCGGGTCGTGCAGGTGGCAGTGCGCGTCGAAGAGCCTCACGGCTCGTCGCGCTCGGCCAGCTCGCGGTCCAGCCAGCGGTCGAGCTTGCGCCAGGTGGGCAGGAAGTCGTTCACGTAGAGGCGCCGCACCACCACCCGCAGGTAGCCGAAGCCGAGCAGCCCGATCAGCAGCACCACCCACAGCAGGTAGGTGAAGCGCTCCGCGTCGGTCTGGACGACCTCGCTGGTGGTGGGTGGGGCCTTGGGGCCCTCGCTGCCGTCGCCCGAGACGCTCGCGCCGCCGGCGCCGTCCACCACCATGGGGAGCTCCCCCACCTGGGTGCGCACGTTGATGGTGGCCGAGCCCGCCGCGGGCAGGAACAGGCTCTCGCTGCCGTGGGCCTCGCCGGTGGCGGTGTCGATCAGGGTGAAGTCCAGCTTCTGGACCCGGCGGATCTCGGCGTCGGCCTGCCAGATGTGGTCGCCGGGAAGATCGCCCTCGAGGGAGCCGTCGTCGAGCAGCGGGACCAGCACGACCTCGCCGTTGTCCAGCTGCACCGCCGGCTGGGTCAGCTCGAGGGCTTCGTCGTCGTGCACCACGAAGCGCAGCGCGATGCGGTCCGTGCCCTGGGCCATCACGGGCAGGGCGGCGAGCAGCAGGGTGGGCAGCAGGGTCATGGGGCTCCGAGGGCTCGTCCTGAGCCTATCTACTTCTCGACCAGGCTCAAGCTCACCATGGCACCGGGGTCACCGCTCTCGGCCACCCAGGGCGCAGCGGAGACCCGCGTGTGGAAGGGCAGGTTCAGATGCGGGCGGGGCAGGATCGGGCCGATCCGCCGGGGGGTGAAGCGCGCCTGGGTGTTGCGGGAGATCACCGCGCCGCCCACCAGACCGGCGGTGGAGCCCACCAGGCTGCCGGTGGCCGCGGCGTCGAGGTTCGGCGAGGCGATGATGCCCACCATCGCGCCGACAGCACCGCCGAGCATGCCCATGCTGTCGACCATGCCCACGGTGCGCCAGTCCGGATCCCAGTCGCCGCTGGCGGCCGCGGCGGTGCCGATGAGGCCGACGTTGCCGGTCACCAGGGTGGTGAGCCAGTGGTGCTCGGGGCTCAGGTTCGCCAGGTGCCCACCCCAGGCGCCGTACCAGGTGCCCCAGGCGCCGCCGGAGCCGACCATGGCCGACTCGGCCAGGGTGAACTCGGTCAGGGGCCCCATGGCGCCGGCCACCAGGGTGCCGGTGCCGGCGATGGCCAGCCCCATGCCCGCGGCCTGGGACTCGGGCATGTCGGGGTTGGCGTGATCGATGAACACGCCCCAGCCGAGGCCCTGGTACAGCGCCCAGGTCTCGATGGTGCCCATCAGCAGCGCATCGCTGGGGGTGATGTCGTAGTCCTCGGCCACGGCCGCGCCGAGCACCTGGCCGCCGACGCCGCCCAGCAGCATGGGCGCCACGACCCCGCGGGTGGGTCCTTCGATGCCCAGGGCCAGGGGGACACCGGCACCCACAGCGGCACCGGCTCCCGCGCCGCCCAGCTGAAGCAGCACGCTGCGGGGATAGAGGTCGACGTGGGGGGAGAGCAGGATTCCGGCCACAGTGCCGGCACCCAGGCCCAGGCGCATCCCGCCCAGGACCTGCTGCGGCTCGGGATCGTCGGTGATGAGGTACGGGCTCCACAGGCCGATCCAGGACGCGTGGCCGAGGGTCATGCCCATCACGCCGGGCTGGACCTCGAGGCCCTGCCGCGCCGCCACGGCGCTGCCGGCCATGAACGCGCCACCACCGACCATCCCCAGGCCGGCGCGCAGGTTGCGATCGCGCTCGTAGTCGAGCTCCACCATGTCAGCGATGCCGGCCCCGACCTGCCAACCGGCGAAGGTCGAGATGTCCACCACCACCATGTTGCGGGCGGGGGGAGCGGACTTCATCAGGCCGCCCACGGCGGTGCCCGCGGCCGCGCCGAGCACGCCGGAGGCCATGATGCGCTCGTACTCGAGCTCGGAGCCTTCGGGGATGAGGGAGGTGGCCAGCATCGCGCCGGACCAGGCGCCCAGCAGGCCGCTGGAGGAGATGAGCACGCTCTGGTCGAGGCTGATCTCGTCCGGCGCCAGGAAGACCATGCCCAGCGCGCCGGCACCACCGCCGGCGTACATGCCCGCCGCGGCCAGCTCGCCGTCGCTGGCGATGCCTCCCATCGTCACGCCCACCGCCGAGCCCATGCCGCAGGAGTAGACCCACAGCAGGGGCATGCCGTTGCGCCAGGTGCGGCCGTCGTCGTAGCGCCGGGGGCCCTGGTAGCTGGCCCCCTCGGCCGGGGGGGGGGGGGCGGGGGGGGGTACCTGCACCTGGGGTTGGGTGGGTGCTGGTGCGCGGGGTGGGGGGGCGGGCGCGGGCACGGGGGCCTGCTCGGCGCTGGTCCAGACCGGCGCGGGCATGGGGCCGACCGGCGGCGGAGGCGCGTCGGGGGCCTGGGCCTCCGGCTCCGCCGCGGGAGCCTCAGGAGCCTCGCTGCCCTCCACCGCCTCGTCGGACGCGGGGGCTTCGGTGTCGTCGGTCGCGCCGGTGGCCTCGTCGCTGGTGGACGCGTCCTGCGCCACGGCGACGGAGACCCCCAGCAGGGTCAACAGGGTGAGAGCGGTCATCGAAAGCCTCGCGTCCGTGCCTCCGAACCGTACCACGGGCAGGGAATGATCGCGGCTCAGCGCTCGTCGATGAACACCCGGGCCTTGCGGCCCACGCCGCCCTGCTGCAGGCCCGCGAGCTCCGCGACGGAGACCACGGTGAGGGTCGGGGTGACCTTGAGGGCCCCCTGGAGCCGGGCGCGCAGGCGGGGCAGGAGGGCGTCGGCCACGGCGCCATCGCGCAGGGCAAGACGGACGGTGAGCCGGTCACTCAAGGCGTCGTCGCTGCGGGCCACCAGGACGTAGCCGTGCAGGCCCGGCTCGGCGTCGAGCACCCGCTGGACCGCCGCCGGGTAGACGTTGGTGCCCTTGAGCTTGAGCAGCTGATGCTTGCGGCCCACGATGGGGCCCAGGCGGGGGGTGGCCAGGCCGCAGCTGCAGGGCTCGGTGTACAACGCCGCCACGTCGCCGGTGCGGTAGCGCAGCAGGGGCAGGGCCTCGACCCCCAGCGGCGTGGCCACGACCTCTCCCAGCTCCCCGGGGGGCAGCGGCCGGTCATCGTCGTCGAGGATCTCGAGGTGCAGCAGCGAGGGGTGCGTGTGGCCCCCCGCGCCCGCCGCGCACTCGCAGGTGGAGGCCGCCAGCTCGGACATGCCAAAGCTGCCGTGCAGCGACGCGCCCCAGGCCTCGGCCACCCGGGCGGCCATGGGGGTGGGCGCCAGATCGGCGCCGCGCACGGGCTCGCCGATGCAGACCAGGCGGGAGACCCCGAGCCCGGCGACATCGACACCCTCGCCCCGGGCGTAGTCGGCCACGCGCTCGAGGAAGCTGGGCACACCGACGATGGTCGAGGGCCCGAGGCGCTGGACCATGGACAGCAGCAGCGCGGGGGAGGCCGCGCCCACCCGGGCCGTCGAGGCGCCCAGGGCCCGCAGCCCGATGAAGTAGGCCAGCCCCGCCATGAAGCAGCGGTCAATGGTGACCGCCACGATGGCGGTGTCGGCCGGGGTGAGCCCTGCGCAGGTGAAGGACAGCCGTTCGTTCTCGGCCAGCCGTTGCAGGTCGGCCTCGGTCATGGGGCAGAGGGTGGGCTCCCCCGCCGTGCCGCTGGTGGTGGAGATGTCCACCACCCGTTCCATGGGCACCGCCCACAGCTCGCGACCGGCGGCGGCCAGGTCCTGCTTGCTGGTGGTGGGCAGGGCGCAGAGATCGGCGGTGGTGCGCACCGCGCCGGGGGCGACGCCCGCGGCCAGCAGGCGATCGCGGTTCCAGGATGAGCGCTCCAGGGCCCAGTCCACGGACCGGGAGACGCCCTGATCCAGCAGCGCCTGGACAGTGGCCGGCTGCAGCGCGGCCTCGTCCACCCGCGGGACGCGCATCATCCGGTCCACCGCACCGGCAGCAGGCGCTCCTGCAGGGCGGGGTCACGCAGCACGCCCACCACACGGTCGATGTCGTCGAACAGCGGCCGATCGTCGGCGACGTAGGGGGAGACGGCCCGCACGGCGTCGTAGAGCACGCGGAAGTCGGCGCCCAGCACCCGGTCGGTGTCGTCCCGCAGGTCGGCGGCCTGGCACAGGGCCAGGGCCTGGATGGCCGACAGCTTCCAGACCAGGGGCAGGACCCGGCGGGTCCAGCGGGCGGCGTGGGTGCCCATGCTCACCACGTCCTGGTTGTTGGCGTTGGTGGGGATGGTCTGGACCGACGCGGGGGTGGCCAGCATCCGGGCCTCGGCGGCCAGGGAGGTGGCCAGCAGCTGGCAGCCCATGAAGCCCGAGTTGAGCCCGGGCGCGCCGCCGGAGAGCATCGGCGGCAGGCCGCGGCCGTAGCGCCAGTTGACCAGCTGCTCGAGCTGGCGGTCCAGCAGCAGGGCCATCTTCACCAGGCCCAGCCGCATGTAGTCGGCGACCATGGAGACGTGCTGGCCGTAGAAGTGACCGGCGTGGATGACCATCTCGTAGTCGGGGAAGATCAACGGGTTGTCGGTGGTGGCGTTCAGCTCGTTGACCACCACACGCTCGATGTGCCACAGGGCGTCCTGGAACGCGCCCAGCACCTGGGGCACGCAGCGCAGGCTGTAGGGGTCCTGGATCTCGGTGCCGGCCTCCACCGGCTTGGCGTCGGTGCCCCAGGCGTGGCGCTCGATGAGCTCGTCGTAGGCGGGGTGGGTGCGCAGGTGGGTGGCGATGCGGTGGGCCACCTGGCGCTGGCCCTTGTGGTTGCGGGCCCGGTGGGTGTAGCCGCAGAGCACCTCGGGGGCGCCGCTGTGCACCTGGAACAGGCAGGCGGAGAGCAGCTCGGACCAGGACAGCAGCTGCTTGGCCTCGGCCACCGAGATGCCGGTGGTGCCGGTCATGACCGAGGTGCCGTTGACCAGGGCCAGGCCTTCCTTGGCCTGCAGCACCGCGGGCTCGAGGCCGGCCTCGCGCAGGGCATTGGTGGCGGGCAGGCGGCGACCATCGGCCGTGCGCACGAAGCCCAGGCCCACCAGGGAGCGGGCCATGTGGGCCAAGGGCACCAGGTCGCCCGAGGCGCCCACGGAGCCCTCCTGGGGGATCTCCGGCAGCAGCCCGGCGTTCATGGCGGCCAGGGCCAGCTCGATGACCTGCGGGCGGACGCCCGAGTGGCCGCGGGACAGGGAGTTGCAGCGGGCCACCACGATGGCCCGGGTCTCGAGCGGGGAGAACAGCTCTCCCTGCCCGGAGGACAGGTGGTGCAGCAGGTTGACCTGGTGCTGCTCGAGATCGGCCTGGGAGACCCGGTGGGCGCTCAACGGCCCGAAGCCGGTGTTGATGCCGTAGATGGCCCGGGGCTCGCCGGCGAGACGATCCACGTAGGCCCGGCACTTGTCCATGGCCGGACGGGCCGACGCGGCCAGCTCGCAGTCCTCGCCGTTGGCGGCGGCCCAGAGGGTGGCGATGTCGAGGTTGTTGCCGGTGAGGGAGAGCATGGGTGGAGGGCACTCCGGTGGGATGGGGGCGTCGCGCCCCCGCCGCGGGCCCGACGCGGGCAACGCCCCCCCCCCCCCCCCCCCCCCCGCGGGCCCCCGCCCC
>CAYZVO010000014.1:0-44494 GCA_964481655.1 uncultured Enterobacterales bacterium | reverse complement strand
GTGGGGGGGGGGTGGGGGGGGGGGGGGGGGGGGGGGGGGGGGGGGGGCGCCTCGGCCCCCGCCCGGGGCCGCCGGGGGGGGGGGCGAGGGCCCGATTAATCGGCTGACGAAGCGGGGGCCCATGCCGACCCTGCCCTGCGTGCAGGTTCCTACGCGCCAGACCGGGCTCGAGGGGACCTATGCTCCCGGATTCCGAACAGCGGCCGACCTATGTCGGTTGGATTCGATCACCTGACCATCGTTTCGGGCCCAGAGGGCCCCAATCGGCACCGTCTGGGGCCCTCTCGAGGCCGATCCGGGCCCGCGACAGGGCCGAGTGTTCGGATCCAACTGGGATAGGTCCGCGCGTGTTCGGATTTTGGTGGCATAGGTCCGCGCCAGCCGCCTTCCGCGAGCGCAGAATGGGGATAGTGCCCACGACCATGCGCGCCCCCCTCCCGATCCTGGCCCTGGCCCTGTCCGCCTGCATCCCCACGGTGCGGGAGGAGACCGGCTACGCCTGCTGGTCGCTGGAGAACGGAGACGCCGAGGCCGGGGGCCTGTCCGGCTGGGACGCCGAGCCCGCCGAGGCCGTGGGCGCCGTCGCCGAGCGGAGCTGGGACGGCGGCTCCACCACAGCCCAGGAGGGCGCTCGGTTCTTCTCGTTCATGGAGGCCGAGGCCGGTCAGGTGCGCCTGGAGCACCGCTGCAGCCCAGTGCCCCTGGCCAAGGCCTGCACCCTGAAGGGCTGGGTCCAGACCGAAGGCGGCGGCCAACTCTCCGCCCGGGCGTACGCCCAGGTCGCCTTCCTGGACGACATGGGCGCGTGGCAGGGCGGCGCCACCACCGAGACGCTCGCGGAGAACGACCCCGGCTGGCAGCACTTCGAGCTGCGGGCCGAGATCCCCGACTTAGCCTCGGAGCTCAGCGTGATCCTCGAGGGCACCGCCGTGGCCGGAGACCAGGTGATCGTCTTCTGGGACGACCTGGTCCTGTCCTGCGACGACGGGATCAGCGGGGCGTCCTAGGACCGGCGCCTCCGCACACCGATCAGGGCCACCACGGCCAGCAGCCAGGCGCCGCCCGCAGCGGGCACCGCCCCACAGCCGCAGCCCTGGGGGTCGTCGGGGTCCGTGCCCTCGGGCCCGGTGTCCTCGACGCCCTCACAGTCCGGGTCCTCGCCATCGACCAGCCCGTCGCAGTCGTCGTCCACGCCCGACGAGCAGTCCTCGGGGAGATCGGGGCTCACGCTCGGGTCGCCGTCGTCGCAGTCGCCCTCGGCCCAGGTGACGCCGTCGCCGTCGAAGTCCCCCTCACCCTCGTCGAACCAGGTGGGGGAGAGCCAGAGCAGCTCGTCCTGGGTGTCCCCGCCGTCGGCGCAGCCGCCGTCGCCCCACCAGGAGGCGCCGTCGATGCGGAGCTCGGCATAGGCCCAGGGGGGCAACGCGCCCGCCGCGATGTGGGTGCTCCAGGCGCCGTCGCCAGAGGGGTCCAGGGCCTGCTCCCACGCGGTCCCCACCAGGCGCACGCTGCTGACGTGATGGGCGAGATCGGCGGGCACCTTCACCTCGAGATCCACCGACTGCTCGGCCGGGATCGCCAGCTCGTCCCCCATGCCGCCGATGGGCGTCCCCTCGGAGTGGACCTCCACCAGGGCGGGCAGCAGGGGCCCGCTGCTGGCGTAGCTGCGCCGGGCCACAAGGGCGTCGTGGATGGTGGCGCGGTCGAAGGGCTCGCTGTCGGGGGCCACCACCACGGTGAGCCCGCCGCCGTAGGGCTGCATGGTCTGCACGCCGTCGAGATCGCAGGTGGAGCCGGGCCGGGTGTCGTGGGCGTCGGTGCCCCCCATGAAGCCCAGGCGCAGACCCCAGCCGTCCACGTCCAGCACGTGGTCCATGGTGGACAGCGGCTCGGTGCCCAGGTCGGGAGGGTCGTAGGACGGCTCGGCCTCCATGGAGCTGCCGTGCTCCGAGTAGATCTCCACCGAGGGCGAGAAGATCGGAGCCCGGTCCTGGGTGTGGCAGGTCCAGTCGGTGACCATGTCGCCGGTGACGCCGGGGTGGTGCGCGATGAGCAGCAGGTCGCCCCAGACGCGATCGGTGTCCTCGACCCACTCCCACAGGTCCTCGCAGTCCGACAGGCCCATGCCCGTGCCGTTGAAGGTCACGTCGTCCCAGCTGACGTCCCGCAGATCCCGGTCCTCGCCGAACCAGTAGAGGTTCTTGTGGCCGATGAGCTGCTCGCCCCGCAGGAACCACAGCTCCACCCCGGGCACGACCACCAGGCCGCCGTCGGGATCGTGGGCGTCCAGCATCGCGGCCCAGACGGTGTCGAAGGCCCCCTCCGAGGCCGCGTCGTTGCCGTTGACGTGGTCGGTCAGGCTCACCCAGTCCAGGCCGGCGGCGGCGGCGTTGGCCTGGACGTCGGCCAGGGCCGCGCAGTCGCCGGTGGTGCAGGCCCCGATGTCGGTGGAGCCGCCATCCCCCGAGGCCCCGCTGTGGAAGTGGGGATCTCCGAGGTAGAAGGCCCAGCCCTCGAAGAGCTCGGCCCCGTGGGCGCCGGGGAGGGCCAGCAGCAGGGCGACGAGCGTCATGGGGGCTCCTGGGGCGAGGCCGGCCGCGGGGGGATCACTCGTGGACGAGCTGATCCTCCCACTGCTCGTAGAAGCGGCGCATCAGATCGGGCTGGTTGAGGATGAGGTTGCCCTCGTGGTCGGTGAAGACCTGGCGGGTGCGGCCCTTGGCCAAGAGCGACTCGTCCGCCGCGCGCCGGACCTCGTAGGACAGCTCCACGACGGCCCGATCCGTGGCGTGCAGCCGAGTGACGATGGTGAGCTCGTCGCCGAAGCGGGCGGGGGCCAGGTAGTCGCAGCTGACGTGCACCACCGGCGCCACCAGGCCGGCGGCCTTCACGTCCTGATAGCCCAGGCCGTACTCCTCGCCGAAGCTCTCGCGGCCATGCTCGAAGTAGGACAGGTAGTGGCCGTGCCAGACCACGTGGATGGAGTCCACGTCCTGGAAGCGCACCCGCAGGTAGGCCCGGTGCTCGAGGTAGGGGCCGAGATCCTCGCGCTTGCGGCGGCGGGGGCTCATGCGCGCTCCAGGTAGCAGGCCGTGGCCACGGCGGGCTGATCCTGGGCCGGGGCGTCGAGGCCCAGGGCCAGCAGGCGGGTGGCCCGCCCGCGCCGGATGAGGCGGGCGGCTTCGTCCCGCGCCTGGTCCATGGGGCCCACCAGCACCACCGGCGGCCCGCGCAGGTCCCAGTGGATGGTGGCTTCGGCCAGGGGCGCGCCGGGCACGGTGTAGACGAAGTCGAGCCGGGAGGCCTGGGCCGCGCCTCGTTTGACCAGGCGCTGGTGGTAGCGCAGGTCCACCCCGCGGCAGTTGGCGGGGCTGGCCAGCACCAGGCCGGTGTCCGGCGGTGGGGGCGCGGGCAGCTGCGCGATGAGCCGCCGCAGGGCCACCAGGCCGGTGCGCACGTAGCGGTTCAGCCGCCGGAAGCGCTCGGGGGCGTCGGGGCCCCCGCCCCCCCCCACCCCCCACCCCCAGGCCCCCCCCCCCCGGGGCCCGCCCCCCGCCCCCCCCACCCCCCCCCCCCCCCCCGCGGGCGCCCGGGCGGGGGGGGGGGGGCCGGGGGGGGCGCGACGACGGGCCGGGCGTCAGCTAGCCCCGCGGGAGCCGGCGGCTGCCAGCCGCCGCGGAGCGCACCCACCAACACCGCGGCCTCGATGGCCCCGGCCGCGCCGAGGGTGTGGCCGATGGCGTGCTTGATGCCGTGGAAGGCCACGGGGCGATCACCGAAGATGCGCCGCATGGCGCGGGCCTCCATGGCGTCGTTGAAGACCGTGCCCGTGCCGTGCAGGGAGACCATGTCCACCGCCGCGGGATCGACCCCGCCATCCTGCAGGGCCGCCTCCATGGCGTCGGCGGCGCCCCGGCCTTCGCGGTGGGGGGCGGAGATGTGGGTGGCATCGGCGGCCAGGCCGGCGCCGAGCAGCCGCGCGTGGGGGGTCGCGCCTCGCGCCGCGGCGGCCTCGGCCCGCTCGAGCACCAGCACCGCGGCGCCCTCGCCCAGGGTCAGGCCGTCGCGATCGGGATGGTAGGGGCACGCCCCGTCCAGGGACAGGGCCCCCAGCCCGTTGAAGCCGGCGTGGATGTAGAGGGACAGGGCGTCCACCCCGCCCACCAGCACCGTGTCCGCCAGCCCTTCCTCGAGCCAGCCGGCGGCCATGGCGAAGGCCCCGGTGCCCGAGGCGCAGGCGATGGAGAGGGTCATGCAGGGGCCGGTGACGCCCAGCTCCCGGGCCAGCGCGGTGGTCGGCTCGTCGCGGCCACAGCCGTCCTCGGAGGCGTCCTGACCGGCGAGCACCGCCCGGTGCCAGCGCTCCCAGGGGCCGGAGATGTTGCCGCTCGAGGTCCCGATGATCAGCCCCACCCGCGGGCCGGGTTCGAGGCCCGCCTCGGCGAGGGCCTGAGCGGCGGCGTCCCGCAGCAGCGCTTCCGCCGGCCGCTCGCGGTCGAGATCACGGAGGATGGCGCAGCGGGGCCGGCTCAGGCCGTCGGAGGGATAGGGCGGGGCGTCGGCGAAGGCGTCTCCGCCGTCGCGCAGCAGGCGCTCGAGAGGATCGAGTCCGCGGCCCGCCGCGCTGACGACACCGACGCCGGTGATGACCAAGTTCAAGGCTGTGGCTCCAGGAGTGTGCCCACGGTGACGGGCTCGAGGCCCCGGGCCCGCAGGTCCTGCAAGATAACGGGGAGCGCCTCCCGCGCCGGGCGGGGGCCTTCGTGCAGCAGCACGATGTCGCCGGCCATGGCGAGGCCGCAAGCGCGACGCAGCGCGTCGGTGCTGCACCCCACACCGTCGCCGGTCCGCAGCGAACACCAGACCAGCTGCAGCTCGGTCTTCGCCAGGGCCGCGCCCAGCCGTGGGCTGGTGACCCCGAAGGGAGGCCGGTACCAGCGCACCGGCTGGCCGGAGAGCTCCTCGAGACGCCGCTGGGCCGCCGTGAGCGCCGCCGCACCGGCCGCCGGGGAGGCGAAGGCGAGCTTGGCGTCGTGGCTCGGGCCGTGCAGGGCCAGCTCATGCCTCGCGGCGATGGCCCGGATCAGCTCCGGGTGGCGTTCGGCAGCGTCGATCAACACGAAGAAGGTCGCCCGGGCGCCGACCGCGTCCAGGGCCGCGAGCAGCGCGGGGGTGGACTCGGGATCGGGCCCGTCGTCGAAGGTCAGCGCGACCTGCCTGCGGACCGCAGATCCCCGCAGCACTGCGGGGGCGTAGACCTGCAGCCGCGGCCAGGCCGAGGCGACGACGAAGCCCGCCAGGATCAACAGCGCCGCAGCCGCCAGCAGGAACAGCAGCCCCCCACCGGGCAGCCAGCCGACCCGGAACAGCCCGGCCCCGACCAGGGCCAGGACCAGCGAGCCGACGAAGACGGGCAGCAGCCTGCGCATCGGGCCCAGCTAACCAGAAACGCCGCGCTCCCCCTCCCTCTCCACCGCATCGCCGCTTCCGCGTGACGTTTCTGGCGCCGCGCAGGTCATCACCATAGGGTCCCTGCGCAGGCGCTGGATCGCCGATGATCCATCGTGCTGCCATCGAAACGAGCGCCCTGGATTCGGGGCGCGCACTACAGGAAGAGACTGGAATGTCCAAGAGACTGTTCGTAGGCGGACTTGCCTGGGCCACTGATGACGCGAGCCTGAAGCAGGCCTTCGAAGCCCACGGCGAAGTGACCGACGCCCGCGTGATCACCGACCGTGACACCGGCCGCTCCCGCGGCTTCGGCTTCGTCACCTTCACCACCGAAGAGGCCGCGCAGGCGGCGATGGACGCCATGAACGGCTCCGAGCTCGACGGCCGCACCATCCGCATCGACCTGGCCCGTGAGCGCCAGGGTGGCCGCGGTGGCGGCGGCGGCGGGTACCGCGGCGGCGGCGGCGGCGGTGGGTACCGCGGCGGCGGCGGCGGCGGCGGCGGCGGTGGCTATCGCGGCGGTGGCGGCGGTGGCGGCGGCTACCGTGGCGGCGGCGGCGGCGGCGGCGGCGGCCGCGGCGGCTGGGACTAGCCCCGGCACGTCGGCGGGGTGAAGCCCCGCCACAGCACAGCATCACCTCCACGCTCAGCGGCCCCTCCGGCCGCTGGGTGGAGGTTCGTCTGCGTTCTGGGCCACGGGTCCTCCGCCTCGTTCCTCGTTAGAACCGCGCCATGCCGCAGAGAATCTTCCGGACGCTGGCCTCCTGGCTGGCCTGGACCATCTTCCTGAGCGTCTCCACCCTCAACATCTTCGTGGGGGTGGTCGGTCAGCTGGTGGCCTGGCCCTTCGATCCCCAGCGCAAGCTGTCGCTGTGGGTCAACCACTGGATCTGGGGCAAGCTGCTGTTCTGGGCCGAGCTGTCCTTCCCCATCGAGCGCCGCGGCGTCGAGCGGGTGGGCGACGGCCCCTATGTGATGGTCTGCAACCACAGCTCGGTGCTCGACATCCCGAGCTGCCTGGGCCTGCCCACGCTGCAGCGGGTGGTGGGCAAGACCTCGCTGTTCCGGGTGCCCTTCATGGGCTGGTACATGAGCTTCTGCAAGCAGATCCCCCTGGACGCCAGCTCGGAAGAGAGCGTCCAGCTGTTCATGTCCCGCTGCCTCGAGGCCCTGGACAACGGCATCTCGGTGCTGATCTTCCCAGAGGGCACCCGCTCGGTGGATGCCCAGCTGCAGCGCTTCCACCGCGGCGCCTTCCGCCTGGCCAAGGACACCGACACCCCGGTGCTGCCGGTGGCCATCCTGGGCACCCACCGCGCCCTGGCCAAGGGCAAGCTGCCCGTGCAGAACCCCTACACCCTCATCAGGATGCAGGTGCTGCCCCCCCTGCTTCCGGCGGAGCACTCCACCGCTCGCAAGCTCTCGAACAGGGCCCACGAGGCGATCTCCGGAGCCCTGGCGGAGCTGCGGGAGGAGACCGGATGGTAGCCCTGCCCATCGAGCAGGTGGCCGACCGCTACCGGGTCGGTGGGCGCACGGCCCACGGCTTCGCCCGGGGCAAGCTGTCCCGGGACCCGGCCTACGCCGCCGTGATCGAGCGGCTGCCGGAGTCCGGCGTCGTGCTCGATGTCGGCTGCGGCGAGGGCTACCTGCTGGCCCTGATCCGAGCCGTGGCCCCGGCGCTGGAGCTGGTGGGCATCGACCACGACGAGCGCCGGGTCGAGCTGGCCCGCGTCGCCCTGCAGGGCGAGCCCCGGCTCGAGCTGCGGGTGGGCGACCTGCGAGAGCTGGCCCTACCCACCGCGGCCCTCATCACCTGCCTCGACGTGCTGCACTACATGCCCCCGGATCAGCAGGACGACGCCATCGCCCGCATGGCCGCTCAGCTGGCCCCCGGCGGCCTGCTCATCGTCCGCGACGGCCAGGCCGACGGCGGGCTGCGCACCGCGGTGCTGCGGGCCTTCGAGACCGTGGCCGTGGCCATCGGACGACACCGCGGCGACGGGGTGTTCTTTCGCCCGGCCGAGCAGCTGCGAGGAGCGATCGAGGCCAGCGGGCTCAGCGTGAGCGTCGCCCCCTGCCACGACGGCACCCCCTTCGCCAACCTCATCTTCGTGGCCCAAAAGCCCCTGGAGACCCCCGCACCATGATCATCGCCATCACCGGAGTGGGCGCCTTCTGCGCGCTGGGCACCGACGCCCCCACCGTGTTCCGGCGCCTGTGGATGGGCCACAACGGGCTCGAGGGTGCGCCCACCTGGGGCGAACGCGGCCCCGTGGGGACGCGCGACGGAGGCCAGTGGCGCTCGACCTCGAGCCTGGCGGACGCCGTCTGCCGCGAGGCCCTGGGCGAGGCCCCGATCCCCGAGGGCCTCGCGCTGGTGGGCGCCACCACCAGCGCCGACATGGGCCCCTGTGAGGAGTCCTGGCGCCGCCTGGCCGAGGACAAGGGCGGCTACTTCGACATCTGGGACCAGCTGGCCCATGCGCCCACCGCTCGCGTCGCCTGGTCTCTGGGCACCACCGGCCCCCAGCTGTCCCTGTCCACCGCCTGCACCTCCGGCGCCTGCGCGGTGGGCGCGGCCGCCGACCTGGTGCGCGTGGGTCGGGCTCCCGCGGCCCTCGCCTTCGGCGCCGACGCCCTGTGCGACACCACCGTGCACGGCTTCGCCAGCCTGGGGCTGTACGACCCGGAGCCCTGCCGCCCCTTCTCCGCCGACCGCCGGGGCCTCAACCTGGGCGAGGCCGGCGCGGCGCTGCTGCTCGAGCCCCTGGACGCCGCCCTCGCCCGCGGCGCCACCCCCATCGCCCTGCTGGCCGGCTACGGCAACAGCTCCGACGCCCACCGGCTGACCGCCCCCGAGCCCGGGGGCCACGCCGCGGGCCGCGCCATCCGGCAGGCCCTGGGCAAGCTCCCCGCAGACCGTGTGGGCTGGGTCTGCGCCCACGCCACCGGCACCCCCATCAACGACGAGATCGAGGCCGAGGTCCTGAAGCGCGAGCTGCCCTCGGCGGCTGTCACCGGCATCAAGGGCGCGGTGGGCCACACCCTGGGCGCCGCCGGGGCCCTCGAGGCCGTGATCACCGCGCTGGCGGTGAAGACCGGCCGCATGGTGAAACACCAGGGGGCGGACGGCTCCGCCTTCCCGGGCCTGAACCTGCTCACCCGCAGCCAGAACAGCCCCCTCGAGGCCGCCATGAGCGTCAACTTCGCCTTCGGCGGCCACAACACCGCCCTGCTCTTCACCCGGTACGAGCCATGATCCGCGTCGTCGCCTCGAAGCTCTGGGTGTCCGGTGGGCCCGACGGCCTGCTGGACGATCTGCTGGCCGGCACCCCGCGTCCCGCACCAGCTCCCAACCCCAAGCGTCCCGCGGGCGTCGCCGCGGGTCCCTGGCGTCGGATGTCCCGCTTGACCCGCATGGTGGTGGCCACCGCCGCCCCCCTGCTCGAGGGTCGCGACGACCTGGACACCCTCCCGGTGGTCTGGGGCAACGGCATGGGCGAGCTGGTCCCCGTGGGCCGCTTCCTGGACCGGCTGTACCGCGAAGGCCCCAAGGCCTGCAGCCCCATGGCCTTCCAGAACTCGGTCACCAACGCGCCGGTGGGCCACCTGAGCATCGGCATGGGCCTGAAGGGCTCCTCCGAGACCATCGCCGCCGGTGGCGCATCGGGCCTGGCCGCTCTGATGCGGGGCATCGACCTGCTGACCCTGGGGCGGGCCGAGACCGTGCTCGTCGTGGCCGGCGACGATCTGAACGAACACACCGAGCGCGCATGGCGCTCCTTCTCGAACGACACCGTGCTGGGCGAGGCCATGACCGCCGTGCTGATCTCCACCGCCGGCAGCGGCCCGGGGCTCGAGCTGGACCTGGGGCTGGACCCCCTCCCCGGGGCCCCCATCCTGGCCCGCGCCACGCGCATCAACCCCCGCCTGCCCGCCCCGACGCCCGGGCCCGACGCGGTGGCCCCCGAAGCCTGCCGCGGCCGGGGGCCCGCCGGGGGCCGGGCCGGCGGGGCCGCCTTCGCCGCGGCCGGCCGCGCCGGCTCGGTGGTGGACCAAGACGGCACGATGATCCTCACCGCCCGGGTGCTGGAGGCCACATGACCCCTTCGCTGCTGCTCTCCCTGATGCTGGTCGTGACGCCGGTGCACGCCGATGACGTCGATGGGGAGTCCCCCTCTCCCCCGGCCCCTCTCCCCGACGGGGAGAGGGGGGAAGAGGGAGCAGACGAGGTCACGCCGCCCCCTGGCGCCAGCACCGCCGAGCCCACGCCCGACGCCGTGCCCCACGAGGCCGTGGAGCACGCGGAGGTCCCCCACGTCGACGTGCCCCACCAGGAGGTCACCCCCGACGAGCCACCCCCGGGTGATCCCAGCGAGCCCCCGCCCCCCGCAACCGAAGACCGCGCTCCCAGGCTCATCCTCGACGCCGCCCCCGATTACCCCCAGACCGCCCGCGACCAGGGCATCCAGGGCGACGTGATCATCCTGGTCGAGGTCCGCGAGGACGGCTCGGTGGGCCACGCCGAGCTGGTGCAGGCCCCCCACGAGCTGCTGGCCTGGCCCAGCCTCGAGGCCGCCCGCGGCCTGCTCTTCGAGCCCGCCATCCAGGACGGCGAGCCGGTGGCCGTGCAGCTGCACTACCGCTTCCGCTTCGACCTCGGCGTCGCGGACGAGACCGGCCAGCCGGTGCCCGGCAGCCTCCACGCTCGCGTGGTGGACCCCGACGGCATGGGCGTGCCCGGCGCGTCGGTCAAGCTCATGAACCTCGACGACGCCACCGCCGAGGTGCAGGTCCTCGAGGTCGACGCCGACGGTGGCTTTCAGGCCTTCTTCCTGCCCTCGGGCAGCTACAAGCTGGTGGTGGACCACCCCTCGTTCTCGGCCACCGAGGCCGAGCTGATCATCCACGCCGGCGAGGTGCTGCAGCGCCAGGTCACCCTCTTCCCCACCGGCGCCTACGAGATGGTGGTCAGCTACGACACCCGCACCTGGCGCGAGGTGGAGCGGGCGCCCCTCGAGGCCAACACCAGCACGGTCACCGGCTCCTACGCGCTGACCCGCCGGGACATCGAGGCCAACCCCGGATCCCTCGAGGACGTCAGCCGCGCGGTGCACAGCCTGCCCGGCGTCGTCAGCGACGGCGACATGCTGGCCAGCTTCCACGCCCGGGGCGGCGAGACCGACGACGTGGTCTTCATGCTCGACCGCGTGCCCCTGCAGAACCCCTTCCACCTGGCGGGGTTCAACTCCATGTTCAACCCCGACATGATCGCCCACGTCGACTTCTACGCCGGGGCGGCCCCGGCCGACGTGCCCGCCGGCACCTCCGCGGTGCTGGCCATCGAGTCCTGGGACGGCGTGCCGGAACAAGACGGCGACGGCATGGACGGCGCGCTGGACATCTCGGCCTCGAGCCTGCGGGCCCATGTGATGGGCCCCATCGGCAAGACCACCAGCTTCGCCCTGGCCGCCCGGCGCTCGTACCTGGAGTCCTACTTCCAGGCCATGAAGTGGATGAACCTGCTGGACACCGCCTTCGCGGCCCCCGAGTACAGCGAGATCTCCGCCCGCTTCGCCTGGCGCCCCGACGCCCGCCATCGGATCATCGCCACCGCCATGCGCTCGGGCGACTCCGTGGCCCTGGTCAACTCCGAAGACGCCTCGTTGATCAACTTCGAGGGGCAGTTCGAGCTGGACAACAACCTGTCCCTCATCTCCCTGGACCACCGCTTCGAGGCCAGCGAGCTGCTGACCCTGCACTCCACCACCGCCTGGACCCGGGACTCGTCCTTCCTGCTGCGGGACATGGGCGGTGAGTACCGCCAGGACGTGCTCACCAACCGCTGGTTCGGCCGCAGCGACCTGTACGTCACCGCCGGCAAGCACACCATCAGCGGCGGGCTCGATTTCTCATACATCGCCGTGGACGCCGACGGCATGATCGAGGACACCCGCACCGATCCCACCTGGCACAACGCCCCCCTGGCCGCCTACGACCACCCCCAGGTGGAGCTGCAGCAGGCGCTGATCTACCCCGAGGGCTCCGCCTACCTGCAGGAGCTGTGGGAGGGCCCCGTGCAGGTGCGCCTGGGTGCGAGGGCCACCGCCACCGGCTCCACCGGCGAGCTGCTGTTCTCACCCCGCGCGGGCCTGTCCGTGCCCCTGCCCACCGGCACCATCCCCAAGGTCAGCTGGGGCATCTACCACAAGACCCCGCGGGACCCGCGGGTCTTCGACGTGGAGCTGGGCAACCCCCACATCCAGTCCGAGCAGGCCATCCACTACGTGGCCGGCATCGACCAGGCCTTCCCCCTGCCCGGCGAAGAGGCCGGCGGCCTGCTGCGGGTCGAGGCCTACCACATCGAGCTGTCCGACCTGGTGGTCAACCCCGACAACTGGGACGCCATCAACCGCGGCGTGACCTACACCAACGACGGCTCGGGCACCAACCGCGGCATCGACACCCTGCTGGGCGCCCGCGCTGGAAGACTCCAGGGCATGGTCACCTACTCGTTCCTGAAGGCCGAGCGCACCAACCCGCTCAACGAGGTCTTCGCCCAGACCTTCGCCCCGGCCCAGGACCAGCGCCACACCCTGGGCGCGGCCCTCGAGTACCAGCTCACCCCCCACTGGCGCACCACGGCCCGCTACAGCTACCACTCCGGCCGCCCGGTCTCGGAGGTCACGGTGGTGGACGGCACCGACCTGGTCGAGCTGTCCTGCCTCAACTGCCAGCGGCTGGGCGACTACCACAACCTGGACGTGCGCGCCGAGTGGCGCAAGGCCATGGAGAGCTACCGGCTCACGTTCTACGTCGAGGTCCTGAGCGTGACCGGCCTGCTGTACGCCAGCGACTTCGTGCCCACGGTCAGCGTGACCGACGGCGTGCGCGAAGACGGCATGTTCGCCCACCTGCCCACCCGGCCGTTCATCGGGGTGCGGGCGGACTTCTGACAGCTCCGGGCCACGCCCCTTGCTGTCCCCTCCCCTGCTCGATACACACGCCGGCCTCCCGCACCTCCGGAGCGTCGCCATGGCCGACCTGAAGCTCGAGCTCAAGAAGCTGATCATCGAAGCCCTGATGATCGAGGACATGGAGCCCGAAGAGATCACCGACGACATGATCCTCTTCGGCGACGGCCTGGGCCTCGACTCGGTGGACGCCCTCGAGCTGGCGGTGGAGATCGAGCGCGTCTACGGCGTGACCTTCCCCGAGGCCTCCCGCAGCCGCGAGGTCTTCGAGAACATCACGACCCTGGCCGCCTACATCGCGGAGCACAAGGCGTAGGGTTCACTCCGCGTCCTTCCGCCCCTTCCGCCACCGCGCCCAGCCCCACACCGCCGGCCCGACGACCACGGCCAGCGCGGCTCCAAGCACCGCGTCCCCCAGCAGGCAGGACAGGAACATGTCCGGGATCTGCCCGGAGAACAGGGCCAGCTTCTCGATGAAGTCGTGGCCCTGGGACAGGTCGACGGGCCGCCAGGTGCCGAAGCGGATCCACTCCCCGATCCCGATCCCGGCCGCCACCAGCACCGGCGCGAACAGGGGGTTGGAGATGTTGGCCGCCAGGTAGACGGTGGCCTTGTTCAGCTTCAGGGCCCAGGCCAGGGCGATGCAGATGCCCAGGTGGATGCCGTACAGGGGCAGGCATCCCACGAACAGGCCCAGCGCCACGGCGAGCCCGAGCCGGTGGGGCTCGGTGTGCTCGTCGCGCAGGTGACGCCAGAGCTTGCGGAAGGCCTTGCGCACACGACCTCGGTGGGAGCGGCGGGAGAGCGCTGCTATCGCCCCGCCGCTGTGGTGGCACCCCCCGAGCCACCGGAGCACTGTCGCGCCCGCTCGACCCTCAGGATACGAACGGGGCTTCCCCATCGCGGAGGTTCCACCGTGGAGCGCGTGGTCATCACAGGCCTGGGTCTCATCAGCTGCCTCGGCCGGGATCGTCAGGAGATCACCGACTCCCTGCGCAGCGGAACCCCCGGCCTGATCCGCCACCCAGAGCGCGAGGCGCTCGGCTTCCAGTCGCCCCTGACCGGCGCCCTGCGGGACTTCGACCCCCGCCGCTGGGTCAAGCGCAAGGAGCGCCGTGCCATGGGCGAGCCCGCCCTGTACGCCGCCTGCTCCGCCCTCGAGGCCCTCGAGCACGCCGGCCTGGCCCGCGACGCCCTGAAGGGCCCCGACTACGGCGTGGTCTTCGGCAACGACTCGGTGGCCGGCGCCCCCTACGAGTACGGCACCAAGACCGTCGCCGAGGGCACCACCCGCGGCCTGGGCGCCTCGGCGGTCGTGGAGTGCATGAACTCCTCGCCCAACATCAACCTCTCCGTGCTGCTGGGCACCCAGGGTGCCTGCTGGACCGTCTCCGCGGCCTGCGCGTCCGGCGCCCACGCCGTGGGGCAGGCCTGGGCCCTGGTGGCCACCGGCCAGCAGCAGGCCGTGGTCTGCGGCGGCACGCAAGAGCTCCACTGGGCCGGCATGGCCGGCTTCGACGCCCTGGGCACCTTCTCCCAGTGGGACGGCGATCCGGCCGGGGCCGTGCGCCCCTTCTCCGCCGACCGCATGGGCCTGGTGCCCTCCGGCGGTGGCGCGGCCCTGGTGGTCGAGAGCCTCGAGCACGCCCGCAACCGCGGCGCCCCCATCCTGGCCGAGATCCTGTCCTACGCCTTCTCCTCCGACGGCTCCCACGTCACCAGCCCCAGCGGGGCCGGGGCCGCCCGCTGCGTGCGCACCGCCCTGCGCCGGGCCGGGCTGGGCGCGGGCGAGATCGACTACATCAACGCCCACGCCGCGGGCACCCCCGTGGGCGATCGGGTGGAAGCCCAGGCCATCCTCGAGGTCTTCGGCGCCGACTGCCCGCCGGTCTCGAGCACCAAGGGCCTCACGGGCCACGAGTGTTGGATGGCCGGCGCCTCCGAGCTCGCCTACACCCTGCTGATGTGCCACGACGGCTTCCTCGCCCCCAACGTCAACTTCAGCGCCCACGAGCCCGGCCTCGAGGCCCTGGACGTCATCACCGCCACCCGCCACCAGCGGGCCCGGCGGGTGCTGTCCAACTCCTTCGGCTTCGGCGGCACCAACGCCGCCCTCGTGCTCGACGTCACCCAGGATCCCGCATGAGCGACGCGCTCCCCCCCGTGCAAGACCTCATCCCCCACCGGGGCCGCTACCTGCTGCTGGACCGCCTGATCTCCCTCGAGGGCGACACCATCGTCGCCGAGGGCCACTTCGAGCCCGCCGACGTCGAGGGCCACTTCCCGGGTCAGCCGGTGGTGCCCGGTGTGCTGCTGCTCGAGGGCCTGGCCCAGACCATGCTCTGCCTGCACCTGTCCCACCCCGAGACCGAGCAGGGCACGCCCTACCTCACGGGCTTCGAGAAGGTGCGCTTCCGCGCCCCGGTGCTGCCCCCGGCCACCGTCACCTACAAGGTCAAGCTCGGGGAGATCCGCATGGGCATCGTGCGGGCCTCGGGCACCGTGTTCCTCGACGGCAAGCGCGTCTGCAACGCCCGCCTGTCCGGCGTCATCATGCCCACCGACGGCTCCGCCCCCACCAGCGCCCGATGAGCACGCAACCCACCGCCGCCGTGATCGGCGCCGGCATGTCCGGCCTGGTCTCCGCCGTCCTGCTGGCCATGCACGGCTGGAAGGTCCACGTCCTCGAGCAGCACCACAAAGCCGGCGGGCTGCTGCACCGCTTCTCGCGTCGTGGCGTGCCCTACGAGACCGGCTTCCACTACTGCGGCAGCATCCATCGGGATCACATCCTGGGCCGCTGTCTGGCACACCTTGGCGTGCTCGACCGCATCGACTGGGTCCCCCTGGACCCCGACGGCTTCGACCGCATCGTCCTGCCCGACATGGAGTTCCGGGTCCCGGTGGGGGTCGAGGCCTACCGCCAGCGCCTGAAGGACACCTTCCCCCACGAAGCCGCAGGCATCGACGGCTACATGGCCGACCTGCTCGAGGCCATCCGCCACTACGGGCTGTACCGCTTCGAGGACAGCATCGACACCGAGCAGTTCATCCGCTGGGAGGGCATGAGCCTCGACGACGTCATCGACAGGCATGTGCGCGACCGCAACCTCCGCGCCATCCTGGCCGCCCAGTCGTCCCTGTACGGGGTGCACACCCACGAGGCCCCCTTCGGCCTGCACGCGGTGATCATGCACCACTTCCTCTCCGGCGCCTACCGGGCCCGGGGCGGCGGTGACGCCCTGACCGGCGCCCTGGTGGAGCGCCTGGCCGAGCTCGGCGGCGAGCTGCACCTGCGCTCCGAGGTCACCCAGCTGCTCACCGACGGCAAGCGCCGGGTCACCGGGGTCCAGCTGGCCAGCGGCGAGCGCATCGACGCCTCCCTGGTGTTCTCGAGCCTGCACCCGCGCCTGCTCTTCGACCTCATCCCCGAAGAAGGCGTGGTGCGCAAGGCCTACCGCTCCCGCATCCTCGACCAGCGGCTGGGGCTGTCCCACTTCGGCGTCTACGCCCAGCTGGACCGGGCCCCCACCGAGATCGGGCAGGCCAACATCTACCGCATGTCCACCGACGATCCCGACTGCATCCTGCGGGACATCTCCCCCGGCCACGTGCCCTTCTACTTCGCGGCCGCGCCCCCGCCGTCCACCCTTCGCGACGGCTCATCCGGCCACACCCTGCTGCTGTCCGCCGCCCTGAGCTGGGGCAAGCTCGACCGCTGGGCCCACACCCGCCAGGGAACGCGCCCGCCCGAGTACACGGCGATGAAGGACGAGCTCGAGCGCACCGTGCTCGACGCCTTCCTGGACGACTTCCCCAGCCTGCGGGGCCACGTGGTGCGCAGCGAGGCCTCCACCGCCCTGAGCACCCAGCGCTACACCCGCTCGCCTCAGGGCGCGATGTACGGCCACTACCACAGCATCGACCAGATGGGGCGCTATCGGCTGCCCCAGATCATCCGCATCCACAACTTCGTCCAGGTGGGTCAGGGCGTCTTCACCCCCGGCATCCTGGGCACCACGCTGTCGGCCTACTACGGCTGCGGCTACCACCTGGGCCTGGGCCGCCTGGTCCAGGAGCTGGAGGCCGCATGAGGCGCGTCGTCATCACCGGCACGGGCCTGCGCAGCGCGCTGGGCAACACCCCCGACGATCTCTTCGACGCTCTGCTCGAGGGTCGCTCGGCCGTGCAGACCTTCGAGGAGTGGCGCAACATCGCCGAGCTGAACTGCCTGGTGGGCGCCCCCGCCCCCCAGTTCAACCCCCGGGACATCCCCCGCAAGCACCGCCGCAGCATGGGCAAGGTGGCCATGCTGGCGGTGGCCGCCGCCGCGGACGCCGTGAAGCAGGCGGGGCTGGACGAAGCCACCATCACCGGCGGCCGGGTGGGCACGGCCATCGGCTCGACCATGGGCTCGAACAAGGCCGAGGAAGAGTTCTGGCGCCACCACATCGAGACCGGCTCGGCGCGGGGGCTCAAGTCCACCCACTTCCTCAAGGTCATGTCCCACACCTGCGCCACCAACGTGGCCATGTACCTGGGGCTCACCGGCGAGGCGATCTCCACCAACGCGGCCTGCGCCAGCTCCAACCAGGCCCTGGGGGCCTCCCTGGACCGCATCCGCAGCGGCCGGGCCGATGTCATGCTGGCCGGCGGCGCCGACGAGCTGCACGTGGCCGCGGCCATCACCTTCGACGTCATGGGCGGCGGCTCCACCAACTTCACCGCCGAGCCCCACCGCACCCCCCGGCCCTTCGACGCCCAGCGCGACGGCATCGTGGTGGGCGAAGGCGCCGGCATCCTGGTGCTCGAGGAGCGCGAGCACGCCATCGCCCGCGGCGCCACCATCATCGGCGAGGTGCTCGGCTACGGCGGCGCCTCGGACGCCGTGAACATGGCCCACCCCGCCCCCGACGGCATGGTCACCGCCATCCGCCTGGCCCTGGCCGACGCCGGGGTGGAGGCCGAACAGATCGACTTCGTCAGCGCCCACGCCACCGGCACCCCCATCGGCGACGCCGCCGAGGCCGAGGCCCTGCACCGGGTCTTCGGCTCCGCGGTGCCCGTGCACTCCATCAAGGGTCACCTGGGCCACACCATGGGGGCCTGCGGCTCCCTCGAGGCCATCACCTGCCTGCTGGCCATGGCCCGGGGCGTGGTGCCCCCGACCCTCAACCTCGACGACGCCGACGTGGCCCCGATCCTGCTGCCCACCACCCCGATGGAGCGCCCCCTGCGGCGGGCCCTGTCCACGAACTTCGCCTTCGGCGGTGTGAACACGGCGGTGGTGCTCTCGGCGCCCTGACCTGCCGGTTACATGGGGGCCCTTCACCGGAGATCCCCATGGAACTGCAGGGACTGAACGCCATCGTCACCGGCGCCAGCCGCGGCATCGGCCGCGCCATCGCCCTCGAGCTCGGCCGCGCCGGCGCCCGGGTGCTGGTCAACTACGCGCGCAGCGCCGAGCTCGCCGAGCAGGTCGCCGCCGAGATCCCCGAGGCTCGCGCCATCAAGGCCGACATCGCCACCACCGCAGGCTGCGAGCTGCTGGTGGACACCTGCAAGGAGTGGGGCTCGGTGGACATCGTGGTCAACAACGCCGGCATCACGGCGGATGGCCTGTGCATGATGATGACCGACGAAGACTTCGACAGTGTGCTGGCGGTCAACGCTGGCGGCTGCTTCCGCATGTGCCGCGCGGCCCTGCACCCCATGGCCCGCCAGCGCTCCGGCTCCATCATCAACCTCACCAGCATCTCCGGCTTCCGGGGCAACACCGGCCAGACCAACTACTCCGCGTCCAAGGCCGCCATCATCGGCATGACCCGCACCCTGGCCCGCGAGATGGGCCGCCGGAAGATCCGCGTCAACGCCGTGGCGCCGGGCTTCATCGAGACCGACATGACCAACGTCCTGCCGGGCGAGGCCCTCAAGCAGGTCAAGAAGAACATCCCCATGCGCCGCTTCGGCCAGGTAGACGATGTCGCCCCCATCGTGCGCTTCCTCGCGGGCCCCGGCGCCGCCTACATCACCGGCCAGCTCTTCGTGGTCGACGGCGGCATGTCCTGCTGACCGACGAGTTGCGGCCTCGGTAGGCACCCCGACAGTCCCGGATTCGCCCTCTCGCACCCGGCTTGCCCGGGTTGCACGATCCGAATAGACAGCGCGGCCATGCGTCCCATCCGCGCCGCATCTCGAGAGGTTTCCGATGTCCCCCGAAGCGATCATCAGCAAGATCGACGAGATCCTCATCGAAGAGTTCGAGCTCGAGGCCGAGGCCGTCGTCCCCGACGCCCGGCTGCGCGAAGACCTCGACCTGGACAGCCTGGACGGCGTGGACCTGGTGGTCGCCCTCGAGAAGGCGTTCGACTTCCGCATCGACGGCAAGGTGGTCGTCGAGATGAAGACCGTCGGCGACATCCACGACTACGTCCGCCGCCACTTCGGCTCCAGCGAGCAGATCCAGGCCGCGCGCGCCGCCGCCCCCGCCAAGTAGCGCGCCGGTCCTCCGCGACACGACGCTTCAGATCGGGCCTTTGGGTCCGATGAGAGGGATGTGTCTGGCATGATGCGCATGCCATGCGCACGTCCGCGCGGAGAGACCGATGACCGACCCCATCCCCGAGCAGCTGATCGCGCGCAACCCTTGCACCCTCAAGTCGGGGTTGCTGGGCAAGCGAGGCCACCTGTCCCTCTACAGCGACCGGGTGATCTTCTCGACCTCCGGCGGCGTCAAGGGCCACGAGCTGACCCTGGACCGCCTCGAGTGGTTGGAGCTGCGCAGCCGTGGACGCCGACAGCTGGCCCTGGGCTTCGAGGGCGGCGAGAGCGCGTTCAAGCTCGACAAGGCCCCGGCCCGCTTCCAGGATCTCTGCGCCCTGCTGGTGCAGCTGCACCCCACCCCGCCCTGGCTGGACCCCCGCTTCGGCAAGGTGGATCCCGAGGCCGTCGCCGGCTTCCTGGAGCGCTGGTCCGAGGCCCTGGCCCCGGGCGAGCGGCTGCTGCTGTGCGAGTGGGCCCTGGCCTGGGCCGGGGACAGCCACGTGCGCTGCGGCTGGCTGGCCCTGACCACCACCCGCATCCTCTTCCTGCCCAACACCAGCGGGCCCAAGCCCGCGAAGACCCGCATCTACCGGCCCAAGCTCATCGAGCGGGTCCAGGAGAGCGACGTGACCTCGGGCCAGCTGTGGTTCGTGGCCGACGGTGAGTACCTGCGCTTCGACCCCTACGGCGGCGCCACCTTCACCCGTGAGTTCTGGAGCTTCTGCGACGCGCCCATCCACTCGACCAAGGACAGCCAGGTCCGCGGCGGCCAGAGCCTGCGCCGCCTCGAGGGCACCGCGCCCATGGTCCGGGTGATGCGCACCAAGAGCACCGACCTGGTCCTCGAGGACCTGATGCTCGAGGCCCGCGGCCAACACCTCGAGGCGCGGGTGCGTCGCCAGGACGCCCCGGATCTGGACCGCGGGGAGCTGTGCGTGATCGAGGTGATCAAGCGCGCGGGCCTGTTCCGCTTCGAGGCCGAGGTCGGCGGCGTGGCGGAGATCGAGGACGGCCCCTTCAAGCCCACCCACGCCCTCATCACCCTCACCCCGACCACCGACATCCGCTTCGTGAACCGACGGCGAGCGTTCCGCGTCGAGGTGAACATCCCCATCCATGTCAAGGTCGAGCGCCCCTCCGCCGACGGGGGCTGGGAGCCGCCGGTCTCCACCCTGTTCCGCATGGCGGACCTGTCGAACATCGGCTGCGCCCTGGTGGGCCCCACCGACGTGGACGACCGCGCCCGCTTCTCCTTCCAGCTCCCCCTGGGCGCCGACGGGGAGACCATGAACATCCAGGCGGAGTGCGTACACGTCCTGCCCATGCCGGGTACCGAGCTGTCCCGGCAGTACGGCTGCCACATGCTGGGCCTGAGCCAGCGGGCCCGGGACCGCATCCAGCAAGAGGTCGTGCGCCAGGAGCGCATCCAGCTGCAGCGGCGGTCGCGGATCAAGCGCTAGTCCGGCCCATGCCCACCACCCTCACCATCTCCCGCGGCGCTCCGATCCCGCTGGTGGACACCACTGGCAACTTCCTGTCGCTGACCAACAAGCTGCTGTTCCTCAACGCGGACCTGGACAGCCACTACATCGACGAGGAGCTCGAGCGCTCGGTGCTCGCCTTCGCCGATCACCACGACATCGAGGGTGGGCACGTCCGCCTCAACGAGTACGCCCCGCTGGACGAACTCGGTCGCGTGCTCACCAACGGGCGGGTCAACATCCTGCTGCGGCTCACGTTCGGGCTGCTGGGCTGGATCGGCTACGTGCTGATGGTCAACCGGCTGTTCGGCGGGGACCACTACAACCCCTTCGCCGACACCGTGAACCTGTTCTCGAACCACCGCGGCATCGCCCTGCACGAGATGGGGCACCTGCTGGACTTCCGCCGCCGGCAGTTCCCCGGGCTGTACTCGCTGCTGCGCCTGGTCCCCGGCGTGGCCCTGTACCAGGAGTACCTGGCCTCGCTCTACGCGGTCGAGTACCTCGACCACGTGGGCGACCACGAGGAAGAGCTGCGGGCCTACCGCATCCTCTTCCCCGCCTACTCCACCTACGTGCTGGGTTTCCTGGCCTACCTGCTGCCCAACCAGGTGATCCGCAGCATCGCCCTGCCCTTCGTGGTGCTGGGGCACGTGCTGGGCCACGTCTACGCCCAGAAGCGCATCGACGCGCTGGCGGAGCGAGGGGTGGATGGCCTGAGCATGAGCGCTCAGTGGAAGGGGGAGATCCGCAGGGCCGAGCAGCTGTTCTCCATGAAGACCCAGAAGGGGCGGCTGCTCGCCGGGATGTTCGTGGGGTCGGTGGTGGGCTCGTCGGTGTGCGGCGTGGGGACCGTGATCGGGGCTGTGGTGGGATGTGCGGTGGCGTGGTGGACGAGGCCGCGGGAGGGATGATGCGCCGGACCAGAACCCCACCCACACGGGTGTTCGTCCTCTTCCTCGCCGGCGGAGTCCTGGGCTTCCTCGGGATCGCCATCCTGGTCGCGCTGCGCGTCTTCGTGTTCCAGCCGTACCGCATCCCCGCCGCGAGCATGCTGCCGACGCTGCAGGTCGGGCAGCACCTGGTGGGCGACCGCCGCCTGGGCGAGGTCGAGCGGGGGGACGTGCTGATCTTCGAGTTCCCGGCGGACCGCGATGTGGACTACATCAAGCGCGTGATCGGGCTACCCGGGGAGCTGGTCGAGGTGGCGAACAACCGGGTCTACATCGACGGTGAGCCGCTCGAGCGCACCCGGGTCGATGAGGTCGACTGGACCGACGCCAGCTGCCGCGGCAATCGCTCCACGCAGTACCAGGAAGGCGATGGTGAGCGGAGCTGGCCCATCCTGCTGAACCCGAGGGTCGGTTCGAGGCTGGCCCACTGGGGCCCCGAGACCGTGCCACCGGACAGCTACTTCGTGCTCGGCGACAACCGCGACAACAGCTCCGACTCCAGGGTCTGGGGCTATGTGCCCGCCGACCACCTGAAGGCCCGCCAGCGGTGGCTGATGTGGCGCTTCGATCCCTGTGGGGGGTGAGGGTCACACCCACGGATCATGAAAGTTGTACCACTGATGTGGGTAGCGCTTCGCCCACACCTCCAGCTGGGTCGCGAAGCGCTGGGTCCAGCGCTGCAGGTCCGCCTGCCGCTCCTTGCGCGACGTGAACCTCAGCTCCCAGGGCTCGCCGGCGATCACCCGATACGCTCCCCCGCCCTCGTGGAAGCAGCCAAGCACGAACAGGGGCGCCTTGGCCAGGGCCGCCAGCAGGAAGGGGCCCGTGGGGAGCTCGACGGTGGCCCCCAGCAGCTCCACCTCGACGGTGCGCTCGTCCACCACGCGATCGCCCTTGATGGCCACGATCTCGCCCCGGCGCAGGGCCCGGATGACCTCGAGGCTGGCGAGATCCTCGCCGGCGTTCAGGGAGATGACCTTCGGGGCCTGGCCCTCGGGCAGGTAGCGCTTCAACAGGATCATGTAGGGGTCGTCGCCGGCGGTGTACTGCAGCACGTTGACCGGCCGCTGGTACTCCACGGTCTGCAGGGCGGTGGCGCCCAGATCCGGGTTGCCCATGTGGGCGGTGAGGAAGATGGCGCCGCTGCTCTCGAGGGTGGTCTTGGCGGTGGCGGTGTCCTCGTGGACGATGCGGAAGGCGTCGGGGCCCCGCACCAGCAGCACGAAGCGATCCACGATGGAGCAGGCGAAGGCGTGGAAGATGCGCCAGGCGTCCATCCAGCCCGCCTTCACCGGCAGGCCCGCGGCCTGGGCCCGGCGCAGATACGCGAGCACGCCGTCGCGGTGGGGCTTGGCGAAGAGCAGGTAGAAGGCCGACATGACCACCATCGCCGCGTGGGTCGGGCCCCGCCCGAAGACGCGGATCATGGCGATGAAGAAGCTCCAGCCCCACAGGGTGCCCAGGTGCTGCCCGCGCCAGGTGCCGCCGGGGGGCGGGACGCGGTTGATCCAGGTGGGGGGCCAGAGGATGCGCAGGGTGACCAGGCGGGTGTTGAGCAGGCTGATGCGGACGTTGTCCCAGAACGGCCGGAACGAGCTGACCCGCTCTTCCTCGGGGGGGTAGAACACGCGGCAGGGGATGTCGCGCACGGCCACGCCCTGCCACAGGGAGCGCACCAGGACCTCGACCTCCCACTCGTAGCGGCCGTCGCCCAGCCCCAGGGAGAGCACGGGCTCCAGCGGGTAGGCCCGGAAGCCGCACTGGGTGTCCCCCAGGCGGTGGCCGGTCTCGGCCCAGGTCCACCAGTTGGAGAAGTTCATGCCGAACTGGCTGCGGCCCGGGGCCGTGCTCATGTCGCGCACGCCGGCGTGGATGGCCCATGGGTCGGTGCGGCAGCGCTCGACGAAGGCGGGGATGTCCGCGGCGTCGTGCTGGCCGTCGGCGTCCAGGCAGATGGCGTGGGTGTGGCCGGCGTTCCAGGCGTGGTGGAAGGCGGTGTTCAGGGCCGCGCCCTTGCCCATGTTGTGGGGGTGCACCAGCACGGTGACGCCGGGCACGGCCCGGGCTGCGTCGCCGGTGCCGTCCACGCAGCCGTCGTCCACCACCAGCACAGGCACACCGTGGGCGGTGCAGGCGGTGGCCACCTCGGCGATGGTGTCGACGTTGTCCTTGGAGGGGACGACGACCACCGGCGAGAACGCCGGGGCGTTGGCCGGCCGCGGCGGCAGGCGCACCCGGCCGAAGCGGCGGGTGACGCCGGTGATCAGCAGCCAGCCGGCGTTCAGCCCCAGCAGCAGCAGCAGCCGCCCGTCGCCCCCCAGCTGGCCGCGCCACAGCCAGATGGCCACGGCGGCGGCGCAGACGGCCAGCAGCAGGGCGCCGTCCCAGCCGGGCCAGGCGCGGCGGCGCGGGGGGCGCTCAGGGGACATGGATCGCCTCTCCTGCCAAGGTCACGGTGTAGCCTCGACGCGGATCGCTGACGACGGCCTTGCCGGGATGGATGACGGCGGTGGCCGGGCCACCGGGGCCGCGCCAGCGGCGCTCCACGCCGCCGTCGTCGGTGGGGGCCTGGCGCAGGACGCCGCCCTCGACCGCGCAGCGCCCGTGGGGGCAGTCCCACTGCAGCACCAGGGGCAGATCCCGATCGAAGGGCAGCCGCGACAGCCAGGGCTCCCAGTCGGGATCCGGCGCGCTCACCTCGACCTGATCCCCCCACCGCGACACCCGGAACAGCTCGGTGCCCGCAGGGGTCAGCGCCGCCACCTCGACCCCACCGTCCTCGATCACCCCCGCCATCATCCCGGCGAAGGCGTGCCCGTGAGCGGCGATGGCGAACTGGCACACCACCTCCTGGCGGGTGTCACGAACCTCGAGGGTGTGCTTGGGGGCGCAGGCGAGCAGGGCGAGCAGCAGGGCGATCATTCCGCCACCTCCAGCCCCAGCATCGCGCGGAGGGCGCGGACCTGGTGGCCGTGCTCGGGGGGGGTGTCCAGGGCCTGCTGGGCGAGGGGCATGGCCTCGTCACGCCGGCCCTGGTCGATGAGGGCCTGGGCCAGGGCCTGCAGTGGCTGGGGGTGGTCGGGCATCAGCTCGAGGGCCTGGCGAGCGAGGGTCTCGGCCTGGACCGGGGTGGCGGTCTCGGCCTCGCGCAGCAGGGTGCGGGCGCGGTGGACGCCCAGGGTGACGGCGGGCTCTCCGGCGGAGACCACCTCGACGGGCTGGAGCTCGCCCGCCAGGGCATCGTCGAGGGCGTAGCCCACGTAGCCCCCCGCGGTGTTGGGGCTGCGGGAGACCCACAGGGTGCGGGTGGTCGCGTCGAAGACCACCGAGTGGGTGGCGATGTCGGCGTCGATGGCGTGGCGGTGACCCACGGGCAGGGGCTCACCACCCAGGGCAGCCCGATCCCGCAGGATGGTCACCGCGCTGGGCATGTCCAGCGTGCCCCTGTGGGCCACGAGCAGTTCTTCCATGCGAGCCAGGCGGGGCACGGTGGTGCCCTCGGCCATGCGCTCGAGGTTCACGGGGTGCTCGGCGAAGGCCTCGGCTCGGAAGTGGTTGGACACGGCCATGGCGCCGTCCACGGGCAGCCGCTCCACCCGATCGGCGGTGACCTCGAACAGGGCGGCCTCCCCTGCCCCACCGTCGACCACCAGGATGTTCTCGGCCACGAAGGCCTGGCGCTGCCTCAAGATGGCCTCGGCCTCGTCCAGGGATGAGGCGTGCTGCAGGATCTCCCGGGCGATGAGGCCCATGGGGGTCCCGGCGGCGGTGGGCGGCGAGGACGCACCCGCCTGCAGGGCCAGGGCCAGGCCGTCGGCGTTCATGCCGGACAGTACGCCGGAGAAGCTGGCGAAGGAGACCGAGACGAAGGGGAGCCCGTCGCTGGGCCGCACGACGCTGATGAGCTTGTCCTGGTCGAAGCGCCGGCCGCCGTCGAAGTCGAAGTTGCGGGCCAGCAGCCAGTGGCCGTCCGCGGTGTGACCTGGGCCGGCCATGAAGCCGGTGCAGGCGTGGACCAGGGGGCTGTCCACCAGGGCCTGACCGATGTCGTGGACCGCGTGGTAGTAGACCTTGCGGGTGTAGCCGGGGGCGAGCCAGTCCCGGTGTTCGCCGGTGCCAGCGACGTAGCCGGCGATCTCCTGTCGGTGCTCGTCCAGCAACCAGCTGTCGAGCCGTGGCAGCCCCAACAGGGCACCCCGGACGATGGCGAAGCGACCCAGCGTGCTCGGCACAGCACGCTCGAAGGTCTCGAGCAGCTCCTGCTCGAGGCGCTCGTCCATGGGCGCGGTGAGCACCCCGGCACCGTAGCCCCGCTCCCAGGCGTCGCCCTCGAGGTAGGCCGTGTGCACCCCCTCGCTGCGCAGCAGACGGTGGGGCCCGAAGCGCTGCTCGAGGGGCGAGACCTGCTCGAGCTCATGCCCGGGGACGGGGCCATCGAGGGGTGCGAGGAAGGTCAGCTGGCTGACTGCCACATCGAGGCCCATACCGAACAGCCCCAGCCAAGCCAGCCTGGCGATCCAGCGACCGACGCGCGGGGGCAGCAAGGGATCGCCCCGGACCACGGTGGGGACCACCGCCAGGGCACACGCGGCCGCCGCGCTCATGCCCACCAGCACCGCGAGCCCGACCCCGAACAGGGCCGGGCTGCGGGCCACGACCAGGATGCCGAAGCCGGTGAGGGTGGTCAGGGCCGACAGGGTCACCGCGTAGCCGGTGTGGTCGCCAGCGCCCCGGCGCTCCCCCTCGGCCATGAAGACGCCGTAGTCCAGGCCCAGGCCCAGGATGAGCACCATGCTGGCCGCGCTCACCGCGTTCCAGGGCACCCCGATGAGGGCGAAGGCCGCCACCGCCAGCACCAGGGCTGCCCCGCAGGGCACCAGCGCCGCCAGCACCATGCGCGGCCGGCGGTAGCGCAGCCCCAGCAGCACCAACACCCAGGCCAGGGCCAGCCCGCCCAGCCGGGTCAGCTCCCGGAGGATCTCCCGGATGCCGTCCTTGGCGAAGCTCGAGGGCACGACCAGCTCGGCGTCGGGGGCCGCGGCGGACAGGGTCGCGCGCACGGGATCGAGGAGGCTGTCGTCGTCGGTGACCAGGGAGATCATCACCGACCAGCCCGCGTCGGTGGGCTGCACGTGCCGGCCGACAAGCTCCGCCAGGGGGGTCTCGGCCCAGGTCTGCGGGCCGAGGGCCTCGCCCGGGGCCGCGAGCAGGCGCTCCGCCGCCCCCGCCAGGGCCGCGGGCGCGAAGCCCAGCTCCGTCGCGGCCGCGTCGATCTCGGCCTGCAGCGCTCCGACGCTGGGGAGGGTCGCGGCGCGCGCGGCCCGGGCAGCGGGACCAGGGAGCAGCACCGAGGGCCCCGCGGTGCTCACACCGGCCAGCTCGCCCAGGGCGGCCTCGGCGCGATCGGCGGCGTCGAGCACAGCGCCCAGCTCGGCCCCTTCGAGGACCACCATGCCGCCGGTCCCGAAGCCGCCATAGCGGGTGGTCAGCTCCCGCTCGAGGGCCTGGGTCTCGTCCGACGGCGGCAGCAGGTTGCGGGGATCACCGTCGAAGCTGCTGCGCCCCACCAGCACGATCCCCATCAGCACCGCCAGCACCAGCGCGACCCGCAACCACACCGGCGCGGCGGACAGGCGCAGCCCCGGCAGGCGCCGGCCGCCCAGGGCGGCGTAGACCAGCGGGCCCAGCAGCCAGGTGCCCGCCAGGGCCCCCATCGCCGCCGCCAGCCCCATGGCGCCCAGCCCCTGCACGACAGGGTAGCGGGAGCAGAGCAGGACCACGAAGGCACCGGCCGTGGAGGCCGCGCCCATCACCAGGGCGGGCCCGATCTCCGAGAGCGCGGCGCTGGCCGCCTCGAGGCGTGGTGCGAACCCGGGCTCGGGGTTGCGGGACTGGGCCGCCACGTACAGGTGAATCCAGTAGTCCACCGCCAGCCCCAACAGGGCCGCGGCGAAGCCGAGGCTGATGCCGTGGAGCGGGCCGATGATGGCCCCGGCCGCGAGGGTGGCCGCCACGGCCACCGCGATGGGCACCGCGGCCCCGACCACCGGACGCAGGCTGCGGAAGCCCAGCAGGAACAGGCCCAGCATCGCCACCAGCCCCAGCACCGCCGCCCGCTGCACGTCGTCCCGCACCGAGCGCGCCGACTCGGCGGCGATGCGGTGGCCGCCCAGGTAGCGGGCGGGCAGCGCGCAGCTGGCCAGGTGTTCCTCGAGCTGCTGGATCAGCGGCGCGTCCGGTCCCATCTCCATCGTGCCGGCGACCGGCTCCACCAGCAGCACCGCCCGCTCCCCCGAGCTGTCCAGGAAGTGGCTGGCGACCACTTGCACCGCGAAGGGGCTCTCCACCCCCCGCAGCTGCTGCAGGGCGAGCCCGCCCAGGTCCAGCGGATCCTCGCGGAAGCGGGCCTCGAACAGGCCGCCGCCCGGGCCAGCCAGCCGCAGCAGCTGTCCTCGAAGCGCCGCGCGGATGCCCGCGGGGCTCACCCGATCAGCCAGCAGTTCCGGCGGCACCAGGGCCACCGCATGGGGCGCCGCGGCCTGCTGCAGGGCCACACCGTCGGCCGCGCGCACCCGCCAGCGCACCCGCTGGATGGCGGGGTCCGCGTCGAGGCGCTCCCCCAGGGCGTCCACCGCCGCCAGCAGCTCGCTACGCTCGGCGCCGGTGCCGTCCACCTCGACCATGATGGTGTCCGCTACCTCGAAGCGCTCGAGGTGCTCCAGCGCCCTCGGTAACGGGCCATCGGCCGGCAGCAGGCTGGCCAGATCGTCGGTGAAGCGCAGCCGGCTGGCCACCACGCACAGCACCAGCAGCACACAGGCCGCCAGCACCAGACGCAGCTTGGGGGTCATGGCTGGCGCGGGGGCCTCACGGCCCGCCGATGCTGAAGGCGTCGTCGGGGAAGTCGGGATCGAGGCGCACGTCGTGCATGGTGATGTCGACCCGATCGCCGTCCGGCTCGTGCATGGTCACCGCCAACACCCGCAGCGGCTCGCCACCGATGGTGAGATCCAGGCTGCCGACCAGCGCCGCCATGGTGCTGTCCTTGGGCGTCAGCGTGGCCAGGTGCAGCGCGCCATCCGGGCCGCCCGCCGGCGCCGCCGCCCAGGCCACGCCGTAGTCCTGGGTGACCTGCTCGAGGTCGCCCGCCAGCCACACCATCATCGAACGCACCAGCCGCTCCGCGTCGGGATCGCCGGCCAGGTCGAGCTGCTCGTAGACGCCCAGCTCCGGGTAGCTCATCGCCACCTGGCTGCCGCTGACCACCATGGTGGAGCGGCCGGGGGTCTGCACCACCCAGGCCAGCTTGTCGGGCCGGACGAAGCGCAGGGTGCCGGTGGACACCAGCGGCTGCGCCAACAGCGCGGTGCTGCGGCTCTGCTCGAAGCGGGCCTCGAGGCCGCGCACCGCGCTCATCGCGTCCCACACCGCGACCGCCTCCGGGGGCAGGTCGTCGGCGGCGAAGGACGAGGCGGCGATCAGGCCGAGGGCGAGCAGGTGCATGGGGGCTCCGAGGGGGGATGTCTTAGCCCGGGCGGGGGCGGAGTCCCAACACTCGCCGCGGGCCGCAGGTTCCAGGGACCCGTTCCCCCACTCCGCCCTGCGGACCCGCCCAACGGGTCCCGAGGGCTGGACCCGTTCCCCCACTCCGCCCCCGGACCCGCCCAACGGGTCCCGACGGCTGGACCCGTTCCCCTACTCCGCCCTGCGGACCCGCCGAGCGGGTCCCCGCGCAGGTTCGCCCATCGACCATCGTCGAACAGGTGTCGAACAGGTGTCGAACTTTCGACGATCGTCGACGAACCCGAACCGTCCAACGCCGGCTTTCGGCTGGCACGCTGCTTGCTTCGCTTCCTCCCCACCCCGGAGGCGTCATGCAACCCTGGCAGCTCACCATCAGCTCGGTCACCCGTCACCCCCTCTTCCCCGGCGCCGCCCACACCCGCCGCGCGCTGCACATGCTCGTGGACACCATGGGCCGGGAGCTGGCGGAGTTCTGCATCGTGGACGACCACCTGCACACGGTGCTGGTCTGTGACGAGGCCACCATGGAGTGCCGCCGCCGGGCCCTCACCCGCTGCACCCGGGGCCTGGCCGCGGTCGAGGTCAACCCCACCCACGTCACCGTCATCCGCGACCGCAGGCACATGCAGGCGGCGTTCGCCTACCTGCTCCGTCAGCCAGCGAAGCACGGCCTCCCCATCCACCCCGCGCTCTGGGAGGGGAGCTGCTTCCCCGATCTGGTCGGCGCCAGGATGCTGCCCGGGCTGGAGCTCCGCATCATGGAGGCCCTGCCCCGGGCCACCACCGCAGACGCCTTCGACGCCGTCGGGCTCTCGAACCAGCCTCTGCACCCTGTCGCGCTCCCCGACGCCCGGGCCATGGGCGCGCGGCGCGTCATCGAGGCCGCCACGGCCGCCTGCGCCGCCGAGCCGGGCCTGGCCGGTCACGGGCGGCGCGAGGCCGCCGCACGGCGGGCAGCGTGCAGCCTCGCCCGAGCCGCCGAGATCCCCAAGTCCGAGCTCGCGTGGTTGCTTGGCGTCACGCCCCGCGCGGTCAACCGCATGGCGGCCCATCCCGCGGGCGCCCTCCTGCAGCCCACCGTCCTGATGCGCCTGGCCCTCGAAGAGCGGGTGGGCCAGTAGCGTGGAAGAACCCGTCAGTGACCTCCCGAGGAGCGAGCCATGAACCCCACCACCGCCAACGTCGAGGCCATCGCCCGCCGCGGTCTGCTCTTCGGCTCGATCCGGCCCGGCAGCGTCCGCTTCATCAAGGAGCAGGGCTACGAAGCGTACGCCGAGACGATGACCGCCGAAGAGCGGATGAGCTTGCGGCGCTGACGCCTAGCCGTTGAGGTGGATGTACTGCCACAGCGGCCCGGTGAACCCCTTCTTCCGCAAGATCCGGAAGATGCGGGGGTCGTAGGCGATCTTCAGCTGGGGCGCGATCCACCGCGGCCGGGTGGCGCAGCGCTCCACGAGCAGGTCGCGGATGGCGTCGCGGAACACACGCCGCTGGAGGGACAGCGCGGGCTCGAGGGCCTCGAGGTCCTCCATCCACATCATCAGGATCGCGGCGAAGGGCTGCAGCTCGTCGAGGAAGTTGAGGGTCTCCCGCACGTGCTCCACGGTCTCGCCGGTGGTCCCCAGCACGAAGGTGTGGCAGTCCATCAGCCCCACCTCTTCGCAGATGCCGTGCATGCGGTGCACATCGGCCACCGTGAAGCCCTTGCGCTGGCGCTTCAGGATCGCGTCGCTGCCCGAGTCCGTGCCGACCTCCATGCCCACGCAGCCCGCCGCCTTCATCAGCTCGGCCAGCTCGCGGTCGAAGCCGATGGGGTTGGCGTAGCAGGTCCAGCCCAGGCCCAGGTCACGGGCGATGAGCTCCCGACAGATGGCCTTGGCGTGCCGAGCGGGCAGGGTGAAGACAGAGTCCACGAAGAAGGCGTGGTTCATCCCCGGCTGCGCGGCCTTGGCCGCCTCGAGCTCGTCCACCACCCGGACCGGGTCCCGCAGGCGGTGTCGGCGGCCCTCGATCAGCGGGTAGGTGCAGTACTCGCAGCCCAGGGGGCAGCCGCGCTTGCTCTGCACCGACTCGATGCCCACCCGCTGGTAGTAGCGGGGGTCCACCGCCTCGCGGGTGGCGGGGGCCAAGCTGTCCAGATCCAGCAGCACGGCCGGCGGTGGGTTGGTGAGCACCTCGCCGTCCACCAAGCGGTGCAGGTTGGGGATGTCCTCGAAGCCAGCGCCGCCCTCGAGCGCCGCCAGCAGTGCCGGGAAGGCCAGCTCGCCCTCGCCCGAGATCCCGTACCCGGCCTCGAGCCGCGCCAGGATCTCCCGGGGCATCACCGAGAAGCCCGCGCCGCCCAGCACCACCGGCACGCCGGCCTGGTGGGCCACGGCGGTGAGCTCGCCGTAGTAGCGCAGGTTGCCCTCGATGTTGGTGTAGTCGCTGTTCTGCACGTTGCGCAGACCGATGGCGATGAGCTCCGGCCGCCAGGCTGCGGCGCGCTCCCGCAGCACCGCCACCGGGTCGCGTTCGAAGCACAGATCCCACAGCACGCGCTCGTGCCGAGCAGGGGTGTTGGCCATCACCGACAGCAGCCCGATGGGCACCACCGGGTCCGGCAGTTGCTCGCGGTTGGCGGAGACGAAGGCGATGCGCATGGCGCCCTACAGCTTCTGATCGCGCTCGACGGGCAGCAGATCGGGGCCGCTGGCGGTGACCACGCCCTTGCGGGGGGCGTCGCCGGGCACCAGCAAGCAGGCCCGGCCGTCGGCGTCGGTGCGGTCCACCACCTGGAGCTCATCGCCCTTGCTCAGGCTGATGGTGGCGCCCTTGACCGGCCCGCCGTCCAGGGTCAGGTCGTAGCAGGCCACGTCGCCATCGGGGTGGCGGTACCACTGGACCTTGCCCAGCTCCGGCTCCTGGGGGGTGGTGCGCCAGGGCACCACCGTGGGGTCGCCCATCAGCACCATGACCAGCGCGGACCAGCGGTCCGGGTGGCCTTCCTCGGCCAGGGCGTCTTCGGTGGTGTAGGTGGTCTGCAGGAACTGGACCAGCTCGCCCATGCTGCGCTGCTCGTCGGCCTCGAACAGCTCCTCGAAGTAGGCGATGTAGAAGTTCGACAGCGAGGGGAACCCGATCCCCACGTGGGTGTTGCCCAGGTAGACGGCGCCGCCGCCCGGGCCCAGCACGTAGGCCTCACAGGCGCTGTGGTCCACGTACTCGTTCTCGAAGTCGCAGCCCGAGCACTCGGTGGTGGCGAAGATGGCCGGGCGGCCGCTGGGCTCGAGGTTCCAGATGTCGTGCAGGCTCAGGTTCCCGATGTAGCTGGCCACGCCGTGGCCGAAGTTCAGGATGAGGTTGTGCCCGGTCTCGAAGGCCGCGATCTGGTTGGAGGTGGTGTTGTCCGAGGCGTCGTCGTAGATGTCGTGCTGCTCGTACAGCTTGGTGATCTCGAAGCCGTCGGGGAACAGGGGCACGATCCAGCTCTCGAGCGCGGTGCTCGAGTAGAAGTCCAGCCCGCTGGCCTGGCCCGCCCACTCGCCCAGCAGCAGGCCGGTCTCCTGGTAGTCGGTCTCGGGCCAGCGCTCGTAGAGGAAGAGCTTGTCGGTGTACTCCTGCACCTGCTGGGTCGAGCGCGCGGGGATGCGGCCGATGGCCACCTCAGGGAGCAGATCCATGCCGTCGCCGGGCTCGCCGTAGGCGCCGTCGCCGTCGCCGTCCCAGTCGCCGTCGAGATCGGCGTAGTACAGATCGGTGGCGATGCTGTCCTCGTAGTAGGCGCCCTCGAAGTCCACATCGACCCAGGTGTAGACCTTGCGCACCGGGAGCAGGGGCGCGTCGGCGCCCAGCAGCACCCAGCGGGTGCCCTCATCGTCTACGGCGCGCTGGATGCGGGCCCGGATGCGGGCGGCCAGGTCTTCGCCGCTCTCGGTGGCGTCGATGTCGGCCACGCTCTCGAGCCGCACCGAGATGCCCAGGGCGCGCTTCCAGGCGATGTAGTCGTCGTAGCCGTCGATGGTCTCGTCCGGCGCGATGATCAGCAGCTCGGCGCCGTCGAGCAGATCCTGGCTGGTGAGCTCACCCTCGAAGGCGGGCCGACAGGCCGTGGAGATGGCCATCGAGGCGAGGACGAGGGAGCGGAACCGCATGGCACACCACGGCATTGGGAGACCCGCAACTTAGAGCGCAGCCACGCGGCCCGCCACTAGCGGATCCCGAACACCACCACGTCCCCATCGTCCTGGAGCGGCTGGCCCAGGTGATGGCGCAGCCAGGCGTCCACGTAGGCCGGATCATGACTCTCGGGGACCCAGGCCTTGTCGCCCCGGAAGCGGGCGTAGGCAGGGCGATCGAGCAGCACGTAGCGGATGCCCGCCTCGCCCAGATCCGCCCAGCCAGGGACCGCGACCTCCGGAGTCGGCAGCGGCTGCCCCATCGGCTCCGCCAAGGTCCCGAGCATGGCGTTGTCGTCGTACAGGGCCAGGGAGGACCGCTCCGCGCGGAAGTGCATCGCGCCGTCGGACCAGGGCTGGCCGTGGACGGTCTGCAGGAACAGGCCGTGGCAGACGTCCCCGATCTCGTCGGCCACGAAGGGCAGCAGCAGCACCCCGCCCCGCTCCTGCTCGGCGAGCCAGTCGAGGCTGGCCGAGTCGGGGGGCGCGGTGGTGGGCAGCGCCCAGTGGCCCGGCCGGTGCAGGAAGCCCTCGGCCACGATGAGCACGCAGAGCAGCGGCACACCGACCAAGCGCCCGTAGCGGTGCCTCGCGCCCAGCCAGTCCAGCAGCCAGGCCGCCCCCAGGCCGGCCAGGACCGCCAGGGCCAGGGCCGTGAGCGCGGCGAAGCGGTAGGGATGCAGCGAGACGACCCCCCACAGGGGCATCAGCCGCTCGAGCAGCAGCGCGGGCCCCGGGATCGGGCTGCCCGCGATGCGCAGCAGCTCCCCGCCCGCCACCAGCCAGGGCCCCAGGGAGACCAACAGGGAGGCGATGAGCAGCGCCGGCCAGACGCCGCGCCGGGAAGATCGCCACCAGCCCAGCACAGCCAGCCCCAGGATCAGGAAGCCGACGGTCACCGTGCCGAGGGTCCAGTAGTCGTAGAGGTTGCCGTCCCCCTGCACGATCACCCGCGGGGGCTCCGAGATGCCGGAGAACAGGAAGTTCTGCAGATCGGCGGCGGCGTCGGGCAGGGGCGCCTCGCTGGCGGACCAGCCCACCCGTCGGCTGTGCAGCGCGCCGGCGCCGTGGAACAGGTGCAGCAACCCCACCGGCGCCAGCAGCGACGACGCGACGACGCCGGCGACCCCCATGGCGAGCACCCGGCCCCGCTCCAGCAGCGGCTCCAGCCGAGTCGTCCCCCACCAGCCCAGGCTCACCCCGACGATGAGCAGCAGGAAGAAGGGGGTGTAGACCGACAGCAAGCCCCCGACCCCGAAGACCACCCCGGCCCCGATCCCCAGGCGCCAGGACGGCGCCTCGAGCAGCCGCAACCAGGCCAGGGCGAACAGGGGCAGCGGCCAGGCCGCCAGCAGCTCCGTGGTGCCGTTGAAGGCTTCGTGGGCGAAGAACGGCGCGGCGGCGAAGGCCGTGCCGAGCACGGTCGCGGCACCCCGCTCGAGGCCGAGCCCGCGACCCAGCGCGTAGGCCGCCAGCCCATTGGCCCAGACCATCAGGACCACCCACAGGTTCACCAGCGCCCAGGGCCCCAGCACCCCCACCAGGGGTGCCAGCAGCAGCGGCCCGAGCAGGTCCGAGCCGTACAGGCGGATCAGGTCGGCGCCGTGGGGGTGGAACAGCAGCGAGCCGACGTCCTGGCCTCCCAGCAGCTGGGCCTCGGCCGCCCAGATCACCCAGGCGTGGCAGCCTGCGGTGCAGCGCTCGTGCCCCACCAGCGCGTCGAGGCGCGCCGCCGGCCAGGTGATCACCACGGCGATGACCAGCAGCCTCAACCCGGGCACCGCGCGCTGCAGCCAGGCCCTCATGGTGCCCCCTCGACCGCCCAGGCCATGCTGGAGCCCGCGCGGGCCACCGGCGCACCGAGCTGTCCCCGGATCAGGGCCTCGGCGGCGGCCGCGTCGACGGGGTCCATCAGCTCGCCATGGAGCACCACGGCGTCGATGTCCACGTCCCGCAGGCGCGCGGCCAGGCCCGCGAGCTCCGCCTCTCCGCGCTCCCCCGCCGCGAAGGCCTCGGCCGCGCGGGCCAGGTCCTGGCGCCGGAACTGGGCGGCTTCGTCCACCGAGTCGGCGATGGGATCCAGGCTGTCCAGGGCGGCCACCGCGGCCACCAGGGGCTCGGTGGCCAGCGGCTCGGAGATGCCGGTCATCAGCAGCGAGTAGGGCACAGGGCGCTCGTGGTGCCGCTGCCAGACCAGGTACCGACCGCGGGCGTCCTGGTCCATCATGCGGGGCGGCAGGTCGAGCACCGCGCCACCGCCAGGGAGCTGGGCGTGGATGGGAGGCGGCGCGTCGAGGCCCGCCACCGCCGGCACCTGCAGCCCCCAGCCGCCGAGGCCGGGCAGGTCCGAGAACGCCAGCAGATCGAAGCCCAGCAGCACCGTGGCCAGCGCCACCGCCACCGGCAGGCGCGGGCGGCTGCGCTCCCGCGCGGCAGGGGCCGCATCGGCATCCCCGGCCAGGGCCACCAGGCCCCGGGCGGCCAGCACCGCCAGGGCCAGGGCCGCCATGAGGGTCCAGCGGTGGGGCAGGCGCATCAGGCCGACCAGGGGCAGCCAGGCGATGGCCGCCAGGGGCCCGGGCACGGTCCAGTCGCCCAGGGTCACGGCCACCCCGCCGAAGTGCAGCACCGGACCCAGGGACAGCAGCAGCGCGATCCCCGCCACCCCCAGCCACCAGGCCCGACCGCTCCCACGGCGGAGCACGCCGGCCAGCGCCAGCAGCAGCACCACCGTGCCCAGGTACTGCACCCGGGGATGCCCCAGACGCTCGAGCACCCCGGGGTAGAAGCCCAGCCAGCCGGCGGGATCTCCCACCATGCTGGCGAGGGTGTCGGGGTGATCCTGGACATAGGTGGCCAGGGACAGGCCCTGGAAGAGGTTCTCGCCCTGGCCCAGCATCCCGGCGTAGACCAGCGCCGGGCCGATGACGAGCAGCCCGAAGCCCCCCAGCGCGAGCAGCGCCGCGCGGTGACGACAGCGCAGCGCGGCCCAGGCCACCAGGTAGATGGCGAAGAAGGCGCCGTAGTACCAGGACGCCACGGCGGCGAGGGCCCCCAGGGCGCCGGCCAGGGCCGCGTCGCGCCAGCGCCGTTCGGCCGCCGTGCGCTCGAGGGCCCACAGCGCCAAGACCAGGGGCCAGGCCGCCACGGTCTCGCTCTCGCCACCGAAGCTCTGCCCGAGCAGGAAGGGGGAGAAGCCGAAGGCCAGCCCGGCGAACCAACCCGCCACTCCTGAGCCGGACACCCGGGTCGCCAGCAACCAGGCCGCCAGGCAGCCGAGCCAGAGCTGCACCACCAGCAGGGCGTCGTAGGCGCCCACCGCGCCGAGCACGGGCACGAAGGGGAGCTGGACCAGCCAGCCCACGGGATCGGGGTGCATCAGCCGCCCGCCGGCGGGCCAGCCGATGTCGGCCGTGGACAGCAGGGTGTCGCCCGATGAGACCGCAGAGCCGAGCCAGCCGTGGAGCCAGAGGTGGTCGAACAGATCCCGGGTCGGCGCGCCCAAGGCCGCGCTGCCCCCGTCCGTGGCGGGCCACAGCAGGATCATCAGCAAGGCCAGGAACGCCAGCGCCCCGCCGGCGATCCAGCGCCTGGCGGGTCGCACCGTGGCCGCGGGCGCAGCTGCTCGCTGATCGGCCGCCATCAGTAGTCCGGCATGGCGATGGGCCAGGCGAGGTCGAAGGTGTCGTAGCCCTCGCGCAGGGTCTGCAGCACGGCCAGGCTCTCGTCGGAGTGCAGGGTGCGGGTCTCCACCGCAGCCTCGATGGACGCCTGGGTGGGCACGAACTCGGCGGGGTTGGCGCCGTGCCGGCGGGCCATGCGATCGAGGTCCGAGGAGGTGCGGTCGAAGAACGCCGCCAGCTCGGGGCGCGGGTCCTCGGCGCGGGCGTGGCTCGGCTGCTCGATCGGGGTCACCCCAGCGACCGTGGCGGGCTCGTTCACCACCCAGACCACCAGGGCATAGCCGAGGGCGAGGTTGATCAGCAGCACCACCACGTTCACGGCCAGCGTGATGCGAACAAGCTTCATCGCGCGCTTCAGCTCGGCGTCACTCATGGGGTCCCTCTATCGCCGGATCCCACCTCCGCCACGCCCCACGGGCTGCTATGATGCTGCCATGCCGCGCCTCCGCCTCCTGCAGCCGTCCACCCGACGCAGCGCCACCCGCCTCGCGCTGGTCCTGCTGCTGGGGCTGCCGGCCTGCAACTTCGGGCTGGACGTCACCAACCCCAAGGGCACCGACACCGACGGTGGCGGCCCCGACACCCCCGATCCGGACACCTGGTACCGGGACGCCGACGGCGACGGCTACGGCGATCCCGACGAGCTGGTGCGCACCGAAGCCCAGCCCAGCGGCTACGTGGCGGACAACACCGACTGCGACGACAGCGACGCCGACAGCTACCCCGGCGGCACCGAGGTCTGCGACGGGGCCGACAACGACTGCAACGGCACCGTCGACGACGAACCCGCCGACGGCCTGATGTTCTACACCGACGCCGACAACGACACCTTCGGCGACCCCGACGCCCCCGTGCTGGCCTGCGAGCAGCCCACCGGCACCGTCGACAACACCCTGGACTGCGACGACAACGATCGACGCGAGCCCATCATCGCCGACGCCGTCAGCGGCAACTCGGGCGGCTCGGGCACCCCGAGCGACCCGGTCCTCCACCTCCAGAGCGCCATCGACATGGCCGGGGGCTGCGTGCTCGCCCGGGCGGGCACCTACGCGGAGACCATCGACTTCGGCGGCAAGTCCATCGTGGTCACCGGCCTCGACGGCCCCACCGCGACCATCATCGACCCCGGCACCAGCGCCTGCGGCACCGGCGATCCCCTGGCCTGCGTCTCGGCCGTCACCTTCGGCAGCGGCTCCAACGCCAGCCCCACCCTGCAGGGCTTCACCATCCGGGGCGGCAGCGGCGACACCCTGTACAGCTCCACCAGCACCACCTGCGCCGACTCGGCCCCCAGCAACGAGGGCCAGAACACCTGCACCGTGCACCTGTACGAGTACTGCGGCGGCGGCATCCGGGTCGAAGGCGACGACCCGACCCTGGTGGACCTCATCATCACCGACAACGTGCTGCCCGACTACACCCAGGAGTCCTCCGGCAGCTTCACGCAGATCTGGCGCTACTCCTACGGCGGCGGGCTCTGCGTGCAGTCGGGCGTGGTCAGCCTCGAGGGCGTCACCTTCGACATGAACCAGGCCGACACCGGCGGCGGCATCTACGCCGCCTCGGGCACCGTGCTGTCCCTCACCCAGGTCCACCTGCACGAAAACATCGCGTCGGACGGCGCGGGCATCTACCTGGACGGCGCCGATCTGTCGGCCACCAACAGCCTGCTGAGCTGCAACCAGGCCGACGTCGACGGCGGCGGGGTGTTCGCCGGGGGCTCGGGCACCGTGACCTTCACCAACTCCAGCTTCTACGGCAACGCGTCGTCGGACAGCGGCGAGCAGCGGGGCAGCCAGATCTTCCAGCAAGGGGCCTCCGGCACGCTGCAGCTGCACAACAGCATCGTGCAGTCCACCTCATCGGCCTACGCCCTGTACGGTGCTGGCACCGGCCAGTTCTCCTACAACGACGTCTACAACTCGTCGATGGGCTCCATGACCTACGGCGGCAGCTACACCGCCGGCGCCCGGGACATCAGCGAAGATCCCTCCTTCCAGCAGGCCCACTGCTCCGGCGCGGGCGCCAGCTTCGCCCTGGCCGGCTCCTCACCCTGCATCGACGCGGGCGATCCCGACGCCAGCTACAACGACGTGGACGGCAGCCGCAACGACATGGGCGCCTACGGCGGACCCGACGGCGACTGGTAGCCCACCCGCTCCCACAGGGTGATGGCCTGGACCGGCCCGCCCTCGACGGTGGCGCCGCGCCAGGACCGCAGCAGCTCGAACCCGAGCGCCGGCGCGCTGTCCGCGACGTGGGGACCGTCGCTGCCTTCGGGCTCGCAGGAGAGCAGCAGCAGCCGCGCCGGGGGCTGGGACCCGGCCTGCAGCTCTCGGATCCAGGGCTCGAGGTCACCGCTGCTCATGCCCAGGAAGCGCCAGCGGAACTCCTGCATGATCCCGGCGTAGGCGGTCATGCTGGTGTCCGGGGGCAGGCCGTTGAGCACCAGCACCGTCGGGGCGCTGGGGTCCCGGGTGAGGTCCCGGTAGAGCTGCTCCTGGGGTCCGGGGGGCCCCAGCAGCTCGCTCAGGGCCAGGACGACGTCCTCCTGGGGCCAGCTCGTGCGCTCGGCCCTGGGGGCCGCTGTGTAGAAACGATCCGGGCGGGTGACCAGCCAGCGCCAGGCCTCCGATGAGCTGTGCAGCTGCTCGAAGTGCCCGAACTCGTGGCCCGTCAGCCGCATGGCCGGGCCTCCCCAGGGGGCCGTGCCCGTGCGCCAGGACCAGGAGAAGCCCAGCCCCCACACCACCACGACCAGCGCCAGCGCCCAGCGCAGCCCCTGGCGCCACCAGGCCTTGCGGAGCAGCCCCAGCGGAGCGAGCCCCAGCAACAGCACCAGGGGCGCCAGGGCCACGAAGTGCCGCTCGTGGGGGTTGGGGAAGTGCAGGAACTGCACCAACCCGCCGGCCAGCCCGAACAGCACCGGCGTCATCAACGCCCGGCCGCGCAGGAAGGGCAGGCAGGCCAAGCCCAGGATCAAGGCGATGAGGTGGGGCGCCTGCATGAAGCGCTGGGTGAACCAGCCCAGCAGGCCGAGCTTGGCGGCCCACATCGCGTCGCCCTGCAGCGGGGGCGCCACGTCGTAGATGTGGGTCATCGCCCCGCGGATGGCGCCCCAGGCCAGCAGGTAGTGGGGCACGCAGACGACCGCGACCACGCCGAGGGTGACGCCGACGTCGATGAGGTGGGATCGGGCGTCGGCCGCGTCTCCCCGCCGCCGGGCCAGCCACCACAGCACCACGGCCCGCAGCGCCAGCCAGCCCAGCGCCGCGGCCGCGATGGGCAGCATGGCCTGCTTGGTGAGCAGCGCCAGGTTCATGCCCAGCCCCGCCGCCACCGCGAGCCAGCGGGTCCCGGGGCGACGCGGGGTGGGCAGGAAGGCGAAGGCCAGGGCGACCGCACCGGCCATGGGCAGGTCGAGCTGCACCTCGGCGCGCTCGGTCCAGCACAGCGGGAAGGTCCAGGCGGCCGCGGCCGCCGCCAGCCCCACCGGCCGCCCCCGGGCCCGGGCGGCCCGCCCACCCACGCCGAGGGTCCCCCGCACGGTCAAGACCCCGCCCCCCTGGCCCACGGCCACCACCGCCCGCGCCCCGAGCCGCAACCACTAGCAGGCCAGCATGTGGAAGGCCGGCGGGTAGGTGCCCGCCGTGTAGGGGATGGAGAAGCCGTCGAAGCCCACCCAGCGCGAGTAGATGTCCGCGACCGCCAGCATGTGCATGGGGGAGTCGGCGTCGATGAGGGGGCTTTCGTCCGTGGCCACCCAGGCCGCGTGGTCCCAGCCGTGGAACACCGCGATGGCGAGCAGCAGCAGCGAGAAGATCGCCCAGGGCCAGCGCTCGCGGTCGAGCAGCCAGGCGCGCGCGGCGCTGACGGCGGTGCTCGACGGGGATCGCTCGACCACGACGGTCTCCTGGGGCTGGTGTCGGGCTAACGGGCGGGCCCCGACGGGGCACCGCGCCAGGGCTCGAGGGCTGCGGCCACGCACGCGGCGAGGGCTGCGTAGCCGTGGGCGTCCATGTGGATGCCGTCGGCGGAGAAGAAGCCCGGTGCGGCGGTGGCCTCCCGGGCGCTCACGCAGGGCTCGATGTCCAGCCAGGGCAGCCCGCGCTCGGCGGCCTCGGTGGCCATCATGCGGTTGATGCGCGAGGTCGCCAGGGGGGTGCCCCGGCTGCGCTCGGCGGGCACCGGGTAGGCCACGAGCATCAGGGACAGATCGTACCCCGCAGCGACCCCCTCGAGCTCATCCAGCCCATGGGCCAGCACCCCGGCGCAGCGCCCGAGATCGCCGGCGGTGTCCGGCACGCCACCGGGGGCCACCCCTGGCTGGGGGGGCGGGCCGGGGGGGCGCAGCCGCAGCACCGCCTGGGTCAGCAGCTGGTAGCTGTGGGAGCGCAGCAGCAGATCCCGCGGGCCCGAGCTGGGTGCCACCTGACCGGCCCCACCGACCATCATGCCCGGGAGCTGAGCGCAGTCGTTGTAGCCCACGAGCACCAGCAGCAGCCCTCCACCGAGCTCCGGGCGCCCCGCCAGCTCCCGCTCGAGCTGCACGGCCAGCCCCTGGCTGTCGATGCCGGGCACCCCCACGCCGTGGACGGGGCTGTCCTCGAAGCCGGGCAGGCCCGCCAGGACCATCGGGTAGGCCTGGTCGGTGTCGGCGTTGAGCCCGAAGGTCACCGAGTCACCGGCGCAGACGATGCTGGCGCCAGCGCGCTCACCCGGATCGGGACGCTGCAGGCGGATCCAGGTCTTCACGCCCCAACCCACGGCTCGGAGACCCAGCTCCAGCCCTGCGAAGAACAGCAGGGGCACCAACACCGCCAGTGCCCAGCGGGGGAGTCGGGTTCGGCGGGTGGACGGTTGCACGGGACGGCGCTCCTGGCTGGTGGTCAGCTAACGTCGCCGACCCCGCCGCGGGGCGGCCACCACGCCCGGCCCCCTCCACCATTTGCACACTTTACCCACATTGCCCGTTCCCCTATGATGCCACCACCACCGGAGGGAGCGATGACGGATCCAGGACACGGCGGCCCGGGCCCCAGCGCCCCGCCAGAGCCGTTCGGCAGTGACACGCTGTGCGAAGCCCTCCCGGTCCCCACGCTGCTGCTGAACGCCGAGCGCCGCGTGGTACGCGCGAACCAGCGCGCCCTGGCACTCCTGGGGGAGCCACAGGCTGGCATCCCCGGGCCGCTGATGGAGGTCCTCGACGGCCCCGAGCCGGCCTCCGATCTGACCGTGGACCTCGTGGTCGCGACGCCACGGGGTGACCGGACGGTCCACCTGCTGGTGTCCAGCGCGCGCATCGACCACGCCGGCGAACCCATGCTGCTGGTCACGCTCCAGGATGTCAGCGAGCGGCAGCGCTCCCAACGGGATCTGCGCGTGAGCGAGGCGCGCTGGCGCTCCCTGGCCGAGAGCACCCCGGACCACGTGGTCTTGCTGGACACCCGCTTCCGCGTCCTCTACATCAACCGGGACGGGCCCAACAGCAGTGTCCAGGATCTGATCGGGCGAAACATCACCGAGTTCCTCCCCGCATCCGAGGTCGACACGGTGAGTCGAGCCATGCGGGGGGTGCTCGCCGACCGACGCCCTGCGCGCTGGGAGACCTACATCGACACCGACGACGGTCCGGTCCACTTCGAGACCCGCGCCGCGCCGCGCTTCGTCGACGGACAGCTCGCGGGCCTGACCCTGCTGTCCCGCGACATCACCGAGCGCAAGACCTTGCGGGCAGAGCTGGATGAGCGGCGCCAGCGGCTGCGCAACCTGATCGACGCCACGGAAGACGTCCTGATGCTGATGGACCCGGACGGCCGCGTCCTGGAGTGCAACGAGTCGTTGGCCCGAGCCTACGGCATCCCCCGCGATCAGCTGCTGGGCGCAGCGGCGCTCGGTCCGCTCGATCCCGAGGACGCCGCGCGACGTCGCCGGGTCGCGGAGCTGGTCAAGGCCACGGGCGAGCCCCAGCGGATCCAGGACAGCCGCGGCGGCCGTCACTTCGACAGCACCGTCTACCCGGTCAACGACGAGGACGGGACCCTGCGCCAGCTGGTGGTCCACGCCCGGGACGTCACGCAGCTCATGGAGCTGCAGACCCGACTGGCCGAGGCCGATCGACTCTCGAGCATCGGCCTGCTCGCCGCGGGGGTCGCCCACGAGATCAACAACCCCCTGGCCTACATCCTGTTGAGCCTCCAGGAGATCGGCGCCGTCCTGGCCAGCGACGAGGAGGGCCTGCAACCCGAGCTGGCGGGGCTGCTGCAGGACGCCACCACCGGCGTGCTCCGGGTGCGCGACATCGTCCGCGATCTCGGGACCTTCGCCAAGGACGGCGGCGACGCGCTGGGCCCCGTGGACCTTGAGCAGGTGGTCCGCCGCGCCCTGGACATGGCCGGCGCGCAGACCCGGTTCAAGGCCCGCACCGAGACGGACCTCCAGCTCCGGGAGCTGGTGAGCGACGGACCTCGCCTCACCCAGGTCCTCATCAACCTGCTGGTCAACGCCTCCCACGCGATCCAGGATGGCGACGCGACGCGCAACCTCATCAGGATCTCGAGCCACCAGGACGCGGGGCAGGCCGTCATCACCGTCAGCGACACCGGCGCGGGCATCGAGCCGGAGCTGCTCTCGAGGCTGTTCGAGCCCTTCTTCACCACCAGGAAGCTCGGCGTCGGCACCGGGCTGGGGCTGTCCATCTGCCACAACATCGTCACCAGCCTGGGGGGCACCATCAAGGTGGAGAGCGAGCTGGGCTGGGGCAGCCGCTTCATCCTGCGGCTGCCCCTGACCAGGACGACGGGCGACATCCGCCCGGACCCACCCGCACCGGGGCCCGGGCCCAGCGCTCGGCGCGGCCGCGTGCTGATCGTCGACGACGAGCCCGCCCTGGGCCGCACCCTCGACCGCCTGGTCTCTCGACATCACGACACCGTGGTCTGCACCTCGGGCCGCGAGGCGATGGCGATCCTGGAGCGCGACCCCGCCTTCGACGCGATCCTCTGCGACCTGATCATGCCCGAGCTCACCGGCGTGGACCTCCACACCTGGGTGCGCGAGCACCGCCCGGCGCTGGAGCCGCGGATGATCTTCATGACCGGCGGTGCCTTCACCCCGCGGACCGAGCGCTTCATCGCGGAGTCCGAGGCCGCCGTCTTGAGCAAGCCCTTCGATCCCGATGAGCTGCTGGGGGCCCTGGCCACCTGCATCGACGGCCGCTAGCGCGCGGTGGCGTAGGCCTCGAAGTCCAGCTCGAGCACGAAGCTCGAGTCGCGGCTGCCGTCGCCGTAGGCGGCCTCGTAGTATTCCTGGCGGCCCTCTTCCGTGGTGGTCCAGTGGTCGTACTGTTCCTCGAGCTCATCGGTGTCGATGCCGTAGCTCTCGAGGTAGGACCCCAGCCGGCTCAGGGCCCAGCCCAGCAGCTCCAGGCTGGCGTCGAGGCCCTCGCCGTTCTCCCGGTAGCGGCCCAGGTTGGGAGAGTAGGTGCTCACGGTGATGGTGCCGGCGGTGATGTCGTAGTCCAGCTGCTTGAGCCAGCCGTTGCCGCCCATGTCGTGGTAGCTCTGGAAGTCGGTGAGCAGCTCGTGGACCGGCAGGCCCGCGTCGTTCTCGCTCTCCTGGCGGTACTCGGCGTCCACGTGGCCGCACTGGACCATGTAGATGTTGGGGTTGGCCGCGACGAAGTCCTCGAAGAGCTCCTCGGCGGTGGTGGAGTCGGTGTAGTAC